>WAPX01000001.1 GCA_015520485.1 Archaeoglobaceae archaeon
AGCCAGATACTTCATGGATTTGACAAGCACATCTAAATTTTTATATTTCTCTATTCTACCAACATATAAAATAAAATTATCAAAAGATTTAAAAGGTTTTGCAGCATTAATTTTTTTCATGTCCACGCCATTGGGAATTACAACAGCGTTAACGCCAAAGTCTCTTTTTACTAGCTCTTTCTCGTATTCCGATACGCATACAACGACTTCGGCCTTTCTAAAAATCGTCGATCCAGCAAACCTGTAAGGCTTCAGCAGAAAGCTCCTGAACAAGCTTCCACCCCTTCCGTGGTAATGCGGGGTAAAAACGAGTTTCTTCCGCTTTGTCAGCGCTGCAAACAGTGCTGGAAACGCGTGGTAGTTGTGAGCATGAATGATGTCGTACTCACCGGCGTTCTTCTTCAAATATCCGTACAGGCTTGGAGAAAAGTAGTAAGCCCCGAAAGGAGCAAAAGACATGAACCTTCTGACGGTGAAACCGTTCATTTCCTCCACCTTTTTAATCTCTCTAAAACGAGTTACGGGAACTGTCGTGAGGATGTCTACTTCAAACTCTCCGGCCAACCTCTTGGATATCTCGTACACGTGAGTTTCAACTCCACCGGTCTGTGGGTAAAAAGCCGGACAGACTTGTGCAATTCTCATTCAGTTTCGCCTTGATTTCTCTAAAGTTATACCTTTTCCATGTTTAAGCGGTTTTGATTCATGTCTTCACAATTCCAGAAAACTGTACGTATCACGGAAACGAATAAGTAGTTGAAATAAATTTAGACTGTAATACGAAATAGTAGATTTAGTCAGCACACGTAAGCGTAACGACTGTACTGCGTATGCAAGTAGTTTACTTCTGTTTTAAATGTAAAGAATACAAATTCATTACGAAAAGTCTAGCAAACGATATTTCTTTTGTACGTGATGTAGTTTAAATTTTAAATTTTTTTATTTAATTATATATTAAAAAATTGAGTTATAATAGTTGTTTTAATTTATTGTTTTCCCATGCAAAAGGCTTTTAATTGGTTGGTTCAACCAAACAAATATGGAAATACGCAAGCTCCAGCTCATAGGAGGCTCAAGTTATATGGTGAGCCTTCCAAAGAGCTGGATAGCTGCAAATTCTTTGAAAAAAGGTGATGAACTAATTCTCCACGTTGACGTTAATCACATTAAAATTCATCCAAAAAAACAGCCCCACTCATTGAAAGGAAGAGTAAAACTTAACAGATGCGATTACAGTTTTCTCAAGAGGTTTATACACTCACTTTACGTTCAGGGTCTTGACGAAATAGTTGTAGAGGGAAATTTTAACAGCTGCTCCATTACGAGAATCAGCGATATAGCGAGAAACCTGATGGGGATGGAAATAATAGATGCCAGAGAGGACAGGGTAATCCTGAAATGCATAGCTGAGACGAGCTTGGAGGAATCCATGAACCGCTTTGCCCAGATAATCTCAAACATGTTCCAGCTTTTAAAGAAGGGTCTGAAGAAAAGAGATTCAAGAGAGTTCGCAGACATAACGAAACTCGAGAGAGATGCGGACAGGATATACATGCTCGCCGTCAGAAAGGCTAATAAGCTTTTGAGAGAGTTTTCCTGTCCGACCAACTGGGACGAGCTCAGATACGTGCTCGGCGTCAGGACTGTATCGAAGCACATGGAGGACATAGCTGATCTCGTTTACAGCTTCTCTACCAAGGCTTCTGTAAACCCCGAGGGTTTCTTGACGTATATACCGGACATTTCTGAAGCCAAGAGACTGTTCGAGAACGCTTACCAGTCGTACGTCAATAGCAACGTTGCTTTAGCTGAAGAAACGATCCATGCCGCAGAACAGCTTCAAAAAGTCGCAAGCGGAGAAATGCTCAGCATATCCATGCAGATACGGGGTATTGGGGAAGTAGCCTTTAACAAGTCGGTGAGAGAATCCACCGTTCTGTTTTGATTAGTGTATGAAATTTTCAGTCATTAACGCTGTAACACAGGGCAAAAAATTAAAAAAGCTGTGGTAAGTTCTGTCCTGTGCTTTCTGTGCTCAGCATTGCAGGTGCACTCGGATTTCTGACAACGTTTCCCGTGGGTAGAAGTGCTGAAAGTTTTGAAGCTTTCAGACGCAGAGTTTACGTGATGCCGTTAGCTGGTATTATAATTGGCATGATCTGCGGGGCTATCTGCTACATTCTCGGCATTCTGTCTCTCGGCTTCCTTGCTCCATTAGCAATTCTCGCAGTTGAGGGAATAAATCACCTCGACGGTCTTTCAGACTTTGGAGATGCTCTGTTTGCACACGGTGAAAGAAAGCTGAAGGCGCTAAAAGATTTGAATACAGGAGCTGGAGGCACGGTTTTGCTTACGCTCTGGTGCATAACAGTTTCACTGACGGCGTGGAAATTGAGTCCGCTGTACCTGTTTTTCACCGCTCTTTCCGCAGAAATATCGGCAAAGAGCTGCATGCTTCTTACCCTGTCAACGTCAAAACCTCTCTGGGATGGAATGGGGAAGTACATGATGGAATTCGCAGACGCAAGGGCAACTCTCTCTTCAGTTCTTGCAGGTGTTTTAATGCTCGCACTTCAGTACAGCCTGAGCTTTCCCTTTCTGGAGTTGTTTCTGGCTTCAATGCTCGGATGCCTGCTCGTGAAGGTTTATTCAGAAAGAGCTTTTGGTGGTGTGAACGGAGATGTTGTCGGAGCTGTAAACTGCATTTCAGTGGCTGTGTGTTTTGCCTGTGCGTGGTGCCTATGCTGTTAGCTCTGCTGATGTGCGGGGGAAGGGGAAAGAGAATGAAGCTTCCGTTCAGAGGCGTGAAAGAGAAGCCCTTGCTTGAAGTTTGCGGGAGAAGGCTCATAGATTACTCCATTCGCGAGCTTGACAGAACTGGAATCGAATTCGTAGCGCTGACGTCAGAGTACACACCTGAAACCGAGCGTTATTTAAGAGGGATGAACGTTAACGTGGTTAGGGCTCCGGGATTTGGATACATACAGGACATGGTGTGGTTTGTGAGGAAAGAGAGGCTATCTTTTCCTCTCTTAGTGATTTCGGCAGACGTCGTGTTTTTCAGAAGCGTGCTGGGCGATGTCATGGAGTTTTACGTTTCAAGTAACTCCGCAGCATTAAGCTGCGTAGATGGAGAGGGCAAAAACGTCGGAATAAACGTTCTGGATGGCTACTACACGATGTTTTACCCGAACCACATTCAGCCAGAAGTTGAAATGACAGTGAATGAAGTTATGAACGTGAATACGAGAGAAGATGTCAGACTCGCAGAAATCCGCTTTGCAGGATTGCGTGTCTGATTTAAATCCAGTTAATAAAATTTAACGTGCCGAAAAATATCGAAATACCAATCACAAAACGCCAAATCCAGCTTAAATTTCAAACACTTCGAGAGACGTACTCTTAGCAAAACTCTCGGTTTCGGCAAGAGAGCTGAGTCTGTAGTCTTCCAGAAGGACTTTTCTGATTGGTTCTATTGGAACATCCAGCCTGATCTCTCTCGTTCTGCCGTACCTGCCCTTGGAAATCACTATGGAGTTTATTATGCCAAGCATGTCAAGCTCCGATATCAAATCGCTGACTCTCCTCTGGGTAAGACAGTCTATTCCAATTTTCTTGCAGAGGTTCTTGTACACAGTGTAAACTTCCCCTGTCGTGAACTTTCTGATTCCGGATTCAGTCAGAACAATCATGCCGTAAAGCAGAGCCTTGCTCTGCGTCGGCAATGTCCTTACGGCCTCCACGACATGGTCGGTTTCTATCTTCCTCACGGCCTCCTTGACGTGCTCCCTCGTTATTTTATCAGCTCCCTCTTTCTCAGCTATTTCCCCGCTCACCCTGAGCAGGTCAAGGGCTTTTCTCGCATCTCCGTGTTCCTGAGCTGCGAGGGCTGCACAGTAAGGAATCACGTCGTCATCCAAAACTCCTTCGTAGAAAGCAAGCTCCGCCCTCTGCTCCAGAATGTCCTGAAGTTGCTCAGCGTTGTAGGGCGGAAAAATTAACTCCTCCTCACTCAGAGAGCTCAGAACTCTTGGATCCAGAAAGTTCTTGAACTTGAGGTCGTTGGAAATTCCAATTATGCTAACCCTCGCTCTTTCAAGCTCTCCGTTTATCCTCGAAAGGTTGTACAGGACTTCATCTCCCTTTCTTACGAGCTTGTCTATCTCGTCGAGGACTATGACTATGGTCTGATCCTTCGAATCTATTGCGTTTTTTACTTCATCGTAAACCTGATCAGTGGGCCAGCCAGTCATGGGAACGTTTCTGCCCAGAACTTTGGCGAGTGTGGCGAGCACTCTGTACTGGGTATCTATCCTCTCGCAGTTTAAGTAGTGAACGTAGCAGTAAATCTTGAGCTTCTTCCCCATCTCTTCGAGCTGCCTGCCAACGTATCTAACGGTCGCAGTCTTTCCGGTTCCGGTTTTACCGTATATGAAGATGTTTGAAGGTGTTTCACCTTTTAGCGCCGGAACAAGGATGGATGCGAGCTCCTCTATCTGCTCGGACCTGTGGGGCAAATGTTCTGGAGTGTAGGAGTGCCTGAGCACATCTCTATTCCTGAATATTTTTGGAGATGACATCAATGATTCGAAAATATTGGGCATGGCACCACCAAAGGTCAGAGGTAGTAACAACTTTAAGAGCTTTACCATTTGACAAAATATTTATTTAGCTGGATATATATCGTTCAGGTAAGTTTTATTATATAAGAGAATTGGTATAGCTGATAACGCCCCTTTATTTCCTGTGGAAATCCGGAATAAAAATACTTCTCCTGCGTTCAACGCTATTCAGTAAAAAACAGGAAGAGGGCAGATTATTCTGTGGAAAGTTCTCTTGTATACAGGCATCAGCCGGGTACCATCGTTTACGAATCGTTTATGAGGCGAATCTCAGATGTAAAAAGCTATAAATAGCTAACTCGTTCACGAGGTATATGCTCTCAAAGCTCGAGAAGACTGAGGATAAAATTCAATTTTTAAGGTCAAAGGTCGGACCGTTTATTGTTATTGACGATAAGAAATCAGTTCTCGGCATTCCTGCAGAGAAAGCTTCACGAGAATTTGTGGCACTTATAATGAAAAACTGCGACGAGATAAGGCTGGCAATGCCGTGGAAAAAGATTGTGGAGCTTGGATTGAACAGGTATCTGGGAGGAGACGTGATACCGATAGATTCGAGCAGAAACGGGGCTTCTGCAAAGGAGAAAGCGGACTTCATAAGAAGACTCGTTGAAGGGAAAGTTACGCCCGGTGAAATTGTTTTTCCGGGAAGAATATTCGTTGAAGAAGCAAAGGAGGGTGGAGTTCTGGAGAGACCCAACGTAGGAGAGGCTTGCGTTGACATCGCGAGGGCAATCGGATTTAAGCCCTTTGCTGTTTACTCAACTCTGACAACAAAAGAGGGTGAGTTAGCTGACAGAGATTACGCTCTGGAATTTGCTGAAAAAGCTGATCTGCCCGTTTTCACAATAAGAGAGCTGATAGAGTACAGGCTCAAAAAAGAGAAGCTCGTCAAGAGGGTTGTTGAAGCCACCCTACCAACGAAGTTTTACGGAACATTTAAGGCAGTTGGATACGAAACACCACTTGGAGAGATCGTGGCGCTCGTTAGAGGCAACGTGAGCGAAGGAGATGTGTTAGTCAGAATCCATTCCGAGTGTCTGACCGGAGACGTATTTCACTCTCTCAGGTGCGATTGTGGAGAGCAGCTCGAGAAGTCGCTGAAGCTGATAGATAAGGCCAACAAGGGCGTTTTAATATATATGAGAGGTCACGAGGGTAGGGGAATAGGGCTAATAAACAAATTAATGGCGTACAGGCTTCAGGAAGAAGGAAAAGATACTGTGGAGGCGAACATAGAGCTTGGATTTCCGCCCGACCTCAGGAGCTACGGGATAGCTGCTCAAATACTGATGGATCTTGGAGTTAAATCCATAAGGCTGATGACAAACAACCCCCTCAAAATAGAGGAACTGAGCAGGTACGGTTTTAAGGTAACGAGAGAGGCAATAGAGGTTGAACCTTCAGAGGAAAACCTGAGCTACCTGAAAACAAAAAAGGAGAAAATGGGTCACCTGCTGTGTTTAAACGATTAAACGATTAGCGGTGTCAGCAGGGTGAACTGATGGATCTCGTGGAAACCTACAGCAGGATGAGCAAAAACGAGTGGAAAGTACTGAGTGCCGTTTTCCACTACAGCTGGGATTACAAATACGTGCCGTCAGAGCTGATAGCAAAAAAAGCCGGAATGCCGGAGGAAAAAGCCGAGGCGATAATCAGATCTCTCGCCGGAAAAAGGATACTGACAGCCAGACAGCTGAGCTACTACGGGTGTGCATTCACACTCTTCGGACTCTCACTTTACTCTTTAAGGAGATTCGTAAAAAAAGGTCTAATTTCAATGATAGGAAACAAAATGGGCGAGGGCAAGGAAAGCACGGTTTACAACGCCATTTCCGACAGGTACGGAGAGGTCGTTCTCAAATTTCACAGGGTCGGTTACACGAGTTTTAAAAAGGTTAAAGAGAAGAGAGATTACGGAACGCTGCACTTTACCGTTCTGACTGTTAGATCAGCGAGAAACGAGTTCAGAGCTCTGAAAAGACTTGCTGGATACGTTAACGTCCCGAAACCGTACGGATGGGAGGGAAACGCTGTCATGATGGAATTGATAGAGGCAAAGGAGCTTTTTCGTGTAAGGTTGAAAAATCCCGAAGAAGTTCTTGACATGATTCTTGAGGAAGTAAAGGCGATGTACGAAAGAGGAGTTATTCACGGGGATTTGAGTCAGTACAACATACTTGTGAGCGAGGAGGGTATCTGGATAATAGACTTTCCTCAGGCAATTGTACTTGAAGAGGAAAGTGAAGAATACTCATTGCTCAGCTTTGAGGAGCTAAAAGAGGTTGCAAACGAACTGCTCGAAAGAGACCTGAAAAACCTGCTGGAGTACTTCAGAAGAAGTTATGGCATAGAAAAAAATGTGGAGAGCGTGCTGAATTACGTAAAGGGTAAATCGTGTTAGGTTCTGGATACCGGTATTTGCTGTAACTGTAAACTTTGATCGGAATTTAAATAAAAATAAAAATTTGAAAATTTAAATAAAAATAAAACATACAGGGTGAAAAAATGGCAAACAAGTCCAGGGTTATCGTCGCTTTGGATTGCAGCAACGCATTAGAAGTGGCGGAGAAGGTTGCGGACTATGTTTACGCCTTCAAGGTAAACTACCCGCTCGTTCTTAAGGAGGGGACAGAAATAATAACCAAGCTTTCTGAATTTGGAGAAGTAATAGCAGATTTCAAAATTGCCGACGTGCCTCACATAAGCTCTGCCATATCCAGATGCGCTTTTGAAGCAGGAGCGGGAGCTGTGATTGCTCACGCGTTTGTTGGCTCGGACTCTTTGAGAGCCGTTGTTGGCGTTGCGAGAGAGTACGGAGGAGAGGTTTACGCAGTCTGCGAGCTCAGCAGTGAGGGGGGGAAGGAATTCATGATGCCCGTTGCGGAAAAACTCGTGGAAGTGGCGGTGAAAGCTGATTGCGACGGAATAGTAGCTCCGGCCACGAGAGTGGAGAGGATTTCAGCTTTAAAAAATACAGCAAAAAGCTTAGGCAGGTCAATAAAGGTTCTTTCCCCCGGAGTTGGAGCTCAGGGCGGCAAAGCGAGGGAAGCGCTTAAGGCGGGAGCGGACTACATAATAGCTGGCAGGAGCATATACACCGGAGATCCGGTAAAAAATATCAGAAACTTACTGGAAGAGTTGAAAGGGCTGGATTGAAGACAGATTAGATAGATTAAACAGGAAATACTAGACAGAAAATGATGAAAATGAAGATAAAAATAATAATAAAAATAATATAATAATAAAAAACCGGAGAATCTGCCAGACCCGTAAAAAATTAAAAAGAGGGATAAAAATGCCCGTCGAATTCGTCAAAATGCACGGAAACGGAAACGACTTCGTCGTGTTCGACGAATTTAACGAAACGATCGTTTCAGAGGAGGAAAAACCTGATTTTGTCAGAAAAGTCTGCAACAGGAGATTTGGCGTCGGAGGCGACGGAGCGATATTTGTTCAGAGGTCTGAAGCTGCAGATGTGAAGTTCAGGTACTTCAACAGCGATGGGAGTGAAGCCGAGATGTGCGGAAACGGGATAAGGTGTTTTGCAAGGTTTGCCTTCGAAAGGGGCTATGTTGGTGAGAAGTTCACGGCTGAAACGCTTTCAGGCTTAAAAGAGCTTGAGGTCTTTCCCGATCAGTCGGTTAAGGTGGACATGGGTTACGTTGAGTTCTCAGCTGAGAAAATCCCCGCCGAAAAAGGTAAAAGCGTTTCAGGAGTGTGGTGTGCCGAAATCGAAGGCTTTGAGGTTTACGCCGTGAACACTGGCGTTCCTCACGCAGTTGTATTTGTGGACTGCGAAAAGCTCAGGAGACTGGATGTAAGGAAGGTGGCAAAACCGATAAGATACAGCAGGCTGTTCAGTAAAGGCGCCAACGTCAACTTTGCCTGTTTTGACGGGCAGAGCTTCTTTGTCAGAACCTATGAAAGAGGAGTGGAGGACGAAACCCTCAGCTGCGGCACTGGAAGTGTGGCTGTTGTAGCGGTGGGTAGCAGAATCGGCATGTGTGGCAATAGCTGCGTTGTTAAAACGAGAGGTGGCGAGCTTAAAGTTGAGCTCGAGTCCGAAAACGGCAGACTGAAAGCGTATATTACGGGAAAAGCTGTTAAGGTTTTTGAAGGTAAACTCGTAGAACTCGTTTGATTCTTTTTAATTACTTATTCAACTCTAAAAACTTGTTTAGCTCTAAAAACAATATTAAATAATAAAATTAAAAAATTAAAAATTTAGGCTATTACAGCTTCCTCCTTCTCAGCAGGTATGCAACTGCTATCAGTCCAGCAATGGCGAACACTGCTTCAAAGCCCGGTGTCTTCTTCTTTGGAGTCGGAGTTGGAGTGGGTGTTGGTGTTGGAGTTGCTGTTGGCTTGGGTGTTGGAGTGGGTGTGGGTGTTGGTGTTGGAGTTGCTGTTGGAGTAGCGGTAACGTTAGCAGCACTTGCCAGGACCTTGACGGTCTTTACAACGAGCACGTCGTCGTCAGCCTTCCACTTGAGTGCGTAGCCAGAAGTTGGCTTGAGGTTGTAGTAGTTGTCTATGAACGCTGTTACTGATCCATTTATAGTGCCCATCGTGTCTCTCACGTAGATCTTGTAGGTGCCGGGCGTTATATCGCCGGTTGGTATTGAAACTGTTGCGTATCCGCTCTCGTTGAGAGCAATGCCCATGTACTTTCTCAGCTTGGTTCCGAGGTCCATGACGACGTATAAGTAGTCGTACTGGTTGCAGTTAACCCTGTTCTCGTGGATTACGAGGTTTATGTCCTGACCCTTGACAACTTCACTCGGGCAGGTTACGGTCATGATTACCGGCTGGACTTCCATCGTTATCTGCTTGCTTGCTGTCTCCTCAAATATTCCGCTGTCCGGATCTCTTGTGTAGAGGTGTATCGTTAAAGTGTAGGTTCCAACTGGCAGGAGCTTGTCGTTGTTCGGGTTGTAGCTTGACACCAGAACCTTCTTGTTGGTGTCGTAGTACGGATAGATTGTCGTGAACATCCAGTAAGTTCCGTTAGCAGTTTCGTTCCACTTCACGAGCTGGTTGTCGTTGGAGAACGTAACGGTGCTGCTGCTCGGTGTAGCACCCTTCTTTATGTTAACTCCGTGCCCTTCGAGAGTGTAGCATGCGTACACGTCATCGTTCGGCTTGGCGTTAACTTCGATGAACAGCTTCTTTGCCGAACCCTGGGTTATCGTGAATGTGTCGGGTGCGTAGATTATGCCTACGGGCACAATCGTGACGGGGAGCTGCA
>WAPX01000002.1 GCA_015520485.1 Archaeoglobaceae archaeon
AGAACGCAGAGCACGTTGTAGTAGAATCTTGCTCTGTCAATGTTTACGAATTTTAACTTTTTCAGAGCGTTAACGGCTATAGTTCTCCACTTACCACTGTATCCTGATCTATAACCCTCTTCGTCTTTCCAAACGTAATCCTTGAAGTATTTAAAGCCCCTATTAAATCCAAAGTACCTTGAAGCGTACGGATTGGAATGAAACGCATACGTTGTATATCCATTTTTGCTTAAAACTTCAGCCAAGGTTTGTGATTTTATCTTTCCTTCACTGCTGTGTTTGCCCGTAAAAATACCACCCATTGAGATAGGCGTCGGAACTCCGCTGACTATTGCGTTTTCAAACTTTATACCTTTCTCTGCGAGTCTATCAAGGAAAGGCGTTGTTTTCTTGCGGTATCCGTAACAGCTGTAGTGGTCTGCTCTCACGCTGTCCCACGTTATCAAGACTACGTTTCTCATAATTGCACCTGTTTTACAGCTAAGTATACTGCGTTAAAAATTACCAGATGCCGGACTCTTGACAATTTAGCCTTTAAACTCTTAAAGCCCAAACTATTCAGTATCTTTACTGGTAATCTCTTTCTGCGAATGCTAATAGAGTAGCTAATAGAGTACCTGCTCATGAAACCAGCTTGAGGTAAACACTATAATACTTTTCCGCTACAATGTTCCAGTCGTACTTTTCCTCAACAACTTCCCTCGCTCTCTTCCCCATCCTGCACGCAAGATCGTAATCTGACAACAGTTTTAAGGTTGCTTCTGCTAAAGCTTCAGAGTTGGCGGGAGGTACGAGCAATCCCGTTTTTCCGTGATGTATCATTTCTTCGGACCCAGAAGCTGCATTAGTGGCCACTACTGGCTTTCCAGACGCCATCGCTTCCAGTCTTACGGGAGAAAAAGCCTCGCTGAGAGAAGGATGGCAAAAAACGCGGCACTGCCTGTAAAGCTTTAGAAGCTCACTGTCAGAAATTCTGCCGTGAAATACAACGTTTTTCGTTAGATTCAATTCTTCAACCAACTTTTTAAGGTAAGGTGTTCTTGGACCCAGCCCGGCTATGTGAAGTACGGCCTCTTTGAACTCTTTCACAATACGGGTCATTGCCTCAATAATGTACTCAAATCCCTTCCTTTTTATATGGTGACCAACAGTCAGAATACTGAGAGCCCTTGACGGTGGAGAATATCTGAACGTTCTGGTATCAACTCCAAAAGGGATAACCACTACATCTTTTTTTCTGACAAAGTCGGATAAAAACTTTTTAGTCTGGTTGTTAACCACCACTGCAACATCGCACCTTTCAAGCGTTTTTATGGAAAACTTCTGTCTGAGTCTGCTGTCTCTGAGAAGTCTGGCAAATGTAGGTATTCTCAAAAATTCGAATTCATCTTCAAAAAACCTGTGTGGAATCTCCACGGGACCAATTACAAACGGCTTATCCGCTGTAAGAGCTAACAGGTTAAAGTCCTTTCCCACTGCGAAAGGGGACATGTGGTGAATAACATCGCACTTTTCGACGAACTTTCTGCCGTGCATCCAGATTTTAATGGGATACAGAAGCAGAGATGTATTTAGTTCGTGAATTTCCTGATTTTTCAGGTTTTTTCTGGCGGACTCATCTATTTTACTCGTAAGAACGCAGAACCTTGCCCCAACTCTTTTCACGAGGTTGTAAGTTACGTGGTAGTTTCCTGCCCTGAATGAGAATTCTGCTGGAGCCACGAGTACGCGCATTGACCGCTTTTTAACCCCACTTTATTTTATTTTTGCTGGTTTCGCCGTCACCGTTTCGCCATCGTTCAGACACCTGCAACCTTCTTGTGAACACCCAGTATCAATCGACAGTTTGTTCTGACTTTTAAAATACTAAAAATACTTTTAAACTTTTAGCTACCAGAACTCTACAGCATGAAAGCATTGATCCTTTCAGGTGGGCACGGAACTCGCTTACGCCCTCTAACGTATTCCCAGCAAAAGCAGCTGATACCGGTCGCAAACAAACCGGTGCTGTTCTACGCCATTGAAGATGTGGTAGAGGCCGGAATCAGAGATATAGGGATTATCGTCGGGCCCAACAAGGAACAGGTGGTTGAAACCGTAAGCTCGGTGGAATGGGATGCAGAGATAGAGTTCATATATCAGGGTGAGCCCAGAGGGCTGGCACACGCAATTCTGGTGGCTGAAGATTTTCTCGATGACGAAGAGTTCGTAATGTACCTCGGCGATAACATCCTCAAAGACGGTATAGTTGATCACGCTGAAAAGTTCAAGAAGTTGAATCCCGACTCACTAATCCTGCTTACAGAAGTTGAAAATCCACAGCAGTTCGGTGTTGCCGAGCTGGATGAAAACGGCAGGATAAAGAAACTTGTGGAGAAGCCAAGAATTCCTCCGTCCAGCTACGCTCTCGTTGGAATTTACTTCTTCAAACAGGTGATAATTGAAGCCTGTAAAAGCATAAAACCGTCGTGGAGAAACGAGCTTGAGATCACCGATGCAATCCAATGGCTTATCGACAACGGTTACAACGTTGAGGCTTCGATAGTTAAAGGCTGGTGGAAGGATACTGGTAAGCCAGAGGACATTCTGGAGGCGAACAGGCTCGTTCTAGACGGTATACAGCCAGAGGGTAAGGGTAAGGTCGAGAATTCAAGAGTTATTGGAAGAGTTGTTATAGAGGAGGGAGCGTTAATAAAGGATTCCATCGTTAAGGGACCGTGCATCATAGGCAGGAACTGTAGAATCGTAAATTCGTACATAGGTCCATACACATCAGTAGGTAATGGCTGCGAGATAGAGGGAACTGAAGTGGAGGACAGCGTCATCATGGATGGGAGTAAAATAGTAAACGCCGGGAGAGTAATAGAAAGCCTGATTGGCAGAAACGTCAGAATTCAGGAGTGCGGTTTCAAACCGAGAGGGCACAGATTCGTGGTTGGTGATAACTCGGATATAGTGCTTTAGCGTAAGTTAATCAGGACGAGCTATATAAATAGCAGCTTTAATAAATAGCAGCTTTATTATGCAAAAGCGGAAGTTTAACGGGCATCTTGTAAAACTTTGCAGGTAATTGCGGAATCCACTTAAACCCGCAAAGTCGAAAGATGCAGGAGGGTGGGCAGTGAGAGTGCTTGTTACAGGTGGTCTGGGATTTATCGGAAGTAACTTTATCAGGTACCTACTGAACAGCTATTCTGACGTTGAAGTAATCAATCTAGATGCAATGAAATACGGTTCAAACAGGGCAAACCTGAAGGATCTTGAAGGTGATGAAAGGTATAGATTTATCATGGGAGATATTTCAGATTACGAGCTTGTATCTAAGCTCGTGAAGGATGTGGAGGCAGTGATTAACTTTGCAGCAGAGACTCATGTTGACAGGAGTATATCCAGCCCCGGCTCTTTTCTGCAGAGCAACGTTACTGGGGTGTTTACGATTCTGGAGGCCATTAGAAAAAACAACCCCGAGGTTAGGTTCGTTCACATATCGACCGACGAGGTTTACGGTGACATTTTGAATGGTTCGTTTAGAGAAGAAGATGCGCTGAAGCCATCCTCACCTTACTCGGCAAGCAAGGCTGCTGCAGACGTGTTTGTTCTCGCTTACGTGAGAACGTACGGAATAAACGCGTCAATAACGAGGTGCACGAATAACTACGGCCCCTACCAGTTTCCGGAGAAACTCATTCCCAAGACCATCATCAGAGCTTCAATGAACCTGAAGATACCGATTTACGGAACAGGTAAAAACGTCAGAGACTGGATTTACGTTTTAGACCACTGTGAGGCCGTAGACACTGTTATGAGAGAAGGAGAAAAAGGCGAAATCTACAACATCTCGGGTGGAGAGGAGAGAACGAATCTGGAAGTCGTCAGAGCAATTCTTAATCTCATGGATAAAGACGACAGCTTGGTGGAGTTCGTTGAGGACAGACCGGGTCACGACATTAGATACAGCTTGGATTCCACGAAGATAAGGGAAGAACTGGGATGGAAACCGAAGCATCGCTTCGAAGAAGGGATAGAG
>WAPX01000003.1 GCA_015520485.1 Archaeoglobaceae archaeon
AGGCAATTAGTGGACTACGTTAAAGCTACATATACTTCTTCGGCCTTTCTTAAGAAAACAAGCCGATTCCTTTGAGGGGATGAGTCACGAATCTGTTAGGATTTACTACCACAAAACCCAGAGTCTTGAAGCGGGAAAGAAGGTTAATAGCAATAGACGAAACCAAACTCAAACTGGAGAAGGAACAAATCTTCGTATGGGCTGCTGTAGATTGATTCGAAGGAATGCCTAACATGATCTTCTGAGGGAAGAAATTCTTTCTACGTTTTGAAAGTCTTAAGCACGAAAATAGGCCAGAAGTTGTTGTTGACAGAGGATTCTGGTATCTGTGGGCTTTACAAAGTTGTCAGGCACGAAACCTTCGGTGAGAGAAATGCAGTTGAAGGATTCTTTTCGAGGTTTAAGGGACGAAGAGGTTCTAGAATCGAATCCCTTAACAGTTCTTTCGAATGCAGGGCTGGTTAGAGAGTTTTATGGCTTTCTACAACTACTGGGGGTGTTTATCTTGACAGCACCCGTTATGAGGTGTATTGCGTAAAATACATATTTAAATATTTTTAATTTTTTGAGCTTTATAATTATCTATATTGAAAAACATAAACTAAAAAATAAACATTAAACCACGCTAAAAGCACCCTTCTCAAAGAGCACATTTCCGCAAACAGTATTGTCGACCTGCCTTGGTTTGCTCTGACAGACCACGTGTTTCAGAACTTCGTAAACATTTCCGTAGAGCATGGCTCTAACGGGTTTTCCCCTCAAAAAAGCGTTGTTGCATTCAACGCTGAAATCACCGCTTACGGGATTCGCTGTGTGAGCGCCCACGAGGCTGTGAACGTACAGAACGCCAAAATCTTCACCGTTAAGTTCAGCACTTCTGTCAACTTCGATATCCAGAACGACATTGGAAGGGGCTATTGCGGGATAGGAAGTACTCTCCTCCCTCAACGCATTTCCTGGCGGTACTTTCATAATTTTTGAGAACCTCCAGTTGGACAGCAGAGATTTCACACCTTCAGAGTAAAGCTCTCTCGTTGTAGCCCCAGCACCCTCGTCGTCGAAGGGGTACGAGTTCAGACCCCAGTCAAGTGCTGGATCGTCAAAAACTCTGAAGTTCCACCCAAAGTCAATTCCTGCCTTAACGGGACTCCTTCCCTTTACGACGTTCTCGGCTGAAAAAGCTGGATAGAGAGTGTAGCTCAGCAGCTGATTTACCGCAACTGGTGACAGAACGACCTCCATGTCTCCGGAAACGCTTTCTACAGGCTTTTTTGCCAGTTCTTCAGCCTCGTTTACTACCTTCTCAACGTCCATGTCCAGCTTTCTGCTCTGAGCGTAGCTGTACGCATTGCCGTCTCCAACGACTTCTACGAAGGCGAAAGAGGTAGTTTCAGCGTAACTCCCCTGAAACTCCGGGTTCTCTATCGTGGTTTCCACCCTTTCCACGTCCAGAACGCCGCTGGCTATGGAACACTTTTTTACGCTTTCAAGCATCTCGTCTCCGAGGCTCTTGAGGTCTTCTGGAGAAAAGTCCTCCACTCTGCAATCGTAAATTTTTGGAACTTTTAATTTTTTGGGGCAGGGAAAGCTGTCCAGTTCCTCCCCCGAAATTTTTATGAGCTTTTTAGCGGCGTTTTCTATCTCTTCAAAACCTTTGCCAACTGCACTCGCAAATCCAGCTTTTCCATCGACTATTACTCTCACAGCCCTCCCCACTTCTCTGCTGAAGCTGATGCTCTTTATTCTGTCCTTTTCTATGGTGAGGTGCCATCTCTCTTCAATTCTTTCAAACCTTTCCGTCAGTTCCATTCCAATCCCCGCTTTGATTTTAAAGGAATGTAAGGCGTGTACAGAACAATTCGTGCATTCGCCAGCGTAGGGCAGGTAAAAGCTACAAAAATCTTTCGATAGTAAGTGAACGGGAAAATCAGGATTTAAACCCGAAATCGGACAGCGTTGGAGTTTTCCTTTTTAATTTTAACAGATTTCCAATTTTTTCGAAGTCCCTTTTCAGCACCTCTTTTAGCGGAGGTTTGTAGAGAGCAGCAGCCGGGTGGTAAACAGGTATTATAAAAACGTCTTTATCCCACGCTCTCACCTTTCTTACCTCTCCCCTCTCTCTGCTTATACCTCTGAATTCAAGTCCAAATAAATCGAATATGAAGGATGCTGAGTGTCTGCCGAGGCAGACTATTACGTCCGGCTTTATCACGTTTAGCTGTCTTATCAGGTATGGACTGCATGCCTCTATCTCTTCGGGCTTCGGGTCTCTGTTGTTCGGAGGTCTGCACTTGAGTACGTTCCCTATGAAGACGTCTTCTCTTTTCAATCCGATACTTTCAAGCAGTTCGTTCAGCAATTTTCCCGCATTTCCTACAAAAGGTCTTCCCTGTTTATCCTCCTCCCTGCCCGGAGCTTCACCTATGAAAACTATCCTTGCGTCTTCTCTTCCCTCTCCCGGAACGTAGTTGGTCTTGCTTTTCCAGAGCTCGCACTTTTTGCAATTTCTGATCTCCTCTTCAATGTCTTTCAGCGTTTCTCCGTTTTCTCCGTTTTCGATCTCTGCGAACATCTCTGCGAAATCTGCTGCTGGTCAAAAAAATTTGCCGTAACTGTTTACCTGTTGGGCGCTCACGTTACAAAACAAAAGATATTGACCGTACAAACATTACAACTCATCAGGCTATGTCTCTCGAAGTGTCTATCTGCACACCTTCACTTATGTAGAACTTGAAAGTTTCAAGCATTGGCGTTTTATCCCTTATCTTTGGTATCGCTAACCTGCTGCTCATTCTATCTCCAATTCTTTCAGTATCTATGTCAAACACGACATCGCTTACGTCTAAAACCATGTTGACTATGTCGACTGGATGGACGTTTTTCATCATGTATATGTAGTAAACATTGTTCGTCTGCTTAGCCTGAATGTACAGCTTGTTAATCAACCACTCCTTTAAGCCCAGTGGCACATCGAGCTTGAGGAAAAAAGAAATTGAATCAAATATAACGTTGTACTTTCCTCCACTTTCCTGAATTCTATTCAGGTGATGGTCTATGAAATCAAAAATATCCTTATCTCTGTACCTGTCAACTATTACAAACTGCCCGTATTCGTTCATGTAGTACTGGGTAAAAACGTCTATAAACTCAATTTTCTCCGCAGACAATCCCATGTTTTCTATGTTTTCCTTAACGAACTCTGAAGGTCTCGAGGTTATGAAATAATATGTCTTAACAACAGTGGCGAATTGATATAGAAATGCTTCTGGCATACTTATGGGATTAGCGTATATACAGACGAGACTGCCTTCTGGTAATCCACCATCCAGCTTTTTATCCAGAATTTCAATACCCGTTGACCGGCTTGAAGTGCTCTGTTTCGTTAAACTGATCATCGTCACCACCAGTATAATCAGCAGACAGTTTAATTTAATAATTATTTTAAGATTTCTCAAAGTTGGAAAATAGTGGTAAACGACGGCGAGGGCTTCAAATGGAAATCTTTAGGGCTTTAGAAGTTTTCCGAAAAAGTGTGAGAGTATAACTGAATTTTCAGCATATACTACTACCAGAACCTTTTTTACTGTGGAGATACAACACAGTAATATGAAGTTTGAGCATTTGTACTGTACGAGATGCGGTTCAGAATTTGACATCATAGTCAGGCGAACTACTGGTTATTCCGGGCCATTACATATTCCAAATCTGTTCTGCCCGTTTTGCGGTGGTAGAAGGCTGATAAAAAAGCAGGGTGTGTTTCTGCATGAGCCCTGAAGCTGCTGATCAATTTAATATAATGGAGGAGTTTAAAGAGGAATTTGAAAGGAGAAGAGAAATCATAGCAGAATTCGTAAGGGAAAGAGGCAGGGTTTCGTTTAGAGACTTTGTTTGGGCGAATTTGTACCATCCCGAAGCTGGATACTACGTGAAGGGAGATCTGGAGCTGATAGCACCCTACGACGACTTCAGGATTGATAGAAGTCTCAGACAGGCAGCCATAGAGTGTGCAGTAAGAGACATGCTTGACGATGGCGAGGTCGTCGAGCTGAAGTATCTTGGTGACGAGGAAAAGGTTGAAGAGGGATTCAGAGGTGTTATTGTCGCAAACGAGTACTTCACGTCCCTGCCCTTCCACCTCGTAAGGAACTGGAAGGACGTTTACGTCGAGTACGATGACGATAGCGGTTTCGTTGAGGTTCTGGAGGAGCCAGAAGGTGAGCTGGAGGAGTTTCTGAGTTACGCGAGACCGCATGTAAGGGTAAAATCTTTTGCAGTCAGCGTGGATGCTGTGGAAAAAACTGAGGAGATCGCTTCAAAGCTTGAAGAGGGTTATTTGCTGGTGATAGATTATGGCTTGCCGGTTGAGGAGTACTACTGCAGGAAATTGAGGTTAGCGTGCTTCAGCAAGGGCAGCTTCAGTCACGATCCCTACACGTCAGTTGGCAGGAGGGCAATCTCAGCTCCCGTTGACTTCACGTCCATAATAGAGGCTGCTGAGAGGGGAGGTATGGAGATAGCAGGTTTTACAAGTTACAGGTACTTTTTGCTGAATACAGTTGGAAAGGATGAAAAAGAAGAACCATCAGATTTTAAATCAATAGCCATGCCCGTAACGCCAAAAGTTCTAGTAATGCAAAAGGGTTTGGAGTGGAGAAAGCTGAAATGCCTACAAAACTTTCCTGCGTTTGGCTACTGGCTGAAGTACAACAGAAACGTTGATGTTCAGGCTTTCTAATTAAGTTTTATTTCTGTATTTTTCTATGTATACAATATTGTAAAAAATATGTAATATACTATTTGATTAACGCTTTATTTGCAGCTTTACACAAGCAGTCAGAGCACAGACCGACCTTTCTCACTTCGCTTTCCGTAAACCTGTACCCGAGCCAGTGGTCAAGCAACCATCCAGTAGCTTCGCTAATGTGAACGACCTTCCCGCAGCACTGACATACCACTTTCATTGCTGCAGCTCAAAACCAAGAGAATATAAGTTTTGCATTTTCATTCGTTGCTTTTGATCTTCAAACTCGAAAAACGTAAAATATTTCACCTTTATAGTAATCAACCCAGTATTTAACACCGGATCTAGCATCGGTATCACACACCATTGGTCGAATCACGCACGCACAGCCACACTTCTCGGCAAGCTTCGCTATAGCTTTCCACAGTTCTGCGGGAGGTCGAATTGAGTAAACGACGTCAGCTTTTCTGCAGCACTTTAAAAGCTCGGGACACGGATTTAAAATGTCGCATTCAAAAAACCTTATTCCAGCGTTCAGAAATTTCTCTTTTGCATCTCCGTTTATGTCGCACGCGCACAAAAGCTTACCCATCTTTTTCAGCAGCTCGGCAACTTGGCTGTAGTAACCTGTGCAGACTTCGACTGCGTTTCCAAAGGACGACACGTACTCAGCGATTACTTCCGGCTGCACAAATTATATCTACTCAATCGATATTAAAAGTAATCCGGTGTGATATCGGTAACGATAAGGAGTTACTACGCAAAGGATTACTGGGATGTGCTGCAAATAGACAGGGAAGCTTTCTCCCCGAGTAACGCAGCCTACGACGTGTACCTCTACCTCAAGTACGGAAGTGCCATTTTTGTAGCTGAGTTAAACAAAAAAGTCGTTGGCTACATAACGCTGATGGAACTCGAAGGGGGAAATGCAAAGGTGATGTCAATAGCCGTGAAAAGAGAGTTCAGAAGAATGGGTATAGGTTCGAAGCTACTGGACGAAGCAATAAAGTGGTGCAGGGCAAGGGGGAAAAGAAACTTGCTGCTCGAGGTTAGGGTTTCAAATTTGCCGGCTCAAAATTTATATAAAAAAAAGGGATTCAGGACAATCGGTGTAACTCCAAACTACTACAGTGACGGAGAGGATGCATACATAATGTCCCTCAACCTTGAAGGGCAATAAGTTCAAGAAGTTCCTTTACTTTTTGGTTTTTAAGTACCTCCTCAGGAGGCCTCTCCTTAAATATGTCTGCCAGACCTTTGCACAGCGTTAAAATAGCTTTTTTATGTTCTGCTTTGCTTTTGTGTATGTGTACCGGCTGAACTCCCAGCTCTTCATATGTTTTAAAGTGTCCGTTTGCAATTCCCGCCTCCTCAAAAAACCTTTTCATGTGGAACAAAGTCAAGTGCAAAAGTACAAGTTCCTCCTTATGCATTTTCACCACCCGCTGCCAGCAGCTATTGAAGTGACTGACATACTGTAGAAATAATTTTCCTTTAAACCTATACATATACATACAATAGCATACATATTAACATTATAAATAATTACAGAAAATTACAAATAGTTACAGATTCAGACGCTTAGAAAAAAGTTATATATTTCGGTTAGCGAGCGTAGTTCAATGAACGTTTTGCTCAGCAGAAGAGAAACTATGAGGTTGCTGATACTCTCAGAGCTCGTGAAAAACAAGAACTGCAGCCAGCGAGATCTGGCAAAAAAGTTTGGCTTAACCCCCCAAGCTATTTCGGAGCACTTCAAAGACCTCATAGGCGAGGGTTTTGTAACGGTGATAAGAAAGGGTTACTACCAAGTTACCGACAGAGGTATAGAGTGGCTGACAAAAAACCTGCTCGATTTGTACCTTTTCAGTGAAGAGCTGACAAAAAAGCTTTTTTCGAGAAGCATAGTGGCTCTTGCGTCCGGTGACATAGATGAGGGTGAGAAGGTAATTTACTGGTTTCAGGACGGATACACTTACGCCAAGGCAGAAAAAAACGGCAACGGCATAGCATTAACTTCAGCGAGAGACGGAGAGGATGTGCTGATAAAGGCAACGAAGTGGTTCAGACCTCCAAAAAAAGGAGAAATCATAATCGTTAAAGTACCGGATGTTGGAGAGGGGGGTAGCAGAAGAGTGAACGTAGAAGAACTGAAAAAGCTGATAAAGAGCAGACCGAGAAGTCTGGTTTTAGCAATAGGGGTTGAAGCTTTGGTGGCCTGCAGAAAAGCTGGAGTGGAACCGATATTTTTTGGAGCGAAAGAGGTCTGCGTTGAAGCTGCACATCAGGGTGGTGGCGTTATAGTCGTCTGCACAGAAAACATGTTAAACGATTTGCTGAGAAAATTAATTGACGAAGAACTCGAGTTTAAAATAAAGGAAATGATAAAAGAGTCTTAGCGATCAACGGCCCATGAATATAATAAGCATGAGCATTAGAAACATCGAACCGAACATGATGAGCATGAGATTCCTCTGCCTCTTTCTTTCCTTCTCCGCCTGTATTTCGCACTTCTTGCTGCAATAAATTTTGTCCGGTTCTATCGCCTTTCCGCAAACTATGCAGTGCCTGTGGGGAACAATTCCGGGCATGAAGTGTTTCGCGCACGAAAACATATAAACTTGCCGTTTCGCAATCCAAAAAAGCTTTATTTACGCCTACAGCTGGAAGTTTTATGAGCAACATCTCTAACGAAGTCGGCAGGGAAGTAAAGGATTGGGTGACGGGGGAAGGCATATTCAAGAGAGAAATCGACGATGAACTCGCTCACTGGCATTACGTGGTTGAATTTCCCTTAGAATCGGGACAGGTAAGCGACATACTCATGCCAAAGGGGAAAGACCTGATTCTCGTTGTTAGCGGACTCGTTTTTGCTGAAGAACACTACAAAGCCCTGCACGCTTTACCTCCAAATAAGAAGAAGGATATAATTTTTAAATGGAAAATGGATTTACTTTTCAGAAATGCTGAGTTCAGGATGATACCCGACGACATGGCGATTCAGAGAATTGACTTTTCCATGCCGGTTTATCTGGAAGAGTTGACCAAGCCCAAGCTATTCGAGGCTCTGAGAGAGGTGTTTAAGTGCAAGCTGTACATAATATGGCAGTTAAACCACCTTTTCGGAACCGAGAAATCGGGTGTGGAGGCCATGTACCTGTAAACCTGTATTTCAATTACTATTTTTCAAACTCTTTTGTCCAGAAATGAAAGAAGTGAGAACTGTAGACATGCTGGAGTCTCGAGTGTAATCATAAGGGTTTTTGAAATTTCTCTCCAAAGTTAAGCTAAAACTCTATAAAACAGGGACTCAACAGCTTGTTAAAGGGGTTAGGGTGGTGGCGAGTTACTCGTAGCACTATAACATTATATTTAGAATACTTTTATTATACTTCTTTGGTCTTTCCCTGAGAAAAACAAGTCAATTCCTTTCCTCTGATGAAATAAGTCATGAATCAGTCAGAATTATACTACCACAGACTCAAGAAAGTCTTAAAGCAACCGAGAAAGAAGGAAAGAAGGTTTTCCCATAGACTTCAGGCTTTCCCTCCCTTCTTTCTTTGCACCTTCAATCCACAGCTCGATTGCTACTTTGATTTCTTTTAAAGCCTCCTCCTCAGTCTCACCAAAGGCAGAACAGCCAGGCAGCTCAGGAACTACAGCGATATACCCTTCGTCTTCTTCGCTGTAGAAGATTGCATGCATTTTAAATCCCCTAAACTTTAATATAATTACACTTTA
>WAPX01000004.1 GCA_015520485.1 Archaeoglobaceae archaeon
AAACTTCATAAGCCTCTATCTCTTTGAGAACATTTAATAAAGTTCGTTTCAACTCTAAAATTTCACTTTGAAGCGAGTTTATCTTTGCCTCCAACTCCAGTCTCTTCTTTTTTATATTATTTCCTTTAGCTTCTAAATATTTTTGTAGAGATTTTATTTTCTCCTCAGAAGGATTAAGTAAAATATAATAAGTTTCGTAAGGGATACTACCAAAAGTATCTCTAAAACTATCTAATATTACTTTAAATAATGGATCTTTTTCTACCTCTTCTTTTATAAGTTCCTTTACTCCTAGTTTTACTCTCTGACTTAGATATTTTTCTTCATTTCTTTTCAAGTCCAAATTTAGATATTCGCATATCGCATCAAGATTGTATCTTATAAATTTATTAAGCTCTTCTTTCAGTTTAGATCGCTCCTCTTCTTTCTTGATTATCTTTCTTCTAAGTTCTTTAGGATTTTCCAATCCTGAAGGTATGTGATTGTCTAGATCATTGTAATACACATCTTCTTCAAGAACTTTAAAGAATTTCTCATTTATTCTTTCTTTTCCTTCCATTTCTTTCAACAAAATGCTAATCCAAGGAATTATGACTCTCTCCTTTATCCTTTCTGTATGCTTAATTCTTAATTCATCGGAAATTATTCTATTCTCTCTTCTAAGTTTTAGATATCTATCAACTTCATCCCATACATTTTTGTTTTCAGGTTTAACCTTAACATTCTTAGTAAATTCCGTAAAATCCTCTAGAACTAACTTTTAAAATTTCCAACTTTTTTCTTCGGTCTTTAACTGATTTTAGTTCCCAAGTTTTAGTTTGTTCGTTATATTCTTCTCTAAAACCAGTAATTTCCCTTATCCAATTTATTACAGCATCATCTGAAACTTCGGTGCTGTCAAGATAAACACCTCCAGTAGTTGTAGAAAGCCATAAAGCTTTCCAACCAGTTCTGAACAGAATCAAAAGAACTTCTAAAAGGAAACTCGTTCCAGAACCTATTTGTTCTTTCTTTAAGCCTAAAAAAGAACCTTTCTACGGCATTTCTCTCACCAAACGTCTCATGCTCGTATTTTAAACCAAGCCTTTGTAAAGCCCATTTGTACCAGAATCCTTTATTAAACTATTTCTGCTTATTTTCGCAGTATTTGGCTTCTCTCAAAACGTAGAAAGAACTTCTTCCTTCGGAAGCTCATGTTAGGCATTCCTTCGAATCTACATCTACAGCAGCCCATACGAAGATTTGTCCCTTCTCAAGTTTTGTTTATCTATTGCTATTAACCTTCTTTCCCGCTTCAAGACTCTGGGTTTTGTGGTAGTAAATTCTAACCGATTCGTGACTCATCCCCTCAAAGGAATCGGCTTGTTTTCTTAAGAAAGGCCGAAGAAGTATATGTGGCTTTAACGTAGTCCACTAATTGCCTTAAGGCGGGTTGCATATGTTGTATTTTGGTTATTTTTTTATCCCATTTTTTGTCCCTATTCTTGACACTCTCATCTGTGGACTAACTCTTCTGCTTGCTGTTTGGCTTCGTTAAACATATTTAACACAAATCTGTAGAAATCGATTTTATGAGTTAAAATTATCTCAAATCATGTCTATTTTACAGATTCCACGTTCAAGGAACTTGCAGAGTTCAGAGATACGGTTTTTCAAAGATTGTTCAACGAAAAGGATCGAGAAAGAAGAGCTTTAAGAAGAGCAAAGAAATTTGGTTGAACAGTTAGAATTTTCAAACTTGGAAGTTTCATTGGGTTCCGGGTCAAAGATCAAAAAGCTTAAGCTGTTTGTGGAGTGGCTAATCTGATGTGTGATTGCGGAATAAACTGGAAACTACAAATTATTCTCTAGTTGACTATTTAGAACTTTTATGACAATCATATTTGCAAAATAGTAGATATAGAAACAATAATAAAACCATCAAAACGAGAAATAATGGAAAAAGCATATACTGGATAAAAACAAAACATAAAAAATCAAAAGAGCTTCAACGAGAGGTGAGACAGCAGAGACTTTAACACATCCAGTAGGGAGAATGGCTTTGGTTTCTGGACTTCGGTTTTGTTCGTTTTTACACCAACCATCTGTGCTGCACTTTTCATGTACCTGTAAACGAGCTGCCCGTGACACGCAGCACAGATTTTCATCAGTATTCTCCCATGAATTTCATGAATTCCACCCTTGTGGCAGTAACGGCAGTTGGTGGTTGGAGGGAGTTTTATCATGCTCTTACCGTGGCACTTGTAACACGGCACATCAGCATGAGGAATGTGAACCGTTATTGGTGTGGCATTTGAATAATTAGGGCCTAAATGACATTTTATGCACGGCCCTGCTCCATGCAATCTGTCGACTGCAGACATGTTGACGTGATTTCCATTCCATATCCATTGAATGTTGTGACATGCACAGTTTCCAAGCTTTCTGTTGTACTCAGACGGAGTTAACAAAAGGTCGTGGCAGGGAAAGCAAAGTCTTCCGTAGCCGGCAGGATGCTGCTCGGCAGTCATCACTGCTAGAGACTGAACGGGTAAGACGACAGTAACTGCCAGGAGAATCAGGGAAGCGATGAGCGCAATTCTCATCTCTGGCATCAGCAGAATTGGTGCACCCTTGTATAAATTCTTTTCAGTTTTTGCTGTATCGGTCAATTTTCGCCTTTAAACCGTACGAAACAGTACGGAATTGATGTAAAAAATTACTATAAAAATTTACTATAGAAATCACACGTTAAAGATCTTCACGGCATTGGTCCCTACCCTGACGTCCTCGTCAAGTCTCACTTCCTCTGTTATCACAGCCTTTCCGCTAACACCTTTATCTCTCAAAAACTCAACGATGTTTTTATCGCTTCTGTCCTCCATGGCAAACGGAATAACGCCGTAAGAGAAGTTTAATTCTTTGCAAACTTTCTCTTCTGGAGTGAATGCGAATATCCACTGAGACGGCTTAAAGCGCGAGATGCATCTCGCAGTCCTGCCACTCCTCGTTCTTGCAATTATCATGTCTATGTCGAGGCACTTCATTATCTGAACTATTGCAAGAGCTATAGCATCAACAGCACTCTTTTTCTCACTGCACGTTTTCTTCATTATTGCCAAAACCCTGTTTTCGGCAAACTCTTCCCTGTAATCCTCTGTGAATCTGGCTATGGCTGCCATCGTCTCCACAGCCTCGACGGGGTACTTTCCTATGGCTGTTTCCTCAGAAAGCATGAGAGCATCACTCCCATCGAGTATTGCGTTTGCAACGTCTGTTGCTTCAGCTCTTGTTGGCCTTATGTCTGCTATCATGGACTCAAGCATCTGAGTGGCGGTTATAACGGGCTTTGAAGTGAGATTTGCCTTCAAAATCAACCTCTTCTGAAGTACGGCAAGCTCTTCTATGGGCATTTCCACTCCGAGATCCCCTCTCGCAACCATAATTCCGTCTGCAGCGTCGAGTATTCCGTCTATGTTTTTAACGGCAATCCCCCTCTCTATTTTCGCTATGAGAAACGCGTTCGTAAGCTTTCTTACCCTTTCTACGTCTTCACTACTACCCACAAAAGATATTCCAACAGCATCGACTTTATCTCCAAAAGCCCTCAACAGTTCCACGTCCTCCTCTGTCGGAACGGGGACATTGGTGCTTCCTGGAACGTTTATCCCCCTTCTCGAGGTGACAGTTCCACCGCACAGAACTGTGCAGACGACCTCGCTCTCAATCTTTTCCTCGACTCTCAGCTTTATTATCCCGTCACACAGGTAAACGATGTCCCCTTTGCTGACTATCCTTGGGAAGTCTTCGTACTCAACGGGTATTCTTATTTCATCTGGCGATTGTTTTTCAGTTTTTTCACTTCTTTCGCCTTTACATGTAAACAAAACGACTTTTTCTCCTCTTTTCAGGTTTACCGGTCTTTCGAGCTTTCCGAGCCTCATTTTCGGTCCCGGCAGGTCTGCGAGCAGGCTGATGTTGGCGTTACTGCTCTCCGAAACCTTTCTTACGAGTTCAATCAGCTTTTCCTTATCCTCCATGCTTCCGTGAGCAAGATTCACTCTGATCACACTTGCATACCTCATTATCTTTTTGAGAACAGTTTTTCTGGATGAAGCCGGGCCAGCTGTTGCGACGATCTTCGTCTTTGGCTTATCGAGTATGGAAATTTTCTTCTTCATGAAGCTGAATGCGTTTTGAAGGTTATTATGTCTTACCGGTTTTATTAGAGTTTTACTTGGAAATTACAGGAAATTTAAAATATTTTCTGAAAATTTATGTAAAAATATAAATATTCTCCAATAACTAATAGAGCAACTAATATACAATAGTAATGCTACAAATCACCTCAGCCATTTCTGCACCGAGTTAAAGAGATACCAAAACCGTTTATATTTTCGAGTGCTAATTCAGCACATGAAGGTTAAAGAGGCTCCAAAGACCTCCGCCACGATAATCGTGCGATCAGCTTCAAATGCGAGAATTACTCAGTCAAAAAACCCCTTTCTCGAACTGATGAGAAGGATATTCAGAGACGAGGAAGTGGCGATGAAGGCCATCAGGTTTATAACCATAGTTGACGAAAGGCAGAAGTCGGGAAATCCCCTGAAAGTGGAGGAATGGGAGAAAGTGATGAAAGAACTCGACATGGTAAGGTCGTCCTTTTACTCAATGAGAAACAGGCTGATAGGTGCTGGAATGATAGCTGTGAGAAACGGCGAGTATCACCTGTCGGGGGTTTTCAGCAGAGACCTCGTCGATATGGCGAGGTGGTGGTGGACTGTAGTGCTGGGATACGACCCGGAAACTCTCTAACCGGTGGTATGTATGTACAGAACAAAGAGATTGGAAACGCTGCTGAGTGAAGCTGAGAAGTTCGCTCGGATTATGGATGACAGAAATGAGATGCGCGAAGAGCTCGTGAGTCTTGCAGAAAAGCTGGGACTGCTAAAGCCGGAAATTAAAGAGCTTCCAGACTTTTGTGAGACTGTAAGAAGAATTGCGGGAAAAAATCAGGCTTTCGCTCTGTCTCTTGTAGCAAATGCGATGTCACATTTCTCCCTTCAGCTCTCGAAAACAGAGCTCGACTTGGGTCTTTCCGGTTTTGCTTTGACTGAACCGGGCTCTGGAAGCGACATCAGAAAAGTATCCACAAGATTCGAAAACGGAAAACTGTGGGGAGTTAAAACGCTGATAACAAATGCCGAGCTTGCGGAGAACTTCGCAGTTCTCGCAAAATCTGGAGATAAATACCTGCTCTGCTTCGTCGAGCGCGATGAAGTGCTCGTAAGGAAGTTAAACGTTTCAGCGTTTAGAGGGTGTGGAATTGGGGTCGTAAAGCTGAGAGGGGCGAGAGCTGAAGAAGTCGTTGAAGACGGAGTAAAAGTGGCTTCTTCGGTTTTAAACCATTCCCGTCCCGCTTTCTCAAGTGTAGCCCTTGGAATTGCAGAAAGGTGCCTCGAAATTGCCGTAAACTACGCAAAGAGGAGAAAAGTATTTGGAAAAACTGTTTTCGATCTTCAAAAGCTGAAACTTGCAGAATGCTACGCTGAAATAGAGGCTTTGAGGTCTGTGATCGAGAAGGCCAGTAAAAATCCAGACCCGAAAAATTCGGCTGTTTGCAAGCTCTTGGCTGCAAGAACTGTAAAGCACGTTGCCGATTGTTCTGTGCAGGTGCTGGCCGGTCACGGACTTGTGAAGGGTTGTTACGTGGAGAGAGCCTACAGGGACGCAAAAGCCTTTGACGTTGGAGAGGGAACGACTGAAATAATGAAACTGATACTTTCTAAATACCTGTAATTTTGCTTTCTTGCTTGAATGCATGCGGTTCAGCGAAAGGGATATATATCTGCCGTCAAAATCCTGTAAGAGCTTGTGAGAGCTCCGGTGGTGTAGCCCGGCCAATCATTCCGGCCTTTCGAGCCGGCGACCCGGGTTCAAATCCCGGCCGGAGCATATACTTTTTTGGGAGGTGAACACCTGAAACCGGAAAATCTAAAATCAGAAGAGAGAGTTATAAAAATTATAAGGGCAGGAGGTATAATTTCGTCTGTTGAAGGCGTAGCTCTCGTCCTGCTGTACATTTCAAAAGTTGGCCTGCACAGAGCCCTTCCGGTTTTACCCGTCATAGCCATAGCTCTGTACGTTTTCAAGGCAAGTGATGATGCTGTGGAACTCGTAAAGCTCGGCATGTACGAAGAAGCGAAGAATAAACTTTTACCGGCAATAGTTGCTGCCATAGTTCTTGTAAGCAGAATAGGTGGAATACTGCTGCTCCTCGGCTACCTGATGATCTGAAGCGTTGTTTAAAATTTAACCGTTTGAAACTTAATCCACAAAGTGTAAATAAGCTGACAGTAAAAAAATTTTGCTGAACTTCAAGAGGTGGTGTTATGCCGGAGCTGACAAAGCCGGATTTGAACAGAGAACGGCTGAGAGATTATCTGAGATCAAGAGAATACTGGAAAATTAAAAAACTGTCCTCGGTAATGCAGTTCCTCTACGATGCAGACGAATTCTACAGATTTAGAGGGGCCGAAGCTCTCGGTTACCTCTGCAAAGGTCAGACTGCAAAAAACTTCATACTCCGGCTTTTCTGGCATCTGAGTGATGAGAGCGGGGCTTACTGTGTAGGAGCTCCTCTGGGAATAGCGGAAATTGGCAGAACGAACCCAGACGTATTTGAGGGTTTTAAAAACAAGTTCGTTTCTCT
>WAPX01000005.1 GCA_015520485.1 Archaeoglobaceae archaeon
AAGATTTAAGGAGAATTAGAAGCCCATTAGATTTGATTGGAGATAATAAAGGGGATGGTTGAAAAGTTCGTATATCTTTCTAAATAATGTGAAGTTCGTATATCCCTTCCATATTGGGACAAAATGCGAATTTCGTATATACTGAGTTAGCAGAAATTCCGCACGCCGCTTTAATAATTAAAGAGTTTAAATATTTAGTATACATGTTTTAATATACATGTCCCTAGAATGGAAAAGGGACAAGAACCAAAAAAGGAGGTAATAATATGAAAGAAAAAAGCATTAAACCGAGAAAAAGGTGGATAACAGACTGGTGGCCGAGCAGACTGAATCTAAGAATCTTGAGACAAAACTGCCCAACACAAAACCCTTATGGGGAAGACTACGATTACATCAAAGAAGTCAAAACACTTGACATCGATGCTGTGATCAGAGATGTGAAGGAACTTATGAGGAATTCTCAGGATTGGTGGCCTGCTGACTTCGGACATTATGGACCACTGTTTGTCCGCTTAGCGTGGCACAGTGCCGGGAGTTATCGAATTTACGACGGCAGGGGAGGAGCAAGGGATGGAAGCATCCGATTTCCCCCAAGAATAAATTGGCCCGACAACATAGGACTCGATAAGGCAATAAGACTGCTTTGGCCAATAAAAAAGAAATATGGACGGAAACTCTCATGGGCTGACCTCATAATTCTCTCGGGAACGATTGCACTTGAGGATATGGGAGTTAAGATTTTGGGTTTTTCGCTCGGAAGAGAAGATATTTTTGAACCCGATGAAAGTCCTGACTGGGGTCCAGAAGAAGAGATGCTAACCGCCAAAAGGGGTGAGAAAGAAAATCTTGAAAAACCCTTTGCTGCAACAGAAATGGGGCTAATTTATGTAAACCCGGAAGGTCCCGGAGGAAATCCGGACCCGGCTGAATCTGCTAAAGAAATCAGGGTTGCTTTCGCCCGTATGGGAATGAATGATGAGGAAACCGTTGCTTTAATCGCAGGAGGGCATGCATTTGGAAAATGCCATGGTGCAGAGAGCGATAAATATCTTGGACCGGATCCCACAAACTCCCCTATAGAGAAAATGGGGTTGGGCTGGGATTTTAAACACAAAAGTGGAAAGGGACCGGATACATTCACCTCAGGTTTTGAGCTCACATGGTCTCTCACTCCCACCAGATTTGCTATTTATTACCTTAAATTCCTGTTTGATTATGAATGGGAGTTAACAAAGAGTCCCGCTGGTAAGTACCAGTGGGTTGCAAAGAACGCTCCGGAGATTATCCCGGATGCTCATGACCCTTACAAAAAACATAAACCCATGATGTTAACAGCAGATCTGGCTTTAAGATTTGATCCTAAATATGCAGAAATAGCAAAGAGGTTCCTTGAAAATCCTGAAGAATTTGAAAAAGCTTTTGCAAAAGCATGGTTTAAGTTAACTCACAGGGATATGGGTCCTCCAACATGTTACATTGGGAAATATGTTCCCAGAGAAACTTTGTCTGGCAGGATCCTCTCCCCGAGAAGGACTTTGATGTAATTGATGAGGAAGATATTAAAAAGTTGAAAAAGAGAATTTTAAACTCCGGTTTAAGCATTTCTCAGCTTGTTTATACAGCCTGGTCTTCAGCATCTACATACAGAAATTCTGACAGAAGAGGGGGTGCCAACGGAGCAAGAATCAGGTTGTATCCGATAAATAAATTTGAAGTAAACCATCCTAATGAACTACCGAAAATTATATCCATTTATGAGGAAATTCAGAGAGAGTTCAATCAGGAACAGGAAAAAACGGGAAGCAATAAAAGAGTATCCCTTGCGGATCTGATCGTTCTGGGCGGATGCGCGGCAATAGAAATAGCTGCTAAAAAGGCAGGGTATGAGGTTAATGTTCCTTTCATTCCAAGCAGGGTGGATGCAACTCAGGATCAGATTGAGGTTGAGTTTTATAGAGCAATAGAGCCATTTGCTGACGGATTCAGAAATTACTTTAAATGGCCGGAAAGGATTGACGAAAATGACATTTACACGACACCAGAATACTTCCTTGTGGACAAGGCACAGCTTCTTACCTTAACTGTTCCGGAAATGACAGTATTGGTGGGCGGTCTAAGGGTACTCGGTGCCGTTTATAAATACGAGAAACACGGTGTACTTACTGATAAACCCGGTGTTCTTACAAACGACTTCTTTGTGAAACTTCTTGATATGAGCATTGAGTGGAAACCAGCGGATAAAAATCGTTACTTGTTCAAAGGATACGATAGAAGAACCAATGAAGAAAAATGGAGCGCCACAAGGGTTGATCTCGTATTTGGTCATCACGATGAGTTAAGAGCCGTGGCAGAGGTCTACGCCAGCGACGATGCGAAAGAAAAGTTTGTTCATGACTTTATAGAAGCATGGAACAAGGTGATGAACCTTGATAGATTTGATCTAAGAATGAATGCTTTAAAATGATGATAATTTCGGCGGCGTGCGGAACTCTTCGCCTGCTTTCGCAGGCTCGCCCTTCGGGTCTGCTAACAAGTGGATAAACGACTCGCTTACACTCGTCCAAAGTTTGCTTCGCAAACCTTCGTTTATCCGCAACACGTTATCGGAAATGGCGGCTAGATTGAGGAGGAATTAGATATGAGTTGTAAGTCCAAAACCACAAAAGGTTGTATTAAACCAAGTAATTTAAAGGGAAACAAAGAGAAGTTGAGTAAATTTATTTTTGATATACCTGAGGGATTGGCAGAGGGGAGATTACAATTTTTCTTTCATTGCCCCTTGTCAGAATTGCCAATAAGAGATGTATTGGCTCACAAAACAGAACCTCATATTGAAATCGGCGCTGAAAACTACATAAACTGTTGCTATCAACCAAATAATATCCTTCCTTTTCTCAAGAGTAGTAAAGAAAAGTATCTGTTTCTTTTTACTACCTGTAAATCTCAGAGTCTTAAGAACCATTACAATAAAAGATTTATCGTAGGATATATAATTAAAGAAGACTTTATCGAATATAATGGACATTTCGCAGTTCGTGGAACCACTAAGCTTTATTCATTTAAAGATGCATATCCTCTAGAACGCCTGTTTCCTAACCATAAAAACATCAAAAACATACGACTTAAGAAGCTCTCCCATGCAGAAACTAAAAAACTACTAGATCATTTCAAAAGAAAAAACAACATACTTCAAGATTGCATAGAAGAAATAAAACGCTCGGATAAAAATAACAAAACCTGCTTAGGAAAAAAATGCTCCTATCAACAGGAATGTTTAAGATGGAATCAACGAAAATAGCCGCCACATCCGATAACAAGAGAATGTATGGCTTCACCCTGCCGGGCTACGCCCAAATCCTCGCTACGCTCGGACTTCAGATACCCACAACACGTTATACCAACAATAAGTTAACGGGAACCAGCTTTAGGTATATGCACTAATACGGGTACCGGGTACGGGTGGCACTTCAGTCAGGCGTTTCATCCATCAGGTTAAATATTTCAAAATGAGGTTTAGGAAAGATTGGTTCAGGAAAGTTAAAAACGGGCAGGAGTGACAGTGTGTCATGCTGTGGAAGTTCAGGGCTGTAAACAACAGAATCGCAAAGAGAAGGTATTACTCATATTCTCTTGCTGTAGTACTGCTCTTTCTCGCCGGAGCGATTTACAGACTTGAAACCGGGACGAGTGCTGGAAAGGTAGCGATACTGCTGGCGATAGGAATAATGTTCGTATTCCTGTATACGGTGATAGCTCTTGGAAGAGAAAGATTTTATTCTATGAACGAGGACGAAATAGTTTACAGACCTCTAAAAACAAAAATCGAAGACATAGAAAGCTTTGAAGTTGATGAGGAAAACAAACTGATAAAACTTAACCTGAAGCGTGGTGGACTTTTCTCGGTAAAAACGCTGTATTTTGAAGACCCAAAGGATCTCAAAGAGGCTGAGTACTTCCTGAGAAAATTCCTGAAAACGTAGATGTGAATACGCAGAAATACGGGGTGGTGAACCTGAAGGTAGCTCAGGTAAGCGTTATCGGTGCTGGGAGAGTGGATGGAGAGCTGGAGAAAATTGCAGAAAGAGTTGGCGAGCTCCTGGCAGAGAGGAACTGCATAGTTATCAACGGTGGACTTGGAGGAGTTATGGAAGCCGTATCGAGAGGTGCGAGCAGAAGAGGTGGAACGGTTGTGGGCGTAATTCCGGATTTGTCTGACGGAAACAGGTACCTCAGCGTAAGGATAAAAACGAACATGGGGCATGCGAGAAACGTAATTGTCGCCCAGTCAGGAGATGTCGTAATTTCAATAGGCGGAGGATACGGAACTATTTCCGAAACTGCTATAGCACTTAAAACGGGGAAAAGAGTCGTGGCGATAAAACCCCCAGTAGTGCTTCCAGGAGTAGAACTTGCAAATTCTCCTGAAGAGGCCGTTGAAAAGGCTCTGAGGTGTTGAGGTGTTGAAAATGATCAGGGAAATAAACGTAGAACTGGACGTAAACGGTATTGCAGACATAACGCCTGAGGTAAAAGACTTCGTGAGGAACAGCGGAGTGAGTGAAGGAGCCGTTCTTGTTTTTAACGTCGGTTCTACTGGAGCCGTGACGACGATTGAGTACGAACCGGGACTGAAAAAAGATTTCCCCCGGATAATGGACAGAATTGCTCCTTACGGAGAGCATTACGAACACCACAAGACTTGGGGAGATGATAACGGATCGAGTCACGTCAAAGCAGCGATAGTTGGTCCGAGCTTGGTCGTGCCGTTCAAAAACGGGGAGCTTCTGCTCGGCACCTGGCAGCAGATAGTTGTTGTTAACTTTGATACGAGGAAGAGGACGAGGAGAGTAATTTTACAGATTTTAAAGGGTGTGTAGAGACTTCATTAATTTTTTATTCACTTTGAGAACTCATCTACCCTTTAAAGTTATGGACAGTATTTCGTTTCTGGTTCTAAAGTAGAGACTTTGCCATAACTACTATAAAATAAAAATGGCAAACAGAAAAATCAGAAAGCGTAACCAGCTATGTAACGACAACAGCTGAATCTTTTTCAACTATTAACGTGTGCTCGGTCTGCGCAACCAGACCCCCGCTCACCTCTGCGAGGACGGGGTAGGCTCTTAAAAGACGTGCTTTAACGAGCTTCGCAATGGCTATTTCTGGAGCTTTTTTTAGCCACCTCTTTGCAAAGGGCAGGGTTCTGTACTTCATAGCCTCAATCAGAACCTCCCTCGCCTGCCTCATTCTGACCAGTCTGTGCGATTTTTCGTTTGACACCACCTTTTCGGGCAGTGAAAATATCTCCACCTCGTTCCTGTCCACGACCTTTCCAATACCGTTGGTCACGAAGGGTTCTATTGCTATGCACATTCCTTCTTCAAGCTTCACGCCTTTTCCAGCCGGATGGTTGTATATCGTTGGTTTGGTGTGAGCAATCCACCTTTTGAGGCCGTGACCCGTCAGGTTGTATATCGGATTTAAGCCGTACTTCTTTATCGTTTCCTCTATGACCTTACCTATGTCGTGGACGTCAACTCCCGCTTTCACAGTTGCTATTGCGTTTTCCAGAGCTTTTTCGGAAGCTTCGACGAGTTTCTGGTTTTCAGAGCTGAAATCAAAGGTGATTGCCGTGTCTGCAATGTACCCGTCCACGTGAGCACCTATATCAACCTTTACAACGCTACCTTCCTCGAGAACCCTTTCGTCTCCTCTTCTGGGAGTGAAATGGGCGGCATCGCTGTTTACGGAGATGTTGCAGGGAAACGCAGGAAAAGCTCCGAGCTCCACAGTCCTGCTCTCGACAAATTCGGCTATTTCGAGCAGCTTAACACCGGGTTTGACAACTAATGGCAACTCTTTTTTTATAGTTCTGAGGATTTTTCCAGCTTCCATGACCTTTTCAATCCAGTTTTCGTCCTCCAAACAACCGCCTCCTGCAGAATTCACAGTACTACAAAGTCCTCGCACGGTGTTAAAATTTCTGCACCGTTCCTCCTGACGACCAGTGTGTCTTCAACCCTCACTCCTCCACACTTTTTGTAGTACAGCCCGGGTTCTACCGTAAAAACCATGCCCTCCTTTATTACATCGTCGTTTTCAAAGATTTTTGGTTCTTCGTGAACCTCAAGCCCTACTCCGTGTCCTGTAGCGTGAATGAACCCCTCCTTACCGTTTTTTCTCAGAGTGTCGTATCCGTAGCTTTCCAGGACGTCGCACACCTCGCAGTGTATGTCTCTTGCCAGAATTCCCGGCTTTACCATTTGTTCAGCCCTATTTTTTGCTTCTATACACGCTCTGAGCATGTCCACAATTTCCCCACTCTCTCCGAGTTCCGGTATTACGACTGTTCTTGTGAAGTCCCCGAAGTAACCGTGTTCTCTGCTTTTCGGAAAAATGTCCGCTATGAGGTGACCTTTTAGCTCGCCGTATCCTGTCCAGTGAGGCTGATGAGTTTTAATTCCGCTCGCCATTATCGTGTTTTCCGCAAGAAATCCTCTGCTGAACAGTCTCAGCTCTACAAGACTCCTGAGTTCCTCGCAGGTTCTTTTCCTTCCCCTGTTCAGGGATTTTTCAATAAACCTCAGGACGAACTTGAAAGCCTCCACTGCGGCGAGGCATGATTCTCTGATTTTCTCCACCTCTTCCTCGCTCTTAACGGCTCTGCGCTCTGAGAAAGGATTTTTCATGACCTCTAACGGTAACCTCGACTTTAGAAACAGCGCGAGCTTTGCCGGGAAGTCTTCGGGAACAGCAACTCTGTCGACACCTTTTTGCTGGAGTAAGGACAGAAGGCTCTCTCCGAGAGGGTACTCCGAGTTTCTTCTCATCCTTTCGTAGTAACCCAAGTCCGAATACGTCAGCACTTCCTCAGCTCTGGATTCAGCTTTAGCCCTCTCCCTCTCGAGGTCGGGAACTACAACCAAGTTCAGCTCCTCCGCCACTTTCAGTCCTGTCTCGTGGATTGAAAATACGTGATAAGCGTGTTCAACTTCCAGATTTGTGGCATACCTGAAGTTTGCGTTTCCCGAGTGCTGGATGAAAGCAATCATGGTTTCAGCTTCGGTTCTCTCGTCATTATACCTTTTTGCAATTTATCTGTAATCAAGTATTTCTGGTTCGTTTCCAGTTTAAACGCTTCAAAACGTAGGTGTGAAAGCCTACCTCAGAAGCTCACGGTAAGCGTAATTCTCAGAAATTAGTTTAAGCAACCTAACGAAAATAAACTTTCACAGGTTCCCATCGTCTAAAACTTGGGTCGATATAAGGTTAAAATTTTTATTTGACGATTTACTAAATTTTTTGACCAGTTTTGTAAAAAAAGTCTTATTCTAAAATAATTTTTACCCAGTTCAGGCTGTTACCTCTTCGGCCTCCTGCTGAACCTGTGCCTCCAGAACCTTCTTTGGCTCTTCAAGCAGCTCTATTTTCCTTATTTCTACCCTTCTGAGCGGGTATATCTTCTTCGCTCTCTTGTAGATCTCTGACGGTATTTTTCCAAGCACGCACTCCTGCAGGAACTGGACGAAATTCTCCTCCTGTGCAAACTGCTGAACGGTTTCTCTCATTACAGCTCTTATGGCTCTCTTCTGGGAACTCTTGCACCTCTTTATCGTGAAGGCAACGGGTTTGACTCTGAGTCTGTATCCATCCGACGTCGTAACGTCCACAACGTCGTCTATTTTGCTCGTCCTTCTCTTTACGAGGCTGTTCAGGTAGTCTCTGGTTAGCTCGAATCTGTGGAACTTCGTATACGCGTTGTCTCCTGCTACCCTGTACACCTTGAATACGAGCTTTTTATACGGATTCTGGTTTGAAAAATCGTTTATCAGCTCTGCGAGTGTTATTTCGACAGTCCTGTTTATCACCTTGCTGGCGTCATCTGCTGGAGTTTCCCCTATCTCCGCCATTCCAAAATACTCGGGAGCTATGAGTGTGTACCATTTTTTCGTCGTCCACTTATCCTTAACTCTTGCCTGTCTCCTCTTTCTCGCCATGTTTGATCCCCGTGAACGTAATGTATTTTCAGAAGTTGGGAGCAATTAATAAAGTTTTTGTCGGCTAAGTGTTTACAGCATCGTTGCGTTAACAGATTATAAAACGAACTAAACGGGAAGCTGTGAAGGTATACCTGATGCGTGTTTACTTCCATGCTATAGAGAAAAATAAAGAACAACTTCTACTCAGGAAAAAGCTTAAATTTAATGCATTTCGCACGATTGGAGATGATAAAAATTATCAGGTGCCCTTCCTGCGGGGAGGATATAGTGCTTGAAGACGTCTATGAAGGTATGGAAATCGTTTGCAAACTCTGCAACTGCACCTTGGTTTACGTCAACGGAAAACTGCATGTTATGGAGACGAATGAGGAATACGATCTGGAAGAACTCGCAATGGTGGAAGAAGAAGAGGAAGAAAAGGACGAGTTTACAGAGGAATACGAAGACTACTATTTCGATGAATACGACGAATATTAATGAAATTTAATGAAATAAGGTTAATATAGCAAAATTTAATTTAATAAAAGTCCTGAGTTTAATGCACTTTAAATAGGAACTGTCAAGATAAACACCCCCAATAGTTATAGAAAGCCATAAAACTTTCCAACCAGCTCTGCATTCGAAAGAACTTTTAAGGAAACCTGTTCCAGAACCTCGTGACTTATCTACTCAAAAAGAGATAAGAATTGACTTGTCTTCCTCAAGGAAAGGAAGCTTGTAGCCTTAACGTAGTCCACTAATTGACTTAAGGTGGTTGCATGTCTTTTATTTTAGTTTTATTTACTAATTCCTGAATTTATTAATTCTTGACACTCCTTTGATTGTTATGTGACTTAGAAATTTTTATAAATCTGTTAAGTATAGGTAATATGGCATCGCAAACGGGTGATGCATTATGAGAGTTTTGAAAATCGGTATTACTGCAGTCTTAGTGGTGGCACTGCTAACGGGAATTGCGTCAGCAGTAACAATACCGGTGGGAAAATTAAAAGTACAAGCGATCCCATCAACACATACTGGTTTGACGACTGGGGTGTTTATGTAGTACAGGCAAAAAAGGAAGGTTACATCGAGTCGGTTACTACAGTTGAAGTAAACCACTGGGTACATTAAAAGTAACAACAGAGAAGTCGAAATGGTCATATTCCTGTGCATTGTCTCCTGAAGTGTTAGCAAAAATGACGGTAAATGATGTTATTGCGAAATGTGGTAAAACCATCAATGTATTAATTCTTGTTACAGACGAACATGTAATCCAATAAAAAATGCTGAAGTTTTTGTAAATCTTAAATCTATGGGTTATACTAATGAGAGCGGTGAAATTAAAATTGGTCTGAAACCGGGCATTCATCTAATAACTGCAAAAAAGAAAGTATTTGCGGGTGCAAAACTTACAGTTACGGTTACTGAAGAAGACGTTAAAAATAAAGTTGAAGAACTAATCGAAAACGCAAAGAAAAAGGCTGAAATGGGAAGAGAGGCAGTCGAAGGCTTTTTGAAGACTCTCAACGTTGAAAATCCAAAAGTTGTCAGAGTGGGTGAAGAATTTGAAATAAAGGTCACTTTTGAAGGGAAACCAGTCAGCGACGCAACCGTAGTTATTAAGAAGATGGAATTGTTGTACAGTCAGGAAAGACTGATGCAAATGGTGTTTTCAGAACCACCCGAGTGAAGAAGGTGTTTACCTCTTAGAAGCCTCCAGAGGGCGTTTCAAAGCCACCAGGGCTTTTGTGTACGCGTACACGGAAATTACGGTAACTGTAAAACCATCAGACATCAGGGAGGGAGTAGTAAAGTTTAATGTCGGCAGGAATGGCTGGCTAAAAATCATATCGACAAGAGCACGGTAACTCCCATGAGATACGCTGATGGTAGGGGCGGTAAAGCTGTGGAGTTACCACAACCACAACGCCAACTCCTGCGTCAACCACGACTACTGCAACCAAAACGTCTTCATCCAGGTCAACACCTGGGTTTGAAGTAGTAATGGCTATGATTGCCATCGGGGTTGTTGCAATGCTGAGGAAAAAAAGTTTAACAACTTTTTACAATTTTTTAGGTATATACTTGGAATTTATTATTTAATAAAACTTCAAACCTTTAACCCAACGAGCTCTTCAAGTTCGTCGAGGTGTTTTACTGTTCTCTCCACTTCCTTTCTCTTCTTTTCGACGAGTTCAGCAACTATGTCCTTGAGGTCAATGGTAAGCTTGTAGCTCTTTAGAGGCCTGCCCTTACCTTTCTTCTTCAGCTCTCTCTCCTTTATCCATCCCCATGCTCGTAAGTCTTTCATCGCCAAGCTGACTTCCGGTTGTCTGAGGTTTGCAGCCCTTTCTATGTCTCTTGAAACCGCTTCACCTACCCTCGAGAGGAAAACAACAATTTTTGCTATGTTCCTACCTAAGCCTGTTTCGACCAGAAGAGAAACTATACGCTGTTCTTTTTCAGATAGTTCTCTGACCATCTCTTTTCCCCTCTGAGGGCAAATTTACTTGAGCTTAATTATATAGGACACTATATAAATTTTTTTGATTCAGCTATTTCCTGACGACACTAAATTCCAAACACTTTAAACACTTTTCAGCTGTTTTTAATTATAAATTATGAAATTATATTTACCCGGGCTACAGCTTTACTTTGAGGGATAGTTCATCTCCAGAACCACCGCTGTAGCAGTAAATTGTTACGCTTCCGTTTTCCTTAGGTATTACATAGACAGATGCTATACCACTGCTGTTAGTGTAGTTGTAGTACTGGGGCTCCACTTCTTGATACGTTCTCCACCAGCCCATACGCCAATAATAAACTGTTGTATAGTTAGCCAGCTCCACAACACTCGAGTTGTTAACTCCAAAGTAAACGAGGGTGTGTGCCACCGGCTCTCCGTTTTTTGTAACCTTTGCGTAAAGTACTATGGTCGAACTTATTGTTTTATCGTTGTATTCAGCTTTGTTGAGCCAGTAAGTTCTGTAGAATCCTGGCTCCTGTTCAACCGTAATCGCGTAAACGACTTTCTTTCCCGACGCATTGAAAATAACTTCACTTGTTCCAGCTTTTTCAGCAGTAAACGTGGTTGTTGCCACGCCGTTCAGGTCTGTTGTGAGGTTCGTCTTTGAAAGCTTTCCACTCCCAGCAACAGAAACGTTGACTCTAATCCCTGGAACAGCCGTAAACAGATTCGGCTCCACAGCTTTCACGGACAGAGGTATGCTCTCGTTGGGGAGCAAAGTGTAGCTGTTCTCTCCCAAAGGAATGAGTGTGAAGTTCTGAGAGGTTTTGATTTGGGGTGGCTGAGAACCTGTATTCTCAGCATACTCGTAAACGTAAACCCGTACATTTTCTCCTCTTACTGTTACTGTATCTCCTTTTACCTCACCGTAGTTCTTCCACCCCTCGGGGCACAGGCTGCGGAAGGATATTGTTATGTTCCTCGCATAAAATGTTCCGGTTGCTGCCGGGACGAAGTTTATGGACACGGGAGAGTTAACAGCTAACGACACAGCTCTGCCATTTACTATTACAAGCCTTATGCTTCCGTTGTTTATCAGAGGAGGTACAATTCCAAGAGTTCTGTTGTCCTGAACCTTAAACAGGGCTGAACTTTCGTAGATGTACTTGGTAGCGGGATAGTAGAAGTATCTGTTCTCAACAATTAGCCTCATACTCGTAACGTTAAACTTTCTGTGCACAGTTGTGCCATTTGGTAGAGTAACGTTGTAGTCGATGGATATGTTGTACTTTTTCGTTCTGATAATTAAAGGCGGTGCGGGTGGAAAGAGCAGAAATGGATACTTTGTGTAGTGAACAGTATCCAAGGTTGCTGAAGCAGTTTTACCCTTTGAAAGCTCATTTGCCAGCGTTTCTAAGTTTTTCTCCGTTACGGCAGCATTTTTGGCCTCCTGAGACTTGCAGAGTGAGGGAACTAACTGAACCTGAAGCACGCTGAGCAGGAGCATGAACGTTGCGAAGAGCAATACAACCCCTATTACGGGAGACACACCCTTACATTTCTTTGTCATTACAATGATTGTTATAATAGAAACAGTATTTAGACCTTTCTACCAGATACCACTCTGTCGGATATTACTTGGCAAAAAAACAGCTGTTCAGAAATCAACTAAAGTGCTCTCTTACGTTTGCTGGATATTTTCCTGATTTATAATTGAAAACAGCTTGTATATCGTTCCGTAGTAATCTACTATGCATCCTATTTTAGACATAAGAGTGTTCCATGCGTAGTCGTCAACTTCAAATTCAACATTGCTGTACTTTACGTCTTTCAGTATCAAACCGTACGGTGGTGCAGGTTCGATTCTCTCTCTGTGTTTTTCGGGGTTCAAAAGCTTCTCAAACCATTCCACGTCTCTGTGTTTGCTTCCAACTGCCTGTAGAGCAGATACTATCCGCCGAACCATGTTCCATGTGAAGGCGTTGCCCTCTATTTCAAATATGAGAAAATCTCCATTCATTCTGAGTTCTATGCTATATATCGTTCTGACGCAGTTCTGACCTTCTCCAAACTTTTTTGTGAAATTCGAAAAATCGTGAGTTCCTATCAGCGTCTTAGAAGCTTTTCTCATGGCAGATACGTCGTAATCACCGCTTATGTGCATGATGTACAGGTATTTTCTGCTAGTTGCGTAACGGGGGTTAAAGTCATCACTCACCTTGGCCCACGCCCAGACTATAATGTCTTCCGGCAAGTGAGCATTCAAAATTCTCGGAAGAACCTTTTTTGCGCTGTCGACGTTTAAAGCCACTACCTGACTCAAAGCGTGAACGCCCGCATCCGTTCTGCCGGCACATTTGTAGTTTGCTTCTTTCGGGTTAATCCCTATTTTTCTAAAAGCCTTGAAGAGCTCACCTTCAACAGTTCTCCTGTCGGGCTGATACTGAAACCCGGAAAAATTCGTGCCAAAGTAAGCAAGTTTTAAAGCAACTCTCATGCTGAGCGAGCTGTCTTGAATGTTTGTATTAAGATTTTTTGGTATTTGACTGCCTTTTATCGGACTTCTTTCTCTCCAATTTTTTTTCAAGTTTTCCGACGAGTGAGGGGAGGTGTATTGCATACCTTCCGTCTTCCTGCAGGGCTATAATTATCTCTTCTCTCGAAAAGATTTTTTCGAGGTTTATCTCGTAGGTTCCGGGACTTAAAATTCTGACGCTTTCCACACTTTCCACATCTATTACCCTTTTCTCAACTTCTTTCTCTCTTCCTGCTTTTACCTTTAAAGGCCCGCCTTTCACTTCTTTTATTCCCTCTGTTTCCTTTAATTTCTTCTCCTTTGGAACGTAAACAAACCTGTTATTTCCGCACTCACACCCCTTAAGTATTCTTTTATCACCATCGGGATATATCCTACCGCATTTTGTGCACTTGTGGGGCATGAGTCCACACCTGTATTGTTTCACCTGCAGTTATCTACCAAGACTTACGAGGGCTTCTATAAACTCGTCGCTTTTTTGCAGAGTCTTCAACCTGTTTGCAGGTCCTATTACCGTTAACCTTCCTCCTCCACTACCGAATATCTTTCCAAAAAATCCCTTCGACTTCTGCGGATAGGATTCCACCTCAATTCCAACGAACTTGTCGTGGTCTATTTCGAGCATCGTGAGTTCTATTAGCTTTGCCTCCTCCTCAGGCGTTAATCCGGATTCGAGCACGACTATTTTACCCCTCTTAACTTCCTCGAGTATCATCCGGATCTTCTCCATCGATGCCATTTTATCGAGCCTGTCCTTTGATATCAGGTTCAGCTGAACACCTTCCATAACTAACCCTCCGGAACTAACCAAACCTCTCCGCTATTTCCCTGTACAGCGTGTCTATGTTCAGCCCCTTGAGCGCTGAAATTGGAACCACCGGGTGCTGGGGAAAAGCTGCCCTTATCCTTGCAGGAGAGGCGTTTGGTAAGTCTATCTTGTTTGCGACTATGAGCAAAGGCAGACCTCTCGCCTCAATGTTGCCGACAATCGTTACGTTGACCTGCGTGTAGGGGTCTTCAGTCGCATCCATGACCATCAGAACGCCATCAAGGTCGTCGAGCCACTTTATTGCCTCTATAACTCCTTCAGTGGCTTCCTTGGCTCTCCTCTTCGCCTCTTCCTCGCTCATCCCGAACTTCATGAACTCGTGAAAGTCTATTTTGGTGGCAAGCCCGGGAGTATCAACTATATCGAGCATAACGGATTTGCCGTCAACTTCTATTTTAACGCCCTCTCTGAGCCTTGCCCTCCTCGTTTCATGTGGTACATCGCTCACAGAACCCATAATATCTCCAGTCCAGTCCCTCAGAATTCTGTTTGCTAAGGTTGTTTTTCCAGCGTTGGGTGGGCCGTATATTCCTATTTTCATTCTGTCCTTTTTTGTGAACCATTTGAACAGGAAACTGAACTTTTTTTTGATTTTGACTATCACACTCATATCTACACCTCAGAGTTCTGCTGTTTTTGCTGTACTTACACTTTAAAGTAATTTGCTAAAGTTTTTCGATTTTGTTTACTCTATTGTTATTGCCTGATTCGGGCATACATCCACGCAGCTACCGCATTCTGTGCAGAGATCTGCATCAACGTGAGCCTTGTCGTTCAGCTCAATTGCTCCAACAGGACACTCATCAACACAGCTACCGCAACCTTCACACTTTTCAGGATCCACAACGGCTGGCATGTCCGGGATTAAATTTCATGGGATATAATCCTTATCGTTTAATTGTAGCTAAACTCGATTGAAATCTAACTAAAATAAGAGTGTTGTTATTAAATCACCATACTCAAACTGCAACAATAGCATCAATCCTGAAACTGCTCTTAGCTTTATCTAAGCTTTTTCCGTAAAGCTGAATAAAGCAGCATTGTGCCAATTGCTACAAAAATGACTCCTGTAATCAAATACTCAGGGTGGAAAATACCTTTTACATTTCCTTTTGAGTAAATTTCTTGTATAAATAAAAGTATTTCCACTATCCCCCCAGTATAGCTCAGTGCAGCAGAGGAGAGAAGCAGTATTATTTTTATCTTTTCATGAGGGTGAAGCAAGGTTCTTCCTTTATCCGTTAGCTCATAGTAAACCCACTTACTACCCTCGTTTCTCTTCTCAACAAAACCAGATTTAACAAGAATTGCAAGATTCTCATGCACAGTTGATTTGGGAAGATTTAGCTCATCACTTAATTTTCTAAGTGTTTTACACCCAAAATCAAGCTTTTTGAGAATTTCAACTCTTACATCCGATGATAATGCTTTAAAATCCTGTTTGTCAAGCACAATCTCTCTGCTCTCATCGTTTTCGTATATTTTTTCTTCCCCACACATAATAATCATTTTCCCCTATGTTGAATAAATGTTTTTACTATCTTTCTTAACCTATCAAAGTTTCGGTTAGAACTCCAGACCCCTACAATCTTATTCCTGTATGTAAAAATTACATCTTTATATTTTCCGCTTAACATGAATACGGCCCCTTCCAATTTTATGGGCTTGTACTCCGTTGTTAGTACTAGACTTTCAGGGAAAACTATCTCAACATAATTCTCTTGACTTTTTATTGAATTTAGTCTGTCTAAGGTCATTGCAAGTTTATACTGTCCATTTATGGATTTTAGAATGTTTACACATTCTTCTGATAATTTGCTGTATTCCCCATCATCTGGCGAAATCTTGTAGTAATTATTATTTACGTAAATAATAATTCCTTGATCTATTTTAGGATGCTCATTTAAAAACACAAACAAAATAATAAGAGATGTTAAGATTACAGTAACCATGGAAATTATAAGTAACTTCCTCATTTTATTCCTCCGAATTCTGGAATGGCTGGAACGTATTGTTTAAATTCTTCAATTCTGTTCTCTCCTTTTGCGTAACCCTCAAAAACGTAAACTGGTTGTAAATACGTTTGTTTTTCACTTGCTGATTTTGTATAATATCCCAGATAAACTTTGTTTATCGTCGCTTTATCGACACTTTTTATTCCTGTAAATATTCCAGTTTTTTTCAGCTTTTTTAAGGCCTGTTCTGGCGTAATGATTGAATACACTCTGTACGGTCTGTAATTTCTCCACACTTTATAGAGGTTTATCACATCTCCGTTACCTCCTACCTCCACATCAAGCTTTGATCCTGCTCCAACTACTGGAAACCCATTGATTTTGCGTGTGAATGAAACTTTTACATCCTCAAAACCAACCCCAATAACGTTTCCTTCCTTATCCATCGCCACAACCCTTGGATGCGTTATATCTCTGAGTGTTGCGTCAGATGGCATCAAGTCCGTTTTACTTAAATATTTTTTCGCTATTTTTATAGCTTCTCTATCTGACGGAAGATTTGATTGTTTATCCATGTTGTTTCCAACCATCCACCTCGATGCATCGGTGTATGCAGTTCTTCCAGATTTTATATTTATTTCAAGATGATTGTTACCGTCTGTAAGAACGAACTCATCTAATACTTTTTTTGGCTGTCCTTTCATACCAAATCGCTTTGCCATCAGTGATGCGTATTCAAGCGTAACGTTTGGCTCAGCACATTTGTATATCATCAACTTCCTGGGTACTTTAGGCAATGTGGTATTTAGAACAAAAGATGTTGTACGAAATCCTTTTATGCTATTGATTGTGAGTGGTTGAATCTCTGTGTTTGGTTGCTTAATTGTACATACGATCCCCATGACCATTAGTAGTGATATAATAATCAGTCCAACAGCAATCTTTTTCATTTTGTTCACCTCAGCACTGGTACTTACCATACCACCAGAATGGTGGATCTGCCGGGGGATTTACCTGTGAACCATGACCATAAATATGGTCATTCCAACAATCATAAGTGCTATCATTTCCATCGGCATCAGCTGCAAGAGCAGCAACGTAAGTATTGGAGCCCTCTGTATCTTTTGCTGCCTGTATCCATGCCTGTATTATAGTCCACTCTGCCCAAGTACCATCCACACGTTTTGCAAACCTACTACCTCTATCTGTTACGTCATTTGTAATCGTATGAAATCCACATATCGAGTGAAGCCCTTCAAAAGCACTTCCCCAGCGCCATGTTACATGACTCCACCATTCATCTCTCAACACCTCGCATGCATCGATCACTATCCAATCCACTTTCTTGTTTCCCCAAAGAGCGTCGCTGTCGCTCAATTCATGGTCATCGTTTTCTGTACCAAAATAAAAGCATGTCATACTTCCGTGCCCCGAAAAGAATGCGAAATCTACACTATTTACAAATACATCATCATGACCATTTTTACTTGGATCTTTCCAATCGCTTTCCCATGCCAAATCATTACCGTAAATATAGGCACCGCTCCAGTAAGAGTCATTTCTCAATTCGTTGTAAAAGCCCTGAGCATTTTCATCATTATTGCTTAGATTGTTCAGGTAACCATGGTAGTCATTCACCCATTCTGCACAAACTTTGTATGCACTGGAGCTGCTTGTGGCTGACAGTAGCACTAGAATTCCTAAGGCTGCACACACAGCCAGTTTCATTTATATCACCATTTATCTCTTAAAATCAAAATACTATAAAAAGCTAATATTTCGTCCGGATTTTCCGAACATCTTTGTATTCGCCATTGAACTGCAAATCTAATGAATTAATTTATTGATACGTTAACAAAAATAATTAAGTCTTTCAGTAAAAACTTAAAGATGAAAAATACCGGAAACAGCTTTTCTCAGAACATCAGCAATTTTTATTCCCGTAATTTTGTAAACGTACCATAAACCCACGAAAGTACCCACCATGCTTCCAATGTTTGTCAGAGCCGCAACGAGTAAAACTCTGAAAATCTTGTTTCTGAAAAGCTCCCTCAGCGAGCTAACGTTTGCGAGTTCTTCAACATCCCTTGAAGTTGGTTTTCTAACCCACGCTTCCACCAGACCGGAAAACCACCCCGCTGCCATTGTCGGATTTATCGACGTCAACCACGCAACGAGAAATGCTGTGAGAATTGACAGAACGTGTCCTCCTGCTACTGCCGCACCCAAGGCAGATAGAATGCCGTTTATCAGAAACCAGTACACAAAAGCCTCAAGCAGCAATTTGCTGTTCAGTGTCGTGGCGAGCGATGCGAACATCAGGATAATCATCAAGAAGATTGCGTAACCTGCAATTTTCCCGTAATTTCTTCCCTTTTTAACCTCAACGAGCTCGTTCAGGGGTGGTATTTTCGACGGATCTTTTAAAAATCTCTCTATTCCCTTCTTGTGCCCGGCTCCAACAACAGCGACTATTCTGGAGTAGTTTTTCTTTGCCTCAATCAGGTTTGCGGCCATGTAAGCATCTCTCTCGTCTATCAGCGTTTTTGCTGCCGAAGGTGCTATGTCCCTAAACTCTTTTACGAGTACGTCGAGAGCGTCCTCTTTCAGCATTTCCTCAACGTCAACTTCCTCTTCCTCGAACAGGCTTTTCAGCAGGTTGTAGGCAATTTTTACTTTCTCCCTGAAGGACAGGTTGCTCCAGAACCTCTTAAACGTGATGGTCACATCCCTGTCTATCAGCAGGATGTCTGCTCCGATTTCCTCCGCTTTTCTTATTGCCGCAAGCATTTCGTCTCCCGGTCTGACTCCGTATTCTTCTCCTATCTTCCTCTGAAAATAGCTCAAAAGGATTTGAAACAGCAAAAGGTGAGCTTCACCCCTCTTTACTACATCGATTACTGGAATTTCCTGTTTTTTCCCCTGAAGGGCTAAAAGCCTCCTGTAGTCCAGTTCTACAGCAACTGCCTCTGGTTTAAGCTCTTCTATTGTCCTCTCGACCTCCTCTATACTCCTGGGAGAGACGTGTGCTGTGCCCACGATTACTATTTTTTCGTCTTTTGGCTCAGTTTCCGGTTTTTCTTCTCCACCCCCATCTCTGCTATTTTTGCGCTCATATCGGATAATCTCACTGTTCCTAGCATTTACACCATCTTTTTCGTCACTTCTCACAAATACAGAATATCCGGAGGGTATTAAAAAAGTTGGGAAAAGATTAAAAGTAAAAATCGAAAGAAGATTAGCAGGTGGCGGGAAATGATAGGAGAGATTTCATCTGTGATAGGATTGAGAATTTATACTGACGAGGGTAGATATGTGGGTAAGGTCGAGGATCTGGTAATAGACATAGAGAAAAGGATGATTACCGGGATTGCGATGACGGAGTACAACAGGGTTTTAATTGAGGCAAAATCTTCGGGAGTTATACTGCCGTACAGGCTCGTAAAATCCGTAGGAGACATTGTAATAGTAAAAGACATCTTCAGGAAAAAGAGCAGAGAAGAGGAGAAAGAGCAGGATTAGCTGCGAATTCTGTATATCTCCGGAAGCTCTCTGTACCTGCCGTTGTAGTCCAGCCCGTATCCGACCACGAAGTAGTCCGGGATTGTAAAACCAACGTAGTCCGCTTTTACGTCCACGACCCTGCGGGAGGGTTTGTCGAGCAGTGCGCACACTCTTACGCTCTCCGCACCCTTTTCTCTGATTCTTCTGACGATACAGCTCAGGGTTATTCCGGTATCTATTATGTCTTCCACGACCACAACTTTTCTACCCCTAATGTTGTTAACGTCCATAAGCACCTCGACTTTACCGGTTGTATCACTTCCACTGTAACTCTTTACCCTCATGAACTCTATTTCAACCGGAATTTTCATTTCCCTCACGAGGTCAGCCATAAAGATAAACGCTCCGTTCAGGATTCCAACCATCAGAGGTCTTTCGCAGCCTTCGTAATCCCTGCTTATCTCTTCTGCGAGCTCCTTCACTCTTTTTCTGATTTCTTCTTTACCTATCAGAACTTCGAGTTCAACATCCTCGCTGCTGCTATTTCTGCTCACGTCAACCACCCGAGTTCGCCGAGGTTCCATCATTAAACTTCACTCAATCCACAGGTCAACGAGCTTCATGCTTTCAACGTCAACAAGCCCAAAATCGGTAACCCTGATCTTAGGTATTACCGGCAGGGCAAAGAAACTTATCTCTATAAAGGGGTGTTCGGCCCTCACGCCCATCTTTCTGAGCAGATCGTTCATCGCTTCCAGCCTGCGAACAACCTCATCGAAGCTCAGGTCAGACATCAGGCCCGCTATGGGCAGGGGTAACGTCTTCAGTTCACCTTTGAAAGATAAAGCAAAACCACCACCCATTTCCCTAACGGCGTTCATGGCTCTGACCATGTCCTCATCGTCAACGCCGACGCATATGCAGTTGTGGGAATCGTGAGAGACGCTGCTCGCCATAGCCCCGCCATCCATTTTGAACTCAACAAAAGCCTTTCCAATTAGCTTTCCAGCCCCATGTCTATCTGCAACAACGACCTTGGAAACCCCCAGTTCGGGATTGGGCTGGGCAAAGCCATTCTTTACTGGGGGTTCGTACTCTCCAACCTCGGTAAGAATCTGATCCTTCACCGGCTTTATCAGCCTGCAAACGCTACCTTCTGCCGGAATTTTTACGTCTTCCAGACTTATTTCATGCATTTTAAAGCTGTTTCTGACGACTTCCGGCATTTCCGATACGTCGAGTTTTGGAAAACTGCACCTGTATTTCCCGTCCCACACGATTTTGCCGTTTTTGACCACAAGCCCGACTTCAAATTCGTCAAATCCGTTAACGGATACGAGGTCAGCGTTGTATCCGGGAGCAACAGCCCCACAGTTCAGGGAGTAGTGCATTGCCGGATTTATCGTTACCATTCTTACGGCATCTCCAGCTTTTATACCGTACCTGACGGCTCTTCTCAACCTCTCGTCAATGTGTCCCTTCAGGAGGTCGTTCGGAAGCAAATCATCGCTCACGATCATAAGGTTTGAGAGCGTGTACGGAGAAACAGCTCTGGCTAAGGATTTCAGATTTCTCGCAATACTACCCTCTCTAAGCATTATTTTCATACCCCTTCTGAGCTTTTCCATGACCTCCTCGAGGCTCGTACTTTCGTGATCTGTGCTTATTCCCGCAGCGATGTATGCGTTCAGAGCTTTACCACTCAAACCGGGACAGTGCCCGTCAATGGTTACCCCCATCTCTCTTGCGATGTCTATCTTCGAAGTTATCGAAACATCTCCTTCAACAACAGCCGGATAGTTCATGACCTCAGCTAAACCTATGACTCTCTCGTACCTGAGCACCTCTTTAATGTCTCCAACTTCAAGCCTGAACGCAAAACTCTCCAGTCCTTCAACGGCGGGAACGCAGGGTGGAGCAGTGAAGTAAAAGTCAACAGGTAGATTTGCTGTAGCGTCAATCATGAACTTCAACCCCTGTTTTCCGCAGACGTTCGTTATTTCGTGCGGGTCAGCAATGATGGACGTCGTGCCGTGTTTCAAAACGACCTTTGCAAACTCCGCAGGGTGCAGCAACGTACTTTCCACGTGGAGGTGAGCGTCTATAAACCCGGGTAAGAGGCATTCAACTTCGTAAACGTCTGCGTTTGAATATTCGCCAACTCCGGCTATGTATCCAGAGTACACGGCAACGTCAGCCTCAAAGCACTCCCCCGTAAACACGGAAAACACTTCTCCGGAAAGAACGAAATCGGGCTCTTTTCTCCCGGCTGCAACATCTATTAAGTCTCTCGCCAGATGGGTGTGCATCGACATGCTTTTAAAACAGTATCAAAAATAGTACAAAATTCTTTCGGCTTTTGTCTACTTCATGATCGTTTTCTCAATTTCAATCGACCATGTCAAAGTACTGCATGAGGACTTTCTTCAAACCTCTCCTGATGCAGTTCGACAGGGTTGACTTTGAAACTCCAAGCTCCTTCGCCAGCTCTTCAAGCGTAATCTTCTTCGGACACTCGAAAAACCCCATGTCCAGAGCTTTTTTTAATGTAACGTATTCGCTGTACGTTATGTTGTACTCTACGTCATCTTTTTTTAAAAAATTCTTTTTTTCGATAATTCTGTAACTTTTGTCGTCGTTTATCTCGTCCATTAATTTCAGAAAGGCGTCCTTACCGCATAAAATATCCCACACAACCTTCTTTTCGAAAACCTTTGCTGACAGTATTATGCAACCTGAATCGAGGAATTTTGCTGCAAGAGGGCACGGATGCTCATCAACAACAATGACGCTTCTTTTAGACGGGTATTTTATGTCTACGAGTGCTCTGATACCCTTTTTCCCTCTGACGATGTGCTTTACTATGTAAATCCCATTGTCCTTAGCAATGCAGTATCTGGGTTTTTCAGTTTCCATCTTCAGTTTGATCACAATTATCACCTCTTAACCTGCGAAGAGTTAAAAACTTCAACTTCAGGTAGCTACAGCCTTAAAGTTAATAAAGTTGCCTTCTGGCTGATATTGCGTTGCGAACGACATAGCAATTTAGTGTCCACAGCGCAGAATTCATATTTTATCCCGAAAATGTTCGCATAAAGACATATCTATATTCTGGAAAACAGTTACTAATATGGCTGAAAATAGCGTGAAGCCGATTAAACAGAGGGATGGGACCTACGCGATAGTTCTTGACAAAGCTCTTGTGACACCGCAGGAACTGAAGGAAATTGCAGAAGCCCTGGAGGAATTCGATGTTAAACTGGTCAAGTTTACTGAGTCGCAGAGAATGGTCATCGTCGGCATAGACCCTGAAAAAATCGACGAATTCTGCGAAAAAGCCAAGGTTAAGGTCGCTCCGGCAACAGGGAAGGTTGTTAGAAGTGTCAAGTTCTGTCCCGGAAAGGCTCTCTGCACAATGGGTCTGCAGGACTCCATAGCAATGGCAGAAAGGCTGATGAAATTTGAAGGTCTGGAGTTTCCGGACAAGGTTAAAATTGCCATTTCTGGCTGTCCAAACTCCTGTACTGAGCCGGCAGTCAGGGATATCGGACTTATGGGTACGAGGGACGGATTTACACTTTACGTCGGAGGTTCTGCGGGCAGGAAGCCAAGAATTGGAAGGGTGCTGACGGAAAAGCTGAGTATGGATGAAGCGGAGGAGCTCGTTGGAAAAATACTGGAATTCTACAAGAACAACGCCGATAGAGGAAAGAGAATTGGAGAGTTCATCGACAGCATCGGATGGGACAGGTTTAAAGAGAGTGTTCTCGGATAATTTTTTAATTTTGTTGATTTTTTATTTTTATATTTTACAAGTTTTTTATGTTTTGCTGGTAACTACTGGCTGATAAAACTACAGCAAAAACAATAAATTAAAAAAGCCTTGCAGCTCAGCGCTCGAACCCCACGCTCTTCAGAATGGCTGAAACATCAACGTAGTGTTCAACGATCTCTCTGAACCTTCTCAGCTTCTTTTCTCCCCTTATTCTCACCTTTCCGAAAGCTCTGCCAAGCTTTTCAGCGGCAGTAAGAGTATCGTCTTTTACGAGAATTACAGGCACACCGTACTTTTCTGCCATGCCAAGAATCGTTGCCGGAGGCTCCAGATTGCCCGTTAGAATCAAACACTTTATTCCCGCGTCTATTGCAACCGCATGCAAATCTGCTCTATCACCACCTGTTATTACGGCAGCATTCTTTGCCGCTCTGAAGTAGTTTGCCGCAGTCTGGGGGGACATGGCACCTATCAGAAAGCTTTCTATAAGTATGTCTTCCTTTGGCTCCACGAGGTACATGCCGTTGAGAGCCTTTCTTATCTCCTCGACACACATTCCTGCAAGCAGCTCGTCTTTTGGTAACATCCCCACCAGTTTAATTCCATTTGGTTCTAATATTCTCGAGGCTATGGTTCCGAAGTACGTTCTCTTAAATCCAGTAACCTGATTTATTACGGAAAGCATGTCTCCCATAACCTTCGAGGAGGACAGAAGCCTGTCTATCGTGAAGTCCCCGGAATACTTCGCAATCATCAGCACCTTGGAGGAGAGCATAGAAGCGACATCTATGTCACTTAAACCAACAGCTTCTCCTGCGAAATAACCCATTGAACCTTCAACGAAAACAAGGTCTTTTCCATCAGCCACT
>WAPX01000006.1 GCA_015520485.1 Archaeoglobaceae archaeon
AAGAATACTTGGCCATTTGGGCTTCTGAAGGAAGAGGAAGCTTTGAAGCCTACGTTTTGAGAGAAGTCTTAAGCACGAAAATAAGCCAGAAGTAATTGTTGACAGAGGATTCTGTACAGGCTTTACAAAGTCTGTACAGGCTTTACAAAGTTGTCAGGCACGAAACCTTCGGTGAGTGCTGTAGAAAGTTTCTTTTCGAGGTTTAAGGGGGCGAAGAGGTTCTGGAACAGGTTTCCTTAAAAGTTCTTTCGAATGCAGGGCTGGTTGGAGAGTTTTATGGCTTTCTACAACTACTGGGGGTGTTTATTTTGACAGCACCTAATAGAGCTGCTAAAATTTTTAATTCTACATTTTTCTTATTTCTCCGAAAGACTTTTGTAGACTTGACGTAGTCCACCAATTGCCTTAGTGGGGGTTGCATATCTTTTATTTAGTTCATTTGTTTTTTATCCTTATTCTTGACACTCTCTCCTATTCCAAGGTCATCCCAGAAAGTATGTGCTGAGATTCATAAAGTTCACTTCATAATAAATAAAATATAAAATAAATATTTTAATTTGGTTTTACCTTTATTTCCCATGCTCCCAGCCAGTCGTCGAATTCCCCAACAATACTAGCGCTGTAGCTACAGATCCAATCCATTCCGAGTTCGCAAACAGCACTCAAAGATTCTCTACAGTTCTGCAACATTGCTGTCGTAGAGAGCCACAGTAAAGCTAATGTCAATTGTTTTTATGTCAGGCCATAACCACCACTTTTGAAGTTCAGTTTTGAATTCATGATCAATTATCATAGGTAAAACCCCACCTTGTTTATTTGGATCGAGTAAACCGATAGATGACGGCTCAAGGGTGTATGTCACATCACTCTTCGAATCTGGTATCTCGTGTAACGTTTTTACGTATCCCTCATCTGGAACTGTATGATCTTCCCATCTTATTTCAAGTCCTCCCTGAACACTATAGCTGATCGTAGCTGTGGCTACAGGTTCTTCACCCTGAACTCCAGCTGTGAGTGTAAAAGTAATCTGTGCGTTTGATCCCTCATTCTTCGGACCCCACTGGTGAAGAACTTGCCCTTTCCAAGTATCAGTATTCCAATCGGTAACACTTACAAACTTTTTAGGCGAATAACCGTTATAACCTATTGCCGAATGCTGAGTGTTTGCCAAGAAGAATCTATACGTTTTTCCACCGACGGTCGTTTTTGCTATGTAGTAATCAACTTTTACAGATTCTTTTCCAACGTTCTCAAGAGTTTTACTCTTCCACCCAATATATCCTATATACTTAAAATTCTTAATGTTTGTTGAGAGCAACTCCATGGATTTTTCTTCGTTGAACGTATGTGTTATTAGCCTAAGGTCTAACAGTGGATTGTTAGAGTTTTCTATAACGAATATTCCAAAGGGCTTAACTGACAATGCTACAATGTCCGCATTAAAAACACGTTCATCAATCTTGAAAGATTTCTTATCTCTACTCGCTTTACTAATTGGGATTACGGGCATTTTATATCCGGCTCTCGTTAAAGCTTTGAGCCAAGCTTCGAGGAACTTTCTTTTTTCGTTTTTGTCTACTTTATACAGCACTATTATAAAACCGCTTCCTTTCATTCTTTTAGCGAGATTACTGTAGAGCTCAACGGCGGTAGTTCCTTTTAAGACATTTTCATTTGCTATATAGATCTCACAATTTGATCTAAGTCCACTTATGTTATTTAGAATTTTTGTGTTTGGTATCTCTTTTTTGATTGCCTCCTTCATATCTTTGCCAACGACGTCAGATACTGTCGTTATATCTATCACTGTCCCTATTACACTTCCAACAATCACTAAAACCAACACTGCCCCAACGAACCACTTAACCCCTTTCATCCAACCACCTGATTATTAAATTTTAAAAATAACTCATATGTTTTTGTCCCAAAACGACTATTGCCAAAATGATTACATAGCCTATTAGTATACTGTGATATTCATCAATTTTAAAACTAACCAATTTTAATAAGATTAAAATAACCGACCACAAAATGTATCCACAAAATCCAAGTTTTATCCCCAATCTTAATTTTTTATGTTTATCTTTTTCGAGTACATACTGTCCAAATACTATTATCAGTGGAACCAGCCCGAGAAAGAGCCATGGAAGAATTGAGGTAATTTCCCTCGGAGGCGTATAAAAAGTAGTTACTATCAGACTCAAGCAAATTACAACCAAATATATAAACATACCCAATATTGCTCCCAATATTTGCCGAGTTCTAATCATTATACTCACCTCCTTATAAAATAAAAAATTTAAATAAATTTTACAGAGCTTTTATGGGTTTCCTATTCCAAGGTCATCCCAGAAAGTATGTGCTGAGATTCTAAGGTACTTTGGCACATATGCGTATATCCAATATGGCGGATTAGGTATAGATATCCATTTCCATTCCCACGCCTTTGCAAACCAAACCCATATGCAACCATTCTCATCCAAGGTTATGTACTCGAAGACGGGTGTCAGTATTGCACCCAATAATGCACCAAGAGCAGCTCCCGCTATATGGCTCGCTTCATCTATGATTGCTCCGATAATAGCTCCAGCAACAACAGGCGGAGAGTCAACAATGCTCCTCGATAGCCAGTCTGCTATGTGTACGTGTATCAGCTGATCTCCAGATATCCAGCAAGTTTCCCACGGTTCTATTCTATAGTACTTGTAGTCGGGATGAGGATATTTAACACCATATCCACGTACGAATTTTACTCCATCCCACCAATACGAATAGGAAAGTACTCTGATTAGTCTTCTACTATTCTTGCTATTTTCTAACAGCAACTTCTTTGTAGCGGTTGGATCCAGCGGGTTATACTTTGACTCATACTTATTGAGAAGCTTACCCTTACTGTATACTTCGACGATATACCCACTTGGTTTTTTGTTCACCCTGTACTCGTAAATATAGACCTTATGTGTCTTCAAATCCTCAATCTTCAGCTTGGCTTTCGTTAAGTCTTTGCTACTTTTTAAAGTTATGAGCACATCATTTACCTGCACGACTGTTGAAGTCTTTGAGTTCTCCTTCACATCTATCTTAATCTGCATTCTTTGGATTTTTGTCGGTTTTGCGAACGCTGCTTTATATACTTCTAAACTTAATACTACTATTACTACAATCGCAAAGATTGTAAAAGAAACATTGTTGTTTATATTAATTTCTCTATATTATTATTTTATTTTATTTTATATTATGGCTTGTAATGCTGCCTTAGGTTTTACTAATTCATTTGATCTATCCCAACTCAAATTATCATACGTATACAAGGATAGCGGTTCCAACCTTCGTTAAGGGTGATCCAGTCTTTGTATCCATATTCGTCTGCAAAAGTCCAAATGTAATGGGATCCGTGTCCTAAAAATACTAATCCCTTGGCTCCTGCTTTTATGCAAGCCCCTGCTTCTATTCGTAGTTTGAGCTTAACATAATCTGCATCGCTTGAGCTGTTCAGGTAAACGTAAACTTCTTTCACATCGTTGTATTTTACGAGTGTGCTTGGCTCAATGTAGTCGTATGGAGTAAGGAGAGGTGTTCTGTGCGAATAGTAGCCTTTTATAGTAGTATATCTATCCGTTACGATTTTGAGTGCTTTACCATATTCAGTATCGATGATCTCAACCTTCGGATTGCATTCAACTTTATCGAAGCAGTAGACAGTTAAGTTGTTCATAACTTCGTGGACGGTTCCGTCTTTTTTAACGGTTATAGGCACATACAGCGTAATTGATCCATTCACCTCGTGAAGCGTTTTGTTATTTATAATCTTTACAGGATCTACTACAACCTCGTATTCGGTCACGTCGATCTGAGCTTGACTGAGATAGATAATGAGGCAAACGAATATAGCTACAACAATAGCAGCAATTATTTTTAGTTTTGTTGACATTTTTATCACCTAAATAAATAATAAATAAAAATTAGCTTAGTTTATCCTTTTTGTTAGCTTTAAGTTTCAACTTCTCTATCTTTTCTGCAAACTTACTAGCATAGAGCTTACCGAGCTTGACTTTACTAACCTTGCTCTCGAACCAAACAGTGTAAATCCCAGTCCTTTTATCGAACTTTCCATGCGGTATTAAAATTCCCTCTTTTATTAATTCACGACCTATTTCCTTTCTGATTTTTGCAATTTCCTCATTTATTTTTACGTTGGTATCCTTATTCTCTACCTGCACACCATTCACAGACATCTTCGATGCACATGAATATACGACATCCATGTGTATTAAATAATTATACGAGCCATCTACTGCTGCTTTCCACCAGTCTTCGTAATCTCCAAAAGCTGCTTTGGCTGCAAGATACTTATCCCAGCTGAAGGATGCTTGTTCTGCTACAATTCCTGCCATTAAATCCGTGAACTCCTTGTTTATCTGATCTTCAGTAGGTATTGGAAAATCACCACCGTATTTGTTCTTGTATTCTTGGATGCACGATTTAATGAATGACGAATATACCTTAAACTCCCATGGCCACGGTGCAGCTCCACCTTTTTCGTAATACGTAATACAATCTACATTGTATTCTACAAGCAAGTGCTGGGGGAGATCATTTGGATCAATTCCTTTGTATTCGAGATATGGCTTGTTGTGGGGGTACGATGGTTTAATCCACGATGGCTTACCTCCATGGATATAGTAATCAGATATGGGATGTGTTAACCATCCAGCAACATAGGCTATTTCTTGATCTGTTGACGCCTTCTGCCATACTATACTGTTAAAGAGCAAATTGTAATGCATAAGTTGTGCAAGCTTACTCCATCCGGATGGTACGGTTACACCATCTATTCCCACAAATATGTCTGGAACCACAGCACCGTTTATATAATCCGTTTTGTATTGGTATACCTGCCAAGGAAGCCCACTTTTATCGTCAACTTTCTTTACAATACTATAGTGTGTTGGTCCACCCCACGCAGACACTGGACTCACTAGGTTTCCAAGCATTACTAAAACCAACACTGCCCCAACGAACCACCTAACCCCTTTCATCCGACCACCTGATTAAATTTTAAAAATAACTCATATTTAACATTATTGAAAATATTGCTAAATTGATAATTTGACCAAGTTACGATAATTATTTATTACAGATAAAATCTTTAACGATCTTTAATAATATACTAAAAAATTTCAAATTAACTCTAACGGTACGCAATAAAACGTGACTTCCGAACTGTTCAGTGCTTCCACACCACAAGCAAATGAACTCAACCAAACATGGTATATACCTGAAGCAGAAGTTAGGTGTGATGCTGTCCTCCCCCCAGATATGGAAGGAATTCTTCGAAACTTACTACAGAGACGAGCTCAACAGGTTAGCCGATGCCGTGGAATTCGGTGGAGACCTGTCGCTGTACGTTGATTTCCTCAGAGACCTTTCAATATACAGGGAGGGAAGACTGGGGGAGGAGCTCCTATCCAGACCGGATGTGGTGCTGAACCACGCCAACGAAGGTCTGGCCTTAACGGAGAACATACACGACGTCAGTCTTGAGAACTGCAGGGTCAGGTTTCTGAACTTACCCGCCTCAAGGAGAGTTTTGATAAGAGACCTCAGGAGCGAGCACATATCAAAGTTCGTCGCAATCGAGGGAATAGTCAGAAAGGTAACCGAGGTCAGGCCGAGAGTTGTGGTCGCTGCTTTTACCTGCACGAAGTGCGGAAAGCTCGTGAATGTAGCTCAAGATGAAGAAGCCACGCTCAAACAACCATACGAATGTCCTGCATGCAAGAACAAGAGGTTCGTTTTTCTGCCCGACGAAAGCGTAAGCGTTGACAGTCAGAGAATCAGAATTCAGGAGTACCCCGAAAACCTGAGGGGTGGTGAGCAACCACAGCAAATAGATGTCATGCTCGAAGACGACCTGACGGGCAAGGTCAATCCGGGAGACCGAGTAATAGTCAACGGAATAGTCAGGGCCAAGCCGAGAAAGGTGGGGAGCAAACACCTTCAGCACATGGATTTACACGTTGAGGGAAACTCCATAGAGATACTGCAGCAGGAATACGAGGAGTTTGAGATAACAGAAGAGGACAAAAAGAGAATCTTAGAGCTTGCAGAGGACGACAAAATTTTTGACAGGGTTATTTCGTCCATAGCTCCTTCAATATACGGACACGAAAACATAAAGCTTGCAATAGCCCTTCAGCTCTTCGGAGGAGTGCCAAAAAAACTGCCGGACGGAACGGAGATAAGAGGGGATATACACGTTCTGCTAGTTGGAGATCCGGGTGTGGCAAAATCCCAGATACTGCGTTACGTGCACAGAATAGCTCCGAGAAGTGTCTATACGACCGGTAAGGGTACGACGACTGCAGGTCTCACAGCCACGGCAACGAGAGACGAATTCGACGGCAGATGGACGCTTGAAGCTGGAGCGCTGGTTCTCGCTGACAAGGGTATAGCTCTCGTTGACGAAATAGACAAGATGAGGAGTGAAGACAGGTCAGCACTGCACGAGGCGATGGAACAGCAGACGGTGAGCGTCGCAAAAGCCGGAATAAACGCTGTGCTGAGAGCGAGGTGCGCATTGCTTGGAGCCGCAAACCCGAAGTACGGAAGATTTGACCGGTACACGCCCATAGCCGAGCAGATAGACCTCTCACCAACGCTGCTGTCGAGGTTTGACCTGATATTCGTTCTGACAGACGATCCCGATGAAATGAGAGACAGAATGCTGGCCGAGCACATACTAAGAACCCACGAAATTGGCGAAAAATTTGAAAAACTCAGGAACATAGCTTCAGTCGAATACACAAGAGACGAACTCATAAAGGAGTCTGAACTGGCGGAGATAATACCGAGCATAGATCCCGAGCTGTTAAGAAAATATATAGCATATGCGAAGAGAACAGTATTTCCTGTTCTCAGCGAAGAGGCAAAGGAGAGAATAACCGAGTTTTACCTGAGCCTGAGGTCGAGGGCAAAGGAGAACTCAGCAGTTCCGGTTACGGCGAGACAGCTCGAAGCCCTTATAAGGTTGGCTGAAGCTTCTGCGAGACTGAGACTCAGCGATGTGGTGGAAAGGGAGGATGTCGATAGAGTGATAGAGATAATCAAACGCAGCCTTGAGCAGATAGCAGTTGACCCGGAGACAGGAGAGATAGACATAGATTATGCATTTACAGGAACTTCGAAATCTCAGAGAGACAGAATAATGATTTTGAAGAGGATAATTGAGGAACTCGAAACGACCCACGACAAAGGAGCTCCTGAAGAGGAGATAATCAGAGCTGCTGAAGAAGAAGGCATAAACGAAAGAAAGGCAAAAGAGTTGCTGAAGAAAATGAGAGAAATGGGTGATATATACAGCCCGAGAGACGGGTACTACAGGCTTGCCGTAAAATAGTTTAAATATTAATGATCAAAATATTAAAAATACAAAAATTTTTTAAACTTTGGAAATTAGGTAGAAATCAGGTGCCCCTCAGAGTGCTATTCTTAGCTTTTGAGAGGTGGCAACAGTACGTGCATTCGTATTTGCTCGGTAATTTAATGCCCCTCTTCAGGTGGCAGTTTATGCATAGAGTTGTGTTGTAAGTTGTGTTGTTAAGCCTTGCCTTGGGAACTGGAAGTCCGAGCATGTGTAGGAACAGAGCAGTATTCAACACGTCAAGACCGCTGTATATTTTAACCCAGTGTCCATGTGCTATTATTACTGTTGGCACCTCAGTTATTCCAACGTGTTTGGCAAGCCACTGGCATACTTTCGAGCAGTTCGACATGTTGTAAACGTCGCAGAAGTAAAACTCCACGCTTTTGCTGTCAGTTTTTCTTATCAGCTCCATGTACGGTTTAACTTCTCTGCAAATTGGGCATTTCGAGGAGTAGTAGAAGAAAACTTTTGTTGTTTTATTTATTGAGACCCTGCTTTGGGATCGATTCTGATTGCCAACGGGCATGTTTTTTGGCATTTTGGCTGTAGTTTTAAGCTTTGCATTTCTTTCAGTTGCACATCCTGCGAAACATCCAGCAAAAGCCACGCAGAGTATTAACAGCAATGCGGTAAGCCTGATGTTCTTCATGGTGTACGGGAATCGCAGTCCAGTAAATATCATTTACTGTTTTGACTGTTCGCTGTTTTGTTTTCGAAGCAAATTTTAACTTTTCTGGCCTTTTAAGTTCTCTCTGCGGGCAGACTGGACGTTCAGCGCGGATTTGATTCTTACGTATTTATAAAAAAGCGACAGGTTCGGTTTTATTGATAAAAAAGCTTAAATTAACTCTGAAAGTTAAACCTGGCAATGAGTGGTAAAGTTGAAAAGTACTGGCATTTAGCATTCATCGCTGCTGCTTTTATTGTTAGCCTCTACCTCAGAGTAATCAGACCCTGGCATGCAGTTTTTCGGTGGACAACACTGCTCGGAGGAAACGATCCGTGGTACTACTACAGGCTCATAATAAACTGCATACACAATTTCCCCAACAGAATATGGTTTGACGCATTTACGTACTATCCCTACGGGACTTACGTACACTTTGGCCCGTTTCTCGTTTACACGAGTGCAATAGCTTCGATTGTTATGGGTGCACACACGCCAGATCAGGTGAGGACGGTGATTTCCTTTATACCCACAATCGGCGGAACTCTTCTTGCCATTCCGGTTTACCTGTTTACGAGAGAGGTGTTCGATAAGAAAACTGCTGCCTTTGCAGCGTTAACGGTGGTAATTGTTCCCGGACAGCTTCTTGCGAGAAGCATCCTCGGATTCAACGACCACCACATCTGGGAGACTTTCTGGATGGTTTCATCCCTCGCCCTATACGCTCTTTCAATCAACAGGTGGAGGGGTAAAAGCGTAGTGGAGAACGTTAAAAGCAGTAAAGTCGTGTATCCAGTCCTGGCCGGACTCGCGTTTGGCAGCTACCTCGACACGTGGGCTCCGGGCTTCATTCTCGCTCCAATAATCACGATCTACGTTTTTCTGCTGTACCTGGGATGGAGGTGGTTTAAAGAAGAAAAAGAAAACTCTGCTGTGGCAGGCTCAATAATGTTTGCTACTGCCGCTCTGGTTTATCTGCCGTTCGCTTTCAAGTATCCGGGATTCAGCACAGTCTTTTACTCACCATTCCAGCTTTTGGTCGTTCTCGGTTTCTCCTTCGTTCTCGCAATATTTTACGCGTTAGAACAGATACAGAAAGTTAAGAATTTGCCCGACTATACTGTTCCAGTTGCTGTAATAGCTGTTGTTTCTGCAATAGCCGGCGTATCCTTTATAGTTAACCCGGGATTCATGCACGATTTGCTTGGAGTTGTTGGAGTTGTGCATCCAAAGGGCGGGTCTTTAACAATAGCTGAAGTGCAGCCATTCTTTACAATGGAAGGACAGTTCAGCTTAATTCCGGCGTGGTTTAACTTTGGAGTAACTTTCTTTTTTGCCATACCCGGTTACATGTACACGATTTACTTGCTGTACAGGGAGAGAAAAGGCACATATCTGCTGTTGCTCGTCTGGGGTACGCTGATGTTCATAGCCCTATGCGGACAGAACAGGTTTGCTTACTACTTTGGAGCTGTAACCGCAATATTTTCAGCAGTATTCCTTATATTCCTTCTGGAGGTTTACTCTTCCTACTACCGCGAGGGGAAGAACACGAGGCTTTACGCGACTGCCGCACTCTGGGTGATCGCACTGCTGATAATGAGGATAGACATAAACAAATTCCCATTTGCTCTCGCAGTGGCTTTTCCAGCAGCTGTTGACGCTTTGCTGAACATGGGCAAGGATATGGAACTCAATTCAGAGTTTTTCGAAGAGCTTAAGACCGGGCTCAACTCCAGAAAACAGACTCTCGCAGTCGTAACCATTGTTGCCCTGCTTGCCTCCTCACTCTTTCTCATCGCCCCGACTCTCGGAGAGTCTTACATTCAGAGTCAGTACGCCGGAGGCATAAACTACCAGTGGTATCACGCTTTGACTTGGATGAGAAACAACACACCGTACAAGTCTTTCTACGACAGGTACTTCTACGAACTCTACAAACCCGGTTACAGACCCGGACACAAAAAGCCGTATCCATACCCTCATCCAACGTACGGAGTAATGAGCTGGTGGGACTACGGGCACTGGATAACCGCAATAGCGCACAGAATGCCGATAGCAAATCCGTTTCAGCAGGGGATTGGAAACAAGTACGACAACGTTCCGGGAGCTGCACCGTTTTTCACAGCATTCAATGAAAGTTACGCTGACAGAATAGCGAAAGAGCTGAACGTCAAGTACGTAATAAGCGACGTGGAAATGGCAACCGGTAAATTCTATGCAATGGCTGTGTGGGCTGAAGGCAGCTTGGCTAAGGCGGGAATGACTTACTACTCCGGAGTAGGATACCTGTACCAGTACGGTGGGAGGGTAGGTTTAGCTTTGAACCCGGGTTCCATACCGCCGGGTGCAAGGATTTTAACAGTTTTGCAGCTTCCGGGCGAGAACTACTTCAGAACGATGGAGGCGAGATTCCACATTATGGATGGCTGTGGTCTGAAGCATTACAGGATGGTTTACGAGAGCAAACCTGTTAGCGAAAACTCCATGATGGGTCTGGAGGAAATGATTTATCGCAGTATATTTGACAACAACTACGCTTCAAAGCTGGGATTGCCAAAGGTTAACGTTACAACCACAGGCTTTGTAAAGATATTCGAGTACGTTAAAGGTGCGAGAATAGAGGGCACGGCACCGGCAGGGGTTAAATACGTTACAATAGAAACAAGGGTAAAGACGAATCAGGGCAGAGTATTTCTCTACGAGCAGAAGTGCAAGGTCGTTAACGGACATTACGAGTTCACAGTTCCCTACGCGCAAAACACAACATACCCGGTTAAGCCATCACCCTACGTGATAAAAGCGGGTAAAGTTGTGGAAAGCTTAACGATAAGCGATAAAGACGTTGAACAGGGCAGAACAATAGTTGTAAACCTTGGCTGATTTTTGTTTTTATTATCTATTCATTTCTTGTTTGCTGAAGTACAGTCAATCTGAAGTACTGTCAATAGAGTTATTTCAATGCCAAAGCCAAAAGCAAAAACTGAAGCAATAAAAGCTAAGAAAACTAAGAAAAAACTAAGACATCCACACCCTGACGACCTTACCTCTGTCGATGTCTACGAGGGCTGAAACAACCTTACTACCGTGCCAGGTAACGCTGAAGAGCACTTTTGGCTTGTAGAATTTCGCTGATGTCTGGGGAAGAATTCTTCTGACGGTAACTATCCCGCTCGCATTCTCCGCAACAAGTCTGTCACTCATAGCTACCGCTATCGCCTCAGCTTTAATGTTTCTCGGCAAAGCTTCCAGACAGTACGATTTCAAAATCAAAATTCCGTTATCGTTTACGAAGAGGTAATCGTCTTCTCCTTCAAGTTTTGAACACTTAGCTCTAACGTATATGTAACTTCCGTTGATTTTTATGCTTACGTTACTGTAGCTGTATCCGTCAAACGGGCAGAGGTATTCTTTTATTTTGGAAAGCACAGCCTTTGTTGTTCTGTTGCCCGGATTTTTGTTTAACTCTGTCTTGCTGTTTGTCACACATCCCAGGTTTATCAGACATCCAAAAAATATCAGAAAAATTAAAAATAACGTGAGTTTTCTCATTCTATATCGACCTCTACGCTAAAACCAAAGCAGTTCTCTGGCGTAATCTCCAGCTTCCATACCCCGTTTTCAGGATTCTTTATGGAGTATATTTTCGTCTTGCTCGCAGCAACGACCTTGTAGATACCACCTGTCTCTTCCCAAGGTGGAGAAATGCCTCCGGTTGTTACGACCAGCCTTTCAATTGTTTTCGGTTTGACCTTCACAGCCCCTGAGGGAGAAACTATATTGACGCTAACGTTAGCTCTGCTCTGTTTGAAATTGCCAGTTCCGTAGAACAACGGAACAGGGATTTCTGCACCCATAATGTTGAGGTTTATACCTGTGCTCACCTTAATCGTTAACTTACTTGCGTTGTCAACTCTGATCAGCTTGACGAACGGCTTTGCCGGCTGGGTGAAAACCCTGAGGTTGAGCGTTACCTGCTGCGACCATTTGTCCAGTCCGGGATCGTTGATGTTCAGATTTATTATCCCGTTGAGAACTCCTTTTGCCGTTTCTGGAACGCTTACCTTAATTTTTACGCTTACTCCTGAATGTGGAGGTATCGTTGAAGGTGCCTCAATTTTCACGCTGTTTTTACTCAGTGGCGTCGTGTAAATACTCGGGTATTCCTGTGACGTGAGCTCGGGATGCAGCGTAAACGACCTGTTAGCCGTGTTAACGATCCTTACCGTGTACTCGTAACTCTTACCGGACTGTACCACGTCACTGATGTACCTCGGCCCTATTCTGACGCTTGGTGGTATCCAGACGTTAACGCTGAGGTGCAGTACATTCACGTACCTCGGAATTCCATACGGAGTTGTTACGGGAAAAGTGTCGTTTGTAAAAGCGATACTGCAGAAGTAATATCCCTTTTCGACGTCTTCTGGCACTTTTACCGTTACGTTTATCTCTGCCTCTTTTTTAGCCTTCAGCGTAAATTTTTGCTTATCAAAGCTAATCCAGCTGCTGTTTATTGCATTCTCGGAGTACGGGGAGATTACGACTTTTGGAGTTATGAGAACGTCTTTGTCTGTGGGATTCTTTATTTTCACACTAAAATTTGCAGAGTCCCCCGGTTTAATCCTGAGATTTCTGTACGGAGGAATTATTACGAGTCTTGTAACCTTGTTGAAGTTCGCGAACTTACCTGATGGTACCGGAACTGTTTTTGGAATCTCTGCTTTTGTACCGGCTGCTACACTCGCTGCCACCACGCACAGTACTAAAAATATTGCTAAGTATTTAATTTCAGACATCCAACGCTGTTTCATACAATCACCTTGTAATTTACAGAATACTGCTAAAATAAATATTTTTTCAATTCTTTATCTGAGAAATAACGTAATTATTTTTTATTCAATTTCAGTAAAATAAAATTCAGTTTCCATTAACTCAAAACACTTCATTACGGGGGAGAAACATTTTTGTCCGGAAAGTCGTTCGGAGCGTAATGGCTCTCAGCAAGAAAATAGTGGTGTTCATTCTCCTCATCTGCCTGATAACAAGGGTTTACGCTCTCTCAGCCCGACCCGTGGATCACGACGAGAGTATTCACGCATGGATGTCCTACGTGCTCGAGAAAACGGGAAAATACCACTACGACCCAACGTATCACGGCCCTCTCCTTTACCACATTGCAGCTCTCGTCTTCTACCTGTTTGGGGACTCGATTTTTAATGGAAGAATGATCATAGTTGCTTTTACGCTGATTGGTGTACTTTTCGCCTGTTTGTACGAGAGGTGGATGGGTAGAAACGTTTACATCTTCTTGTTCGTGCTGCTTTTCTCACCTTCAGTACTGTACTACTCCAGATACATGAGAAACGACATGATACTCGTTCCTTGCTTCATAGCTGCAGTTTACTTTTACCTGAGGTACGCTGAAAGCTCAAAACCGTACTTCGCGTGGGCGAGTGCCCTGTTTCTTTCGCTGATGGTATGTGCAAAGGAGAACGCCTACATCTATCTGTTCATATTCCTGACGTTTCCCCTGATTTACGGAATATACAGGGATGGGTTTGACTACGTTAAGGATAAACTGTTCAGGTGGAATAAAAACAAGGTTCTGGTTTTGGCCGGTAGCATTGCAGTTTACGTTTTTGTCTTCGCCTTCTTTTACACGAGCGCTTTCAGAAGGCCTTACGGTCTCTACGAGGGCACTTTCGGTGCGATAGACTACTGGATTAAAATGCACGAGCTGAGAGACCACTGGGAGCCAATATACTACTACACGAAAATCTTCCTTGAGTACGAGTTTTTGAGCCTCGGACTGTTTTTTGGAGGAGCTGTCATCTTCATCAAAAAATTTCTGGATTCCACGGAATCCATAAAAATCAAAGCGAAAAGTGTTGAAAGGTCAGTAAGATCCAAGCTCGGCAAAGTGAGCAGGTTTGAAGCTTTCGCCTTTTACTGGGCTGTGCTGTCTCTCATAGCCTACCACGTGCTCAACCACAAAATTCCATGGCTAACGGTTCACATGGTCGTACCTATGGCTCTGCTCGGGTCGATATACTACAAAGACTGCAAGCTTACGAGAGCTGCCTTAGCAATTGCCATGATTGCAACACTCGTCGTTGCTGTACACGTAACGTACATCGACTACAACAACGCCTGGAAGGAAGATCTGGTTTACATTCAGGCCCAGCCGAGCATAGTAAAACTTGCTGACAGAATAATCCACCTGAGGAAGGAAGGCTACTCTGTACTGATATACGAGCCCGAGAACGACTACTGGCCTCTGCCCTGGTATCTCAGGCATTACACCATAGCGTATTCGAGTCACTGGATTCCGGGATTTGATTACGTTGTGACAACCATTAGAGCCCTGTCTCAGGTAAAGGAGCACGGCTACAGAGTTATAGGCGTGTATCAGGGAAGGCCGGGGTGGTACTACTACCTGATGAAGAAGTATTAGACGTTTCAACCGTTAAGTTCAACCATTAAGTAAAAATATTAATTAAACAAAAATATTGTTTTAAAAATCAGAAAATCCAGTCAAAAAGTAAACGTGAAACAGCTGCCAGAAAAATCATAAAGTGCGAGTTCAATTCAGCCTCATGGAGTTCGAAAAGCTGAAGCCACCTGAAGAAGGAAGCAAAATCGAGTATGCTGACGGCAGACTGATAGTTCCTAACAATCCGATTATTCCGTACATAGAAGGTGACGGAATAGGGAGAGATGTAGTTCCCGCTGCACTGAAGGTGCTCGACGCAGCTGCAGAAAAGATAGGAAAGGAAATAGTGTGGTTCAAAATTTACGCCGGAGAAGAGGCTTACAGGCTCTACGGTTCCTACCTCCCGGAGGACACTCTGAAAGCGATAAAGGAGTACAGGGTGGCAATTAAGGGGCCTCTGACAACTCCCGTTGGCGGTGGCTACAGGAGTTTAAACGTGACTATAAGGCAGACGCTCGACCTCTACGCCTGTGTGAGGCCCGTTTACTACATAGAGGGCGTACCAAGTCCTCTGAAAAACCCGGAAAAAGTCAATCTGGTAATCTTCAGAGAAAACACGGAGGACGTTTACGCTGGCATAGAGTGGCCCAGGGGGAGTGAGGAGGCAGAAAAGCTGATAGAGTTTCTTTCCACGCTGGGAGTTAGTATAAGAAAGGATTCGGGAATAGGAATAAAGCCAATAAGCGAATTCGCAACGAAAAGGCTCGTGAGACTGGCAATACAGTATGCTATTGACAGCGGAAGAAAGAGCGTTACGCTCGTACACAAGGGTAACATAATGAAGTACACGGAAGGTGCTTTCAGGGACTGGGGGTATGAGGTGGCAAAGGAGGAGTTTGCAGACAAAACCGTAACTGAGGATGAACTCTGGAACGAGTACGGTGGAAAACAGCCGGAAGGAACTGTCGTCGTGAAGGACAGGATAGCCGATAACATGTTTCAGCAGCTGCTCACGAGAACTGACGAATACGACGTGCTTGCGATGCCAAACCTAAACGGAGATTACATGAGCGACTTTGCAGCAGGACTCGTTGGCGGGCTGGGTGTAGCTCCCGGATCGAACATAGGAGACGGCATGGGCGTGTTTGAGCCCGTTCACGGTTCAGCTCCCAAGTATGCCGGGCAGAACAAGGTAAATCCAACTGCAGAAATTCTGAGCGGAGCGCTGATGTTCGAATATATGGGGTGGAAAGAAGGTTCGGAAATCATAAAGAAGTCCGTGGAGATGACGATAAAAAGTGGCACCGTAACCTACGACATACACAGGCATGTCGGTGGAAAGCTCGTGGGAACGAGGGAGTTTGCAGAAGCTGTGGTGGAGAACATGCACTCTCTTTAATTTTTTATGATCAGATTAACTGCAATCAAAAACGTATCAATGAATATTGAAATACAAATTCCAGCGAAAAAAATTTATATCTCATCTGTGAGCTGAGCAGGGGGTCGCAATGAAACGAAGGCTCGTTCTGATTCTGGTTTTGCTGCTGATGCAGGTTACGCTCGTTCATGCTCAGCTCACCGCAACCGTAAACTTCAGTCCGTCTTTTCCTCTTCCGGGTGACCACGTCAGGGGCACTTTAACGATCAGCACCACCTCTGCGGAGACAATATCGAGCATAAGCTTCATGACCTCTCTTCCCGTAACGCCAAAGGACATTTCCGGGATTGGGACAATACCTGCTGATAGCGCTTACACTCTGCCCTTTACCCTAACAGCTCCAGCTCCCGGAGTTTACACGGTGAAGGTGTACATATTCACGACCAACGGCACTCTTGTCAAGACCTTTAACATCAACGTTGTGAAATCAGAGCCTGAAGTGATTATAACAAATCCGATAAGGCTGGATGAGGTCAACGACGTTCACTTCACACTTTACAATCCGGTAGATGCAATGGACGTTAAGGTAATTCCGCTGTTTAAAGCATATCCTTCCACGATTTACGCTGATAAAGGTGGTTCGTTTGTTTTCTACCCCACGAATGAGACCCCTCTCAGATTTAAAATAGAGTTTTACAACGGCTTTCCCGACAACTTTCACAGTTACGTACAAACAGTATATCCTGAGTTTGTAAAAAGCAGGGGCGTTTCCCTCAACGTTTCAACCCCCCACACTTCCTACTACCTGTGCGACGTCATACCCGTTAGCGCTGGAGTTTCCAATTTGAGAGGAGACACTATTTACTCCGTAAGGGTAGAGCTGAAGTCAGGAGGTTACGAAAAAAGCGTAGTCATTCCATTCATAAAACCCGATAGCCTGAAAAAAGTTACCATTAACTGCCCGGCTTTAAAGCCGGGAAAGCAGGATATTGAAGTTGTCGTATCCTTTAAAGATTCACTGAACAACTCGTACAGAACTGTCAGAAATATCGTTGTCAACGTTAAGCCGGAAAAAGCTGTCTCTATAAGCGACATGTCTCTGGAAAAGAGTGGGAACGGTTTTGAAATATCGGGTGACGTCGATAACAACGGCTGGAGCAAAGTTTACAGCGTTACGGTAACTGCGGTAGGAAAGAAGAACAAATCTTACTTCATAGGGACTATCGATCCTTCAGACTATGACACGTTTGACATCGTTACGCAGAACGCCACAAAAATAGTTGTAACCTGGCAAAATGAGCTTGGAGAGTCGTTCTCTACGTCAAAGCCCGTACGCATTGGTTACGAAAAGCCGGTAACGGAAAGCAGTGGTAACGGCAGTGCAACCCTTGTCGCTTTTGCCGGAGCATTGCTGATCCTGTTCATAGTTGCTGTCAGCGTTTACCTGAGCTGGAAGAGGAAGAGGTGAAGGGTAGAACGGGTCGTTAAAACCGTCGATTCCAAAAAATGTGGAAAAAACAAAAAAGAGAGAGAAACATGAAAAAGGTAGTGGAGCTGATAGACGTAAAAAAAGTTTACAGAATTGGAAACGAAGAAGTCTATGCAGTTAACGGTATAACCATGAGTGTTGAAAAAGGAGAGTTTCTGTGCATAATGGGTGCAAGTGGCAGCGGCAAGACTACACTTCTCAGTCTCATCGGTTGTTTGGATAAGCCAACGTCCGGAAAGGTGATAATAGACGGAATAGATACAAGCGAGCTGAGCGATAAAGGACTCACAGACGTCAGGAGGAATAAACTGGGTTTTGTTTTTCAGCAGTACCACCTAATACCAACTCTAACCGCTTTCGAGAACGTTGAGCTTGCAATGCTGATCAAGGGCGTGCCGAAGAAGGAAAGAGAAAGGAAAGTTATGGAACTGCTGGAAATAATGGGAATAGCAAATGCAGCGGACAGAAAACCGTCAGAACTCAGCGGTGGTATGCAGCAGAGAGTGGCAATAGCAAGAGCACTCGCCAACGACCCGGAAATACTTCTGTGCGACGAGCCGACAGGTAACCTCGATACAAAGAGTGGAGAAATCGTCATGAACCTGATAAAAGAGCAGAACGAAAGGGGAGTTACAGTAGTTTTAGTGACGCACGACCCGGACATAGCGAAATACGCTGAGAGGGTTGTAAGGATAAGGGACGGAAGGATAATTGCTGAAGGTCTGGAAGCAATATACTGAGGGTCAAACATGTATTTCCAGCTCGCTCTCCGAAATCTGAAGAGAAACGGAATCAGGAGTTCCCTCGCAATAATTGGAATAATAATAGGAGTTATGGCCGTAGCGTCCATTGGCATATTCAGCGCAAACCTGAAGATGAGTGTTCTCTCAAATTTTCAGAATGTAACAGATGAGGTTTTAATTTATCCGGCGTACACAACTCACTTCAGGCACGGACTGGTCGTGTCTTCAGGCATCATGTACATAAGCAAGAGAACCGCAGATAGAATAGTCAGGTTGCCGTACGTCAAAAACTACGCTTTTGTGAAGTCCAGTTTTACGACTGCCCGGTATCGAGATGAGGTTTTCGGAACCACAGTATACGGTATGAAGGAAAAAGCAGTAAATCGAATGTTCAAACCGAGTTCTGGGGTCATTCGCCTCTCGGATTCCTGCGTGGTCGGATACGATCTTGCGGACAGGCTAAACCTCAGGGTTGGAAGCAGAATAGAAATTAAGGGACACAACCTCAGGGTTTCTGCAATACTTAAGGAGACGGGAGCAAGATTCGACGTCAATCCGAACAACGCAATAATCGTCTCTTTGAGGGACTACGACAGAATATTTAACACGAAGGGGAATGGTTACAATTTCATAATAGTCTGGGTTAACAGTTTAAAAGATGTCGGCCTGTTCAAGGAAGCTGTCGATAAGACCATAAACGAGAAAGAGAAAAAGGTTGACGTCTTCGAATTGAAAATAATAATAGATCAGATAAACAAGAGCTTTAACTTTATTTCCAGCTTTCTTATGGCAATTGCAGGAATTTCCCTTCTCGTTGCCGGCGTCAGCATTCTCAACATAATGCTGATGTCAACACTCGAAAGGACAAAGGAGATTGGAGTAATGATGGCAATAGGGGCGTATCGTTCCACTATTCTGAAGCTCTTCCTGCTGGAAGCTCTGATACTTGGAATAATAGGAAGTGTAATCGGAGCGTTCATGAGCATAATAGGTGGTTACGCTGTGGATATGCTAATTCTTCACTCTGCAAAGTACCTGTTCAGCATTACGACATTTGAATACATGCTTGAAGGTATCTTTTTCGGACTGTTAACTACAATCCTCAGCGGGTTTTATCCAGCGTGGAAGGCGAGCAGGCTGGAGCCGCTTGAGGCTCTGAGGTACGAGTAAGCTTGTGGATTCCCGGTTACAGCTTCGGGCTGCTAAATTTGATTTAGTTTTCTGAAATCTTCTATAAAATAAAAATTTCAAATAATCATTTAATTTCTATTTTCTTTAGTTCTTTTGGATTTGCCGCTTTTTCCTCCACTTTTTTTATCTGGTTATCTATGAGACATCTGGCAGCAAGCAAAAGCTCCCTGTAAGCGTTTGCCAGATGCTCTACGAACTCTTCAGACACGACATCCTCGGGTGTTGGGATTTTAATTTTTATTTCCTTGGGCATGTTCTTAGTCTGATTTTCTGCGAATTAACGTTTTTGGCCGGGCTGAAAAATTACCTGAACGTCAGGATCTGTTTAAAAAGGTCTTCTTACGTAGTGCATGGAATGAACTACCGGGTAAAAGGACGCAACGCCGAGGACCATCGCTATTATTCCAGATACGACCAGAAAGACAAGGTTGGCTATCACGGAAACGGCTATTGCCTTTACGAACCCTATGTGAAGGATAAGGTCGAGAACGTAAACGTACACGACAAAAGCTATAACGGGAGACAGCAGTATCAGTGGTGGAATGAGTGAAAGGATCGACAGGGTAATGAGAGAAGCAAATCCTGCAACCAGATTTGCAATTCCAGCCTCTATAATTCCTCTATCCTCTCCAACTATTTTGAGAGCTATCCACAAAAAGAATCCTGAAATAACTATGGCTACAAGAACCGCTACAATGAACAGAATAAGAGCGATACCTATACCCAGAAATTCGAGCAACCTTATCACCTCTGAAAGTTCTCTGTTTCGGTTATCACCCTGTACACGAGGTAAACTACCCCAATAACGGCCGAAATTGCTACGGATTCGACATAGCTTAACTTTGCCAGTATTAAAGCCATAGAAAGTATAAACACTATGCTTATAGTTCCAGCAAGTATAGACAGATTAACCATACACTTAAAAATAGATTCCTTTTTCACTTCCCTCAAAAACACACCTCCGGTAAAAAGCCTCAGCCTCTCCCCTGTCATCACGCTCTCAGTTCGCCCATCATTCATCATCGGCTAAAGCAGAGTTTGCTGGTGATTATATAAAAGTTGCTGAAAGAAACTGTGAAATACAGGTATGCGAACTACGGGGGTATGCGAAAGCTTCTGATAATGTTAGTCCTGTTCGTTGCCATCTCAGCGAGTTTTGCTGGCTGCTGCTCAAAGCCTGAAGTGAGATCCATAAAAATGCACTGGGGAGCCGTAAATTCATCTGTCACGCAGATAATTGCGGACGTAAACGTTTCAAACTCGCTTCCATTCTCGATACCGCTGAGCGGCGTCAACGTAAAAATCTACATGAACGGCATAGAGATGGGAACGGGGCATTCAGTCGGTAAAACGACAATAGCACCGCCGGGAAGTACGATAAGGTTGGTGATAAACCTCATGAACAGCAGACTCACAGACTGGTGGGTGTCCCACGTAAAGAATGGTGAAACTACCACTGTAAAGATAGTATCAGACCTGCAGTTCTCGATATTCGGATTTAAATTTGGAATACCTGTGACAAGAACGAACGAGTTCAAGACAAACCTGCTCGGCGGAATAGCGAAGAACACGAACGTGGACATAGTGGTGGACGGACTGAAAATTGGAGAGGTAAAAGACCTGAACCTGAGATGGGGCGATGTATCCCACGATACGACTCAGATAATAGCAAGCGCTACCGTGGTGAACAACATGCCTGTGCCTCTGTACATAAAGTTCTTTAGGTACCACATATACATGAACGGTATTGACATGGGTGAAGGAGACATTACCGGTAGCAGTGTTATAGGTCCAAGATCTCAGAAGAGAGTTGAGTTCACAATGCTCCTGCAGAACTCTAAAATACCCAAGTGGTGGGTTACGCACATAAGGAATGGTGAAACTACTACCGTGAAAATAGTGGCGGGATTTGGTTTGAAATACGGTGGAAGAGAAGTGTTCCTTCCGCTCAAAAGCTACAAGTACACGTTCCACACGAACATACTCTCCATGCACTAAAGTCCCGTGGGGTAGTGGTCAATCCTGCCGGCCTTTGGAGCCGGCGACGGGGGTTCGAATCCCCCCGGGACTACTTTTTTGTTTTTTATCTGTGCAATATCAGCCAGAAATCACGGAAGTGAGAATATATCGAAGATAGCTTCAAGGAGAGCAATTCTGCGTAATATCTGGTTTGTCACTCATGAAATTTTTATGTTTGCTCACACTCAATAGTGTAAAACCCCATTCCAAAGCTTGCCTTCGCTCCAGCCCCTATGAGTTCGCCTACTGAGAGCAACTTGAAAGCGTTCTCATCTGCTTCAACCCTATACGTTGCAGAACCTGTGCAACCGTAGAACTCTCTCGTTCCACCTCTCTTCGATCTGTGTATTAGCCTGTGATTTTTCCATCTTGATTCCACTATCTCATCATGGCACGTATAGTCGGGAACTGTTCCTTCACCATACTCGTTTACGTAAAGAATTAGTCTTCTGCGAACCATGTGGATCAGGTGGTTCAGACTTATCGGTACTTTTGCCTCGACAGGTGTTGAAAAATTGATTTTAACGACATCAACCTCTTTTGCTGGTATCTCTGCAAGATTTATTGTTTTAATCGACTTTGCATTCACGCTCTCCCCATCGTAAACTTCTTTCTTTGAAAAGCAGTCGGTTATGCTCTCAATCTCATATTTTGTGTTGGAGTTGAGCCCCGTTTTGCCCAGAAATCTGAGGCCGTAGATGATGTGGGGGAGGTATCTTGTGTAATCACCGAACACGTTTATTTTCAGCTCCAGTTTTCCACTTCCCGATACACTTCTGCCGAAGAATGGAGGTACGAATATGATGGGTCTGACGGGCTGGCTTTTTCCTCTCTTCTGTTTATCCCTCACGTACAAGGCGTAGTACAGGCAGTCCTCTTTACTGGGGCAGCTCTTGCATTTCGGTTTGAGATAGCCACATACAGCCCTGAGCAGCACGCTTCCAAATCCGCCCCTGAATTTGTTCCCGAGCCAGTAAGGTAGTTCATACCGGGGAAAGTTCAGAGTTGCTTTGAGTTTTGTTAACTTGAGTTTGAATGCTGTTTCAAATCTTAGTCTTTTCATTCTTTATTCCTCCAGCATCAACATACCTTTACCAGAGAGTACATACACTACGCCTCTGCCCACCTTCCTCTCTTCAAGGTAACCGGCATTAACAAGCTTTTTTAAAATTCTATAGGTTGTTGTTCTCGATTTTCCGATTACTTCAGCAAATTCGTCCAGCTTTACTTCACCGATCTCTGCTGCTTTCCTTAGAATTCTTCTATCGGACTCATCTATTGGTTCTGGTTTAAAGAAATCTTGAGTAAGGGTTACAATATTTTCGAGATTTTCAGTTTCGAGTTCAATTAAAGCATTTTTGTTGCTGCTCAACACTGCAGCCAGAGTTATCAAGATTAAAGCTCTCATGCCTCCCGAAAGATTTGCAATTAGCTCGCACTCGTGCTTTGAAATAATCTCTCTAATTTTATGCTTTGCAAACTCAGGGTTTGATACATCAACTTCAACGATTTCAATGTTTTCAATCCCTGCGTAGTTTTTCAGTATGTCGAGCAAAGTTTTCAGGGCTTTTTCTGCTTTTTCGACGAGTGGTGAAGCTGTAATTATGGCAATTACATCATCAGGTTTTGGTGCATACCTTAGAATACCTCTGACAGCAAACTTTTCGTCGAAGCCGAGGGTTAGTAGGATTAGCCGCATAAAACATCCCTTGGAACATTTACAGGTATCCAGTATTTCTGCTCTCTTTTTCCATCTTTATTTCTATTTTTACCCGCTGCAAAATCGTCTCCGCGAAGAATGGGGTGGAGAATCGAAACTGAGAATACATAAATCATCAAATTAGTACTACGCGGATTTACACCTTTTTCAAAAAATTCTCTAAGTGTCTTTTCTGCCTCCTCAAATGTTACAATTTCAGGAAATTCGACATTAACACCAGCAATCTTTGCGAGTTCTTTACCGTCTACCTCCAATGACACTTTATTAGATCCTATTATATCTGGAATTCTGTAAAATCGACGGAAAATTTCGTCATGGTTTGTTCCAGACATCGTGTGATGGTGGTAAAGTATCGCGATGGTGAAGGGCAAGTACTCAATTCCAAAAATTTTGTGGAAAATTACAGCTGAATATATTTCGTGCCCAAACGCTGAATCTCCGCGTTTAATTCTACTTTGGTAGGGTTCGTAAGCCTTGGCGATATCGTGTAACCTTGCGGCGTTAATGAGCATATCTTTAATGATTTCCGCAGAATAGCACATTTTACGAGAAAGCATAACGTGGTAATTCCGTTTAATGTAGTGTTCCTCAATGAAATTTACACATTTGTCCACGTGCTCTTTAAGTGTTTCTATTATTTCGCCCTTTTTGAAGGCGAGAATGTCATCCAATAATACCCACCTCCTTTCTGTAGGCTGATGGATCCACGCTAATCCATTCGAAACGACCCTCTAGCAACAGTTGTTCGAGATACTTCCCGTTTTTGACGAATATCTCCAGAATTTTATCATCAATCATTATTTGTGCCTTCTTATTTTTTATGAGGTTAAATACAATTTTCGAAGTAAGAGGTATGGCGTTCTCTCGACTCTTCGCTCCCACGTAACACGGCATGATTACGTTGCCCCTCGTAAAACTGCCAACGACTTTCAGCATCTTCAAAGCTTCACGTGAACTCCACGGTGTGGTGATTAATCTCATAAATTCGGGATCGTATCTTGCCCCTATTCTATTTCTATGAACATTGTTAAGTAACTTGGAGTATCCGTTTTCTACATCAGGTAACTTCCAGTTTATGTCTACATATTCTCCGTTCTTACGATTACTGAGAAAACTACAAGTCTGATTCACCAAATCCTCCGAATATGGCTTCGCTTCAACGTCTTTAACGATGTACATTTCTCCGCATTCATCTGCGTACCTTGCGACTCTACCAGATCGTTGAATTAGCGACGAAGCCGGGCATGCGTCTGTAATTAAAACATCAGCCGAAATATCAACTCCCGCTTCTACGACTTGCGTTGAGACGCAAACCCATTTATTTTTGTTTAGAAGTTCAGACACCTTGTTCTCTCTGTCTTTTTGCCTGAACCGTGAGTGCAGTAAGATAGGATTGTAGTCAGAAAGTTTCTCGTAAATTTCAACTGCCCTTTTCACCGTGTTTACCACGATTAAAACTTTGTCGAAGTTTCCTTCCTTAACGATTTCCGAAATCTGATTGTTATCAATTAACTTCGTTTTCAAGTTAATCGAAAGTCTTTCGTTTCTGAAATTTTTATCTTTATCTGAACTGTATTCAACGATTTCAAAATCTTTCACTCTATCTCCAACCCTTCTCAAAGCATTCAACACGTTTTGAGGAAGGGTTGCACTCATCAAAATTACCGGTGTTTGCATCTTCAGCAACGCTCTTATCATGGTAAAAAAGTATCGGATTACTTTATCAGCCTTTTCTTCGTTCAGGAATAGATGTACTTCGTCGAAAACGTTAAGCGAGTTAAAAATTGAACCTCTCGAAAGCTCGTAATGTCCGTAAAAATCTTCCAGCATTTTCATTTCAATTGGTGGCAACTTGGCTAAATACAGTGAATACGTGTCGATGGTAGTGAAAGAAAGAGGTTTCAACAAAAATTGGGAACTATGAACAAACATCATTTCCGCACCATAAATATCCTCATGAATGCCTACTTTTTCCAATCCGTTTGCGAGGGATTTTGTGGCACTCTCGACTATCGCTCTCATTGGCAACACGTGAATGCTTCCGCAGAATTTTTCCCATGAAAAAATGGAATAGATTCCCGCCGAATACACTACGGCAGTTTTTCCGTATCCAGGTGGGGCTGAGAATATAACTGGCTTCAACTGTTCAATTTTTTCGAGTACTTCTGAAACTAATGGTCTTTCAATTCGCCCTTTGAAAAATCCCTTCTTAACGAGCCTCGAATAAATCTCAGACATTGAGTCCGTAGAGAATTGCCTCAAATTCTCTTCCTCCATCTCCGCGAAAAAGCCAATGTCCTCTTTTTCTTTTTTTATATGATTGCTCGCATGCTTTCTGCGAAAGTTCTCTACCAAAGAAGTAAATCATGTCATAGACATCGTGGGATTTGTGTATAGCGTCGTAAAGCATAAACGCCGCTCTCTGGTATTTATCGACTTTACCTCTCCCGCTCGAAACAAGGCGTATGATTTTTTCTAAAGCCTCTTCGAGTTGTGTGCGTTCGGATAAATCTTCACCGAGTTTTTCGTTGTAGTATTTAAGGTATCTTGCAGCAAATTCGAATATCTGCGAGAAGTTCTGATCAATCTGAGACGTGAGTGTGAAAGTATTTCTTTGTCTGGAAATCTTGTAGATTGTCAAATTGAATGTTGTTAGGGGGTCAAAGAAGATCTTAAATTCCCTACGCATATACTCTCTAAGAGTCGAAAGGGTAATTAAGATTACATACGCCTGAATCGGATCACTTCCAGAAACTTTGAGTGAATTCATAGTAAACTCGTCATAAATCCCGACATCGCAACTGAAGTTCTCCTGTGGAACGAGTATTATTACGTTCTGATTGAAGTATCCTGAATACGAGAAGGAAAAACCTGAAAGTAGTATTCCAAGCCAAACATCGTTAACGTAATACCTGTAACTGAAGTTCGTGAGGTTAGACCTCATAAATCTGCTTGCTGATGAGTACTTTTCCACTCCAAACATCTGGAAGAGTGCTATTTTCCCATTGCCATAGTACACCTTATCCCCCTTTGCTTTAACGTGGGCAGTACTCTTGACTTTGTCAATATTCAAATTGTTTGCCAGCGATTCACAGAACTTTATCGTAAACTGGCAGCAGTACTCCGAAAAAACATCAACACCGTTCTTTTTCAGACTGTTGAGGTCGTTTCTATGAAGTTTTATGTCTCCGGGCTTGTTATTTAACTTCCTCTCCATAATCTCCGCCGCTTTTTCGAAAGTGTCCGCGAGTGCGTCGAGCAAATCTTCATAGTTGCAGTCGGCAATGAACGAATCTCCTTCGAAGTAATATTCAGCATCTCGTATTCGGAGGTTGCTACCCAATCGCAGGAAAAATGCAGTTGAAAGACCTCTCATCAAAGTCCCATAAGATGGTAGGGGGATCCTGATCATACTATCACCACATCTTCCCCATCTGTAAGAACTTTCATCCCTTCAACTTCAACTCTCACTTTTTCAGCCCTCTGCTTTCTTGTACTGTATGGAACGTTCAACGGGATTTTGTCGGCATTAACGTAGTCACCAATTGGGGATTTTCTAAAATCAACTACATCAAAAGAAATTAAATTACCGCTACGGAGTTTTACGTATCCAGTGAAATAGTAATCTGTTTCTACCACGCTACAATCCACAGAACTTGCTTTTTTCAGCTTAACGCTCTCAACACTTACAGTAGATTCTTTGGAACCTATCCTCGATATGCCCCATGCTGCAAGCTTTAGAGTGTTTAGATCACCAACTATACGCTCTGCCTCACTCTCGTCAACAACATATATGACATCGATACTACCATCACTAGACAAACTGTAAACTTTCTCAAGCGACACAGCATCACTCTGAACGACTTTTTCTTCCTTTCTGTACCAAAATACTCTCGTTAAATCCCCATATTTGATTACTGGAACATTTATCCTTGCATTTACTGAAATAAACATTTTCCTATATCTATCGGCACTGCTAATTTCACCATCGTTTTCAGGAACTTCAAGTAAGATGTTAAGGGGATAGGCTAAAGCTCCAATGAATGTTGTTGGTGGGGGAAATAGCAATGCTGGCTTTGACTTACTGAGTGGCACCACTCTTAAGGCATATCCCCAGTGCGGCTGGATAGAAACTTTCAAGAAGTACATACCTTTTCTATTACTTTCTTTATCAATTCTTCCGGCGTGCTTGCCTCCTCATCAGCCTCTGCGTTGTAGCCTATGATGCTGATTGACTTGTTCAAGCCAAGCTCATTGTACAGACTAACGACGCTTTTCTTTCTTTCCATCGTTTTTACGTCGTATTCTGGATAAACCGGTGATGAAACCATAAACGGCAAATCAGAAACACTTGCAACCATATCTGTGATTTCTGCTACTGGCAGAAACCTCGTTCTTTTCCCTCCAAAGTCGTAAAGTGTCATTTTTAGAGCTAGTAGAGCGACTTTTTTCCTTTTTTCTATTTCTTCATCATCCAGTACTTTTTCAACAGTTGTCATTGACGTGTAACCGATGCCACTGAGGTTTATGTTAAAAAGCAAAGCGTATACTGCTGATGATAGCTCGACATAGTATATCATCTGTGCAGCTCTATCAACAACTCTCTCCTCTGTTTCTTTTCCTTTCATAGTTTCCGATGGTGCGTGCCTTGCATGGAATTGTGTTTCTGTCACGGCAGCATTGATTGTTTCAACCGTTGGAACTATATAGCCAACCTGAAATAGTGATGTTCTTCTCACTGGTGGGTCCTCAGCATGTAAAAAGCCACCAATGTCTTCGACAAGGCAGCTTTTTATGATTGCCGCTTCGAACTCTTTTTTGTACTCTGGAACTTTTTCTTTTTTGACTTTGCCTCTCTTCTTCCACACTTCTGAAATCCTATCGTCGATGTGGTCTTTATCCATATGCTTGTAAAATTCTCCAATCCTACACCACTTGCAAACTGGTGGCAAATCATAAATCACTTCAGCCGCTCTTACAAGGTTCTCCTGATATGCATGTCCAAAACTTTCTCCACTTATAGCTGGAACCCATTTCACGCTGTACCCATTCTCGCTTCTAATAACCACGGGAGCTCTCCTGTGTTTAGTGACGTTGCCAACAGTCTCAACCATGTTCAATGCTTCGAGGTTTGCTACAAATCTAACGCCTACAGACACGAACATGTTCTCACCTCGTTAAATACGTAAATGCCAAAGCCGAAGCAATCCTACAAATTCTCAAATCCTTAGCAGCCGAATCCAAGAATTTTTGAATTACGTCCGAAGGAGGTACGTATGGCGTAATGTTGTATTCCTTACCTTTTGAATCTATGTACACTTTTTTTCCGTCTTCCTTAGTTCTAACATTGCCCATACCTGCTTTACTTTCTCTCAGAGCTTCGTATATTGTCCTTTCGACGATTTCTATGTTGTACGTGTTTGATAGTCTGTCTACGTAACCATAGTTACCAAGCTCAACAAAAAATCGTAACATTCTGGCTATCTCTTTTGCAACACCCCACTCTTCATCAGAAAGTTGTTTCTGTTGCATACACTTACACTATTCAGACTCATATTTATAATTTTCTATTTGCTTAGAATGTAGATTCATTCCAAAATGAGTTAAATTAATCTGTCTTATACCACTATTTCGGAATCATAATCTACCGTACATCTTATGTGCTTGCTCGATTGTCATTATATCAAGTATCTTAACGACTCTTTCGTCCTCAATAATTCTGTAAAAAACAGTGTATGACCTAGCAATATGCATGCGATATAACTCGTAATCTGGTAAGTTCAACTTCTTTTTGCTTCCTCCCCTCTCTGGATACGGATTATCCCTTAAAGTTTTGAGTTTTTCTCTTACGATTCTTTGACTTTTTTCAGGAAGATTCCCTATGAACTTCTCAGCTTTTTTACTTATCAAAATCTTCCACGGTTGAAAATGCATATCAGCATTATATCATAAGATATTTAAATTTTTCCACTAAATACATTTCATTAGATTTTGGAATCATTCCAAAATAATTAGAATATTAGTTCAACAAACTCTTCTTCCTCTTCGATCTTTTTCATGTCTCTAACTAACTTACGCTTCTTCTCCCTATCTAAAAGTTCAATCAACAAATCGTTGAATGTCTGGTTTGGTTTCTTTAATGCCTGTAGCTCCTTCCATACTTCTTCTGAAACAGAAATCTTCTTAGTTGCACTCATTGTAGTTTTTTGATTCAAGCGGATAGTTAAATTTTCTCCTTTTAGTTTTCTGTCCTCTATCCCGCAAGCTCAAGTTAGCACTCCAATAATTATAGAATGCTACAAAACTCTCCAACCAGCTCTGCACCATTCAAAAGAATTTCTATAATGGGCATCTTAGTCTTCTCCCTAACCTTCTACGGCATTCACCAAATGTTTCATGCCTGTACTTTTACCACTTTGCCACAGATACAATAATGCGTCATCAACTACTTCTGGCTTATTTTCACAGTACTTTAAGACTTCTTTCAAAAGAACGTAAGCCATGAAAGGGGCTTCTTCCTTCAGAAGTGTCCATATAGTAAGACTTTCCTTTGTATCAATCTATAGCTGCCCATACGAAGATTAGCTTTCTTTTAATATCCTCTTTTCACCTCCTCATTGTCCGTTGTTAAAACAACGACACCACTGATCGGCTCAGCTACTCCATCGATGAATGCCGTTATTACTGGCGGGATTTAGGTCGAGAGGGGCTATTACGGAGGTTCTTATTTTAGCTCCTCAGCCACTCTCCACAAATTCCACATAAGCTTCCCTATTGACGTAATTTCGTAGCCTCTAACTTCACCACGTTCGCCGTGAATTGGCTGTATCAAATGATTTTTCAATAGCAATTCATCTGCTTTTCTTACATCATATATTCGCCCACTTTGTGTCTGGATGAAAGGTTCAAGTTTTTCCATGACATCTTTTTTCAGCATTATCGGAAATGGCGGAATTTCCACAACGTCTCCAATAATCTCATGCCTATAGTATGTCGGAATTCCTAAAGTAGAGCCAATAGCAACAAGCAAAGAGACTTCAGGTTTGAGACCACCAGTAGCATTGAAGTATATCTTCCTGTCTTTCCAGCTTTTTACTTTTTCCGCAACTGTTTTCAGGAATTCTACTAATCCCTCATAGAAGTCACCACCCCTTACATTGTAACCTCGTACACGCTTTACGTGAACATCTATTCCCTTTTGTCTAAGGACTTGTTCAAGAACTCTTCCACATAACTCGCACTCATCCGTGTCTGTTAGAATCAGATACGCCTCATCAATTTGAACGTCAAACTTTTCTAAGTAGGAGTAAAGTGCATTTAGTTCTGCTGATGCTTTTTTCGGGTCTTCACTAACGAAAGCAACGAGTTCGCTGACAAACGTTCTGTCATGTAGAAGTCTGCCTATGTCCAGTTGTTTTTGGTCTATACTGTTTTCTCTACAATAATTCGTCAATATGCTCGTTCCTACCGAGATTATATGGCTGTGCTTCATATTATCACCTCCATTTTACTTCCTCAAAGAAAGACAGGAGCAGGAATAGATTAAGATACAAGTTCCTTAGATATTTCAGACTCATAGCCGCTTTAGGGGGTGTGAACTTACTAATCGCAGAAAGTACATCCTCGAGCTGGTAGATATAATCCAAAACATCGTCTGTAGAAACACCAATCAATGCTATTTCATTTTGAAGTTTTTCATCTTCCTCACTTTCCACTCTTTTTTTGATTAATTTTATATTATCATACAACAAATTTGTTAAAAAATTATGGTGAGATGACAGAATTTCAGCTATCTTCTCAGCTGTATACCCACCAAGATCAATTGGTTTGAAGCGATGTGACAAAGGAGAGACGTTTCTCAACCTTTTGAATTCTTTTGCTTCTCCCCACTTACTTGTTAAATGTAACAAGCTTTTTCTTTGGTCTTGCTCGAGTTTAAATAGATTGTCTACGTCAAATATATTTCTAGCAGTCAACCTAATTGTTTCCCACATTAGTGCCCCTGTTGTATCCATAAGTATAGAGAATAGCTGAAGAGATATGAGTTTTTTTGCCAAAAACCAGCCGAGAAATTACATGAATTGCTAGCATCAGGAAATCCTTAATTAGTCTTTCAGACCTCTCCAAAAATTCTGAAAAAATAGATATTTTACTTATTTTTGATTCAGAAAGTTCCTCTACTTTATTTAATGTTTCAGCAAGTTCAAGAAAGAAATCCAAAATCTCTTCTATTTTATCCACTGTAGATGTCACTAATTCTGAGTATTCGGATACACTATCTCCACTCTTGAGTTTCTCTAATCTAGTTTTGGATTCCTTCAATCTTGTTTGAAAATCCTTGAAAAAATCTCCCTCTAGCCTATTCTTTACGAAAATCTCAGAATCTGTAAAATAATCCATCAGCCTTCCGAGAGGATAAAGACAACCTATTGCTAACCAAGCACAAGGTGCGTTATTTACTACGTCTAAAATTTCTTTTTCTTTAAACTTTCTTAGTGGCACAAGAGTATACGAAATCTCTTCAATACTCAACTTAATTCGCTTAAACTCATGAAGTAACAATATTACAAATACCGGATACTCTTCTACAATATATTCTTCTTTCTCTTCATCATCTATTCTTTGAATCCTTCTTTCTATCTTAAAATATGTGGCCTTTAAATCAAGTTTGAAAATAACATCTACGCTTTCTGAGCCGTTTAAAATTTCTATTAGTTTTTCAATGTTCTCGATCTCGACATGCTCATAGTCTTTTTTAAGAAAAAGTTTACCTTCTCTAACTTCAAACCTGGCCCCAGAATCTAACACAATAACAGTCATAGTTCAATCTTGCTTCTTTTCACCTCGTACAGCTTCACGAAAGACTCAAAGAATCTCCATACATCCTTTTCGTTCACGTTTTTTAATTCACTCCACAACTCTTTTGTTATTCTTTCAGCTATACCAAAGCACTCCTTA
>WAPX01000007.1 GCA_015520485.1 Archaeoglobaceae archaeon
GATAAAATCAGACCATAGTGGGATTGAAAGAATAGTAACACAATAGTTTGTGGTGATAGCTGATTAAATGAAAACGACAGCCTGTTACAGGCTTTGAGCAAAAAGCAAAACCAAAATAAAGTACAGCGATACGTTTATATACGCTCCCCCAGAGCGAAGTAATCGTTCAAGGTGATGTTGATGAAGTCAGTTTACGCGTACATCAGGGAGGCATGGAAGAACCCGTGGGAGGGTTTTGTTGGAGAGCTCATGTGGGAGAGGTTGCAGCAGTGGAGAAGAGAGCCCTCTGTGGTCAGAATAGAGAGACCCACAAGAGTTGACAGAGCAAGGTCTCTCGGTTATAAAGCCAAGAAGGGTATAATCGTCGTGAGGGTTAGAGTTAGAAGGGGTGGCAGGAGAGCAACGAGACCGAACAAGGGCAGGAAGACGAAGAATCTGATGGTCAACAGAAAGACACCGAAGAAAAGTCTTCAGAGAATTGCAGAGGAGAGGGCGGCGAGGAAGTATCCGAACATGGAAGTTCTTAACTCCTACTGGGTTGGAGAGGATGGAAAGTATAAGTGGTTCGAAGTAATACTGGTTGACAGAGCACATCCCGCAATAGTCAACGACCCCCAGCTCAGCTGGATATGCAGTAAAAAAGGCAGGGCTTTCAGAGGTCTGACATCAGCCGGCAAGAAGGGAAGAGGTCTCAGAAGAAGGGGAAGAGGAGCTGAAAAAGTCAGACCGAGTTTAAGAGCTAACCTCAGGAATTGAAAAAACAAATTTGATTTATATTTTGGAGTTATAACTAAATTGAAATTATTTGTAATTCCGTAAAATCTCAATTTTAATGGCCGTAACCTGCACACACAGCAGTAACTAAGAGTGTGAGAGTAGAGAATAAACCGGAAATCACGTTTTTTAAATCTCTTAAAGACCAAGCTCGTTCTTCGCAGATATAACCCTGTTCAGTATGGCGTGAGTTACGAGCTCGTCTTTTCCCACCGGCTCGCAGAGAACGACCTTTTTTCCATCCATCTCAAGTTCAACTGCTCCCTCCTTAAACTCAAATCCGAGGAGTTCCGGTAGCTCTTCAGCGGTGTGAACGCCGTAAGCCATGAAGAGCGGAACGAGGTAAATTTCGCTGCTCTCCATCTTTTTGACGACTTCATCGACCGTGGGCTTTCTGCCGTGAGCGGCAAAAGCGAGCTCCACTTCGTCGAAAAATCCGGCTTTCAGAATTCTTTCCCTGTGGAATTCCATAACTTCTCTGTAGTAGTGCAGCTTGCTCCCGTGCCCCACTATGACGAGTCCTTTTTTTCCACCTTTATTTGCACTTTCCACGAAAACACCTCCATGTACAGTTTTCTTGTTATTTAATCAAGATTATTTAATCTTTCTGCTGAAGTTGCGGATTTTGTGTTTTTAATCTCCAGGTATAAAATCGCGTTGCTCGAACTCAAACTAAAATTCTCCAGTTTTTCCAGACTTTCAACTTCAAATATCCTCTCGTTTCCGCACAGCTCCTCGAGCACGACAGCTCTTACCTCTCCACTTCCAAATTTTTTGAGTTTTTTTGATATCTCCCCTGAGAGCTCTTTAAAGTCGAAATCCCGTGTAATGAGGGAAAGAACAGGTCTGAAGTCGAGAAATCTAATAATTTCGTTTAAACAATCTCTGGCATGGCATTTCACCACCACCACATCGCACAGATCCGTTCTAAGTCTCGAAAGGGCAACTAAAACGCTGCTTATCCCCGGTTCCACTACGTCTGCGTTGAGCTTCGTTCCCATACCAGAAACCATCGGATCTCCAGTGGAAAGCACGACGACGTTCCTGTTCTTCGCCTCCTCCTCTATTTCTTCATAAGTTTTCCTGCTGAAACTTTCTATAATCACGCTTTTGCTTCCCGCAATTTCATCAACTAAGCTCAGAGCCTTCCTGCTTCCGTAAACGACGTCCGCCGTTTCTATGAGTTTCTTTCCCCGCTCCGTTAGGTGACCTCTTGCAATGCCCACACCTACAACTGCAAGCACTTCCCTCACCCGCCTTACCTTTGCTTCATTTTAGTCCCGAAAGGGCTGCGACAGCGTTTACGATTGCAACGCAGAGTGTGGATCCTCCTCTAACGCCCTCCACGACTACCCACGGAACGTCTTTTTTCATCAGCTCCTCCTTGGCTCCTGCAGCGTTGGTGAATCCGACGGGTGTTGCCACCACAGCTCCGGGTTTCACGCCCTCATCAATTATTCTGCAGAGCTCTTTGAGGGCTGAGGGTGCGTTTCCTACAGCTACGAAAGAGTCGTTTATGCAGTCTTTCAGTTTTCTAATTCCCGACGAGACAACGGTCTTTCCTCCACCGCCGAGCTTTGACGCCACCAGAATTTCCCTGTACACCCTGTTTTCTATTCCGGCTTTTACCATTTCCACGTCAACCACCACTTTTTCACAGCTATCCATTGCCTTTACAACGTCCTCCGTTCTGTTAAACCTGAGCAGGGCTGAAATCGACGGGTCTGCTGTTGCCGTTATGCACCTCTCAGCAATGAACCTCTCCAGTTCGCCAAACCTCGCCCGGCTCAATAACATTTTAGCGACTCCAGCACTTTTTTCGGCAATCCTCAGCCCCTCATTCGTCCTCGCTCCGGACACTTCCTCAAGCAATTTCAGTGAATTTTCAGCTGAACTTCTTCTCGGCTCGTGCAGCTCGTGCAGTTCGTACTTCGAGGAATAGCCTCTCGGCGTGAGCATTCTTTTTCCATCGAATACTGTTTCGGATGACGGAATGAACAGTATCGTGTGCATATCTATCCTGTTCTTCCCCTTTTCCAGTTCCTCCACAACCTCTGAGGGCTTTGTTATCCACACCTCTGTCTTCTCCCTCTCCGCATTTTTCACGCAACCTACTGGTACGTCGCCTTTAAACCTGAGAACGATTTCCATAGCCCTTTTCAGGTTTTTTGCTCTCCTCCTGCTGGAGGGATTGTAAACGACAACAACAAAGTCTCCAAGCAGAGCCGAAATCAACCTCCTCTCCACGACATCCCAAGGAACGAGGAGGTCGCTCAGGCTTATCACGCAGTGATCTCCACTCACCGGACATCCCAGCAGAGGAGACGCTGAACTCATCGCGGTGATGCCGGGAACGACCTCAAAACTGACGTTGATTTCGTTCGCCATGATGTACTCAAGCACGAGAGACGTCATTCCGTAAATCCCCGGATCTCCTCCGCTAACAAGGCAAACCCGCCTGTCTTTCGAAAGTTTAACAGCCAGTTTTACCCTTTCAAGCTCCTTTCCCATTTTGCTCTCAATTACTTCCGCTTCCGGATTTAAAACGTCCATTACTCTCCTCACATACGTTCTGTGGCCTAAAACGACTTCAGCCTCTTCCAGCACTTTTTTAGCCCTTAAGGTCAGCAAGTCGCTCTTTCCCGGACCAATTCCAACGATGTAGAGCTTTCCCGGCATGATAAAATCCCCACAATCCCCGCTAACGTGCTACAGCAACTGTAACACCTCTGTAAACTCTCTTGGGCATTATCAGTACTTTCTCCCTGGAGAAGTATATTGCGCAGCCTTCAGCCACGCTCCTCAGACCAACTCTCTTTGCCTCGCTGTCGCTCGGAACGTCTATGGAGTTGAGGGTCTCTGAATCCAGAAACATGAGAGGTTTCTTGAGCCTGCTGGCTGCTTCCACTAAGCCTTTTTCGTTTCTCTTTACTTCTGCCGTTGACAGAACCCTCACATCCTTAAGAGAGTAACCGAGTTCCGCAAGAGCGGCCTTAATTGCGTAAATCACGTCTTCCGGACTAACTCCTTTCCTGCACCCGATGCCTATGCTCAGACCCTCTGAATACTCCATAGCAGTTGTTATAACCGCCTTCAAACCGAACTTCTCCAGCTCCTCAGCAATCTCGTTTCCTCCGTGGTGTCCGCCGATAATCGGTATTGCGTACCTCATGGCTTTGTCCACGACGACTACGGCCGGATCAACCCACTTGTTTCTCAGGTACGGGCATATACCTCTGACAACGACTCCGCAGGGCATGTACGCAACCACAGCGTCGTACTCTCTCTCAAACAGCTCTTTCCACATACCCTGTCTGTAGAGCACTATGTCTGCCGAGAGCCACTCAGAAAGCCTTCTGAGCTGTTTTATGTCCTTTCCAAATCCAACAACAGCTATCCGTATAGGACAGACCTCCTTCCCCTGTTCTCGAGAATTTTACCTATTACTATCGTTGCGGTTCTCTTTATTTCGGCTTTTTTAACTTTCTCCGCTATATCCCTCAACGTCCCTTTTATCACTGCTTCGTCCTTTCTCGACGCGTGGTAAACGACAGCTACCGGCTCGCTCCATCCCCTTACCTCAGCCACTGTTTCAGCCACGTAGTCTATTTTATCGATTCCGAGCAGCAGAACTATCGTGCACGGTATGGATGCGACCTCTCTGAGGTAATCTCTTTCGAGCGTTTTACCTGCTGGCCTTCCCACGAAAACGAACTCCGAAACGCCGGGTGAGGTGAGTTCGGTTTTCAGTGCAGAGGCAGATGCAAAAATGCTGCTGACACCCGGAATAACCTCGCACTTAATTCCTCTCTTCTCCAGCTCGTCTATCTGCTCGTTTATGGCAGAGTATATTGACGGGTCTCCACTCTGAACCCTCACGACCAGCTTTCCTGACTTTGCTTCTCTCTCCATCAAAGAAACTATTTCTTCGAGTTTCATTCCGTGACTGTTAACCTTCACACCTCTGTAGGCTGACAGAGTGTCATCAGGAAGTATTGACCCCGCGTAAACTATGACGTCAGCCTCGCACAGCAACCTGTGAGCTTTTAAAGTCAGAAGCTCGGGGTCTCCCGGCCCTCCTCCAATAAAATAGACTTTTGGCCTGCTACGTTTTTTGCAGCTCGTGTTACGCCTCATGCCTCTGCCCTGTTCTGAAGTCGGGCTTATTAATTTTGACTGTCGGGTTTAACATCTTTAACCTTTAATCCCTTTAATCCCGTTTCCTGAGTATCACGACCGTGAAGTAGTCCTCGAACTCCGGGATTTTGCCGTTATTTCTGTTAACGAAAACTTCCTCACCCTCCATGAACATCCTTCTCACCACAGCCTCTACCGCATAGCCCCACTCTTCCGCAAGTCTTGCAACCTCTTTTGGCTTTGTTGCTTTCAGTACAGCTAAATACTCGAAATCCGAATTGATGTTTTTCAAATCCTTTGCCGTTACAACTCCTAAAGGCCTGTCGCAGAAAATCTGAGAAACGCTGAAAGCACATGTAAAGCTTGGAACTCCGGGAACGCACTCAACTTTTCCTCCAAGCTCTTTTACCCTTCTCGCAACGTGCATGAAGGTGGAGTAGAACATAACATCCCCCAGAGCAACGAAAGCTATGTCCTCCTCAACGCACCTCTCCGCCAGTTCTCTGGATAGGTTTTCTATTACCTCTTCACTTCTTCCCATTGGAAATTCAACGATCCTTGGCTTTCTTATCTTTTCAACCACGTCTGCTGCAAGTTTTCCGGGAGCTATAACTTCGTCAGCTTCTTCTATTGTTCTCAGAGCTTTCAGAGTTAAGAGTTCAACGTCCCCCGGGCCAAGGCTGACTCCGTAAAGCATGGAAATCCTGACCTTCCGGGTTTTATAACGATTTTTTAAAATTATTTTTAAAATTAAAGCAATCGTAAAGCAGTCTCAACCCGTCAGCTCGCAAATTGCCGGAATTCAAATCCTAACGACTGCCAAAAACCAGAAAAACTGGATTTATCGGTTTAAAGGCCGTGTAACCGGCCAGCTTGTAACTCCTCCAGATGTTTACAGCTACTATCTCGTCAAAAATTCCAGCACTCTCCATGGCGTTCTTCGCTTTCACGGCAACCTCAATTCTCGCAGCGCTGACGCAGAACTTCCTGACGTTTGCCTCGTAGGCCAGTTCAATCATCTCTTCAATTCTGTCAGTTCCACCAAAAAAGACGAGACTTACGCCTCTTTTCTCTTTAAAGAACTCAACACCGTGAGATTTCACCAGTTCAACGTTTTTGCACCTTTTTAACAGCTTTAAATCCACGTTGCTCAAATCGATGTCGACTGCGTAAACCTTTTTCACGTAGGGGCTGAAAAAGGCGGAAACCTTGCAGGAGTGACACCCTACGTCTGCCAGAACGTCAGACCTTTCAGGCCTGAATTTCGAGAAAACGACTCCAATGACTTCGTCCTTAGTCCTTTTCCCCCCCATGCCTACAAACTCTTTTAAACGATTTAAAAGGTTGTTTTAACGCATTTCACAATCGAGGGCAACGGAGATCCACACTAAAAATTCAGTTATCTTGACATACTTTGGTGTGCAAAATATTCGCATCAGAAAAACAAATAACCATTCAACGTTTTCTGCCATGAGCATGAGGTTAGCAGTTGTTGATGCCAAGAGATGCAAGCCCAAGAGGTGCAGCTTGGAATGCGTAAAGTACTGTCCCAAAGTCAGAACTGGCGCTGAAGCGATAAAGGTTAACGATATTGCCACCATCTCAGAAGAACTCTGCGTTGGATGTGGAATATGCGTAAAAAAGTGTCCTTTTAAAGCCATATCAATCGTAAACCTGCCGGAGAGATTTGAGGGAAAGGTAGTCCACAGATACGATAAAAACGGTTTCGTTCTCTACAACCTGCCAATACCGAAAAAAGGTCATGTGGTCGGGCTTCTTGGAGCTAACGGTACGGGAAAGACGACGGCAGTAAAAATACTTTCAGGACAGTTAAAGCCAAATCTCGGAAAAAGTGAAGACATAAGCTGGGAAGAGATATTCGAGAGATTTTCGGGAACTGAACTGCTTGACTACCTGAAGGATATATCGGAGGGAAAAATAAGGACTTCCGTTAAACCCCAGTACATTGAAGCGATACCAAGAGTTTATAGGGGAAAAACGGCAGAGCTGCTGGAAAAAGCTGACGAACTCGGAAAAGCTGATGAGTACGTGGAAAGGCTTGGACTTGAGAATTCTGTTAAAAAAGAGATTTCCGAGCTGAGCGGGGGGGAATTGCAGAGAATTGCTATAGTTGCGTGCCTGTCCAAGGATGCTGACTTCTACTTCCTTGACGAAATCACCTCTTACTTGGACATCCACCAGAGAATAGCTGCTGCCAGCCTGATTAAAGAGGTGGCTGAAAAGAAACCGGTATTAATTGTGGAACACGACGTGGCCATACTCGATCTGCTTGCAGACCTCGTGCACATAAGCTACGGAGAACCGGGCGTTTACGGCATAATAACAAATCCAAAGAGCGTTAGAGTTGGAATAAACCAGTACCTGAAGGGATACCTGCCCGAAGAGAATGTTCAGATCAGGTACAAGCCCATAGAATTCGACCTGTTTCAGCCAAGAGAGAGCGAGTGTGAAAAGGTACTGCTGGAGTATCCTGCCTTCACAAAAACGTATCCGGGCTTCAGGCTGGAGGCGAGCGGTGGGGACATAAGAGTTGGAGAAGTTCTTGGAATTATTGGTGCAAATGCCACAGGTAAATCGACTTTCGTCAAGGTTCTTGCCGGAGTTGAGAAGGATGACGAGAACAAACTGAAGCTCAACCTCAAAGTCTCCTACAAACCGCAGTACGTAAGGGCGGACAGTTCTGCAAGAGTTCAGGATTTTCTGAGGTCAATAAATCCAGCAGTCGAAACTTCTTACTACATAACTGAGTTCATCAAACCTCTGCGCATAGACAGAATTCTGGACAAAAAGCTCAATGAACTGAGCGGAGGGGAGCTGCAGAGAGTTGCCATAGTTGCGTGTCTGCTCAGAGAGGCTGAACTGTACCTGCTCGATGAGCCTTCAGCCCACCTCGATGTTGAGCAGAGGACTGAAGCGGCGAGAATGATAAGGAGGTTTGCAATGAACATGGAAAAAAGCGTGCTCGTCGTGGATCACGACATATACCTCATAGACATGATAAGTGACAGGCTGCTCGTTTTTGAAGGAGAGCCGGGAAAAAGAGGTTTTGCAAGCAAACCAATGGGAATGAGAGAGGGTATGAACAGGTTTCTCTCCAAACTCGAGATTACGTTCAGAAGGGACGAGGAGACGAAGAGACCGAGAATTAACAAGCCCGGATCAAGGCTTGACAGAGAACAAAAAGCAAGGGGGGAGTACTACTACTGTACCTGAACCCACTGTTTGGTTATATTTATTATAACAAATATTAATTAAAAAGAAAAAAAATTTGAACCTAAAAAACAAGAAGCAAATCACCGGTAGCCTGAATTTATATGCAGCCTGACACAACTCGGGTTATGACGAGAATAATACTGTTCACGGGCAAGGGTGGTGTTGGAAAAACCACCGTAGCAGCTGCAACTGCCATAAAAAGTGCAGAACTCGGAAATAAAACCCTCGTAATCTCCACCGATCCCGCTCACAGTCTATCAGATTCGTTCGGTGTGAGGCTCAATCCATTTCCGACGAAGGTTACCGAAAACCTCGAGGGCATGGAGGTTAACGTTGAATACGAGCTGGAAAGACACTGGAGCACGATAAAGGAGTATTTATCCCTGTTCTTTCGTTCTCAGGGTATAGAGGATGTGGTCGCTGAAGAGCTTGCAATCTTTCCGGGTTTTGATGAACTTGCAAGCCTTTTACACCTGCTCAAATTTTATAAAAGTGGAGAATACGACGCAATAGTCCTCGACTGCGCTCCCACCGGTGAAACTTTAAGGCTGCTCAGCGTTCCGGAAGTTGCCAAGTGGTACATGAACAGGTTTTTTGGTATAGAAAAAAAGGTGCTCAGGATAATTAAACCAATAGCTGAGCCTCTGATGGATGTGCCCCTGCCAAGCGACGAGGTGCTGGACAAAATACAGGAGCTGTACACGAAAATAAGCGAGCTAAAGGACATACTCGAAAGTAAGGATACAAGTGTCAGAATAGTCATGAACCCTGAGAAAATGGTGATAAGAGAATCTGAAAGAGCCTTTACATACCTCAACCTGTTCGGGTACAGAGTGGACTGCATAATCGTCAACAAGATTTTTCCGGAAAAGGCTGGAGAGTACTTCTCCGAGTGGATGAAAATTCAGAGGGAGTACCTGAAAGAAATCGAAGAAAAGTTCCCGCTTCCGGTAATGAAAGTTGAGTTCAAATCAACGGAAGTAACGGGAGGCCTGCTCAGGGACATAGCTGAAGAGATGTACGGAGACAGAGACCCCATAGAAATCTTCCACGAAGGCAAACCCATTGTAATAGAAAAAGAAGGAGATGACTTTGTTTTAAGAATAAAAGCACCGTTTGTTGAAAAACAGGACATCAAGCTGTTCAAGAGAGGAGAAGAGCTTGTAATAATTGCCGGTCAGTGGAAAAGAATAGTGTTCCTTCCCCAGAGCTTAGCTATAAGGGAACCGCACAGTGCAAGGTTCGGCGAAGGAGAGCTTAAAATAATCTTCAGGTAATTCTACTTGATAGATTAATAATATCATCTCGGAGAGCTGAGAGCATGATTGCGATCACGAAAATGCTTACCGGAAAGGCAACCGTCTCCAGACACCTGACGTATAAAGGTGAAGACGTATCCCGCGAATTTGTGGAAATCAGCCAGAAACCAATACCCGTCGTCGTGTGGAACTCAACCCTGAAGTGCAATCTGAAGTGCATTCACTGCTACGCCAACGCCGGGAAAATCGTTAACGAGCTGAGCACGGAAGAGGCAAAGGAGATGATAGACGACTTCGCGAAAATGAAGGTTCCAGTTCTTCTGTTCAGCGGTGGAGAGCCTCTGTTAAGAGAGGACATGTTCGAGCTTGTGGATTACGCAGTAAAGAAAGGTGTTCCCTGCTCGCTTTCCACGAATGGCACTCTGATAACCGAAAAAGTGGCTGAAGAGCTGAAGGAGGCGGGCATAAGCTATGTTGGCGTCAGCATTGACGGTTTAAAAGAGACCAACGACAGATTTAGAGGCGTTAAGGGCGCTTTTGATAAAGCCCTGAACGGATTGATAAACGCAAAGAATGCCGGAATAATGACAGGCATAAGGTTTACCGTTACGAGGTACAACCTGAAGGACGTTTCTGCCGTAATAGACATCCTCGCCGAAAACGACATACCGAGATTCTGTTTGTACCACCTAGTGCCATCGGGAAGAGCTGGATTCGAACAGGACATAAACAACGTGGAGAGGAGAGAGCTGATAGACTGGCTGATAGAAAAAGCTTTGGAGCTTCACGAAAATGGATACGCTACCGAAATCCTGACAGTAGATAACCCGGCAGATGGAGTTTATCTGCACTTAAAGCTCAAAGAGATGGGTGAGGATAAAAAAGCTGAGGAAGCTCTGGAGTTCTTAAGGCTGAGAGGAGGAGATAATAGCGGAAAAAGGATTGCATGCATAGATGCTGAAGGCTACATACATCCGAACCAGTTCTGGTGGGATTACAGCTGCGGTAACGTTAGAGATGAGCCGCTCAGCGAGGTCTGGCTCAACCCCAAGGATGAGTTGCTTTTAAAGCTGAGAAACAAGGTCAAATACCTCAGAGGAAGGTGTGGTGCCTGCAAATTCAGGGAGTGGTGTGGAGGTTTCAGGCTTAGAGCTCTTAGGGCGGGAGACCTCTGGGGAGACGATCCGAGCTGCTACCTAAGAGATGAAGAAATACTGTGTTAACGAAATTTTTAACATCTGATTTACAATTTTTTAGTTTCTATATTTCGTATTCTCAAGTGATAGTAGAAACGTATGTGTTAAAATAACTAGAATATAGTATGCACCTGCATTGAACTCTGACAGAGTGAGGGTGTCAAGAATAGGGATAAAAAATAAATAAACTGAAATAAACTGAATAAAAGATATGCAACCCACGCTAAGGCAGTTAGTGGACTGAGGGAGTTCACCGTTGGTCGGGAAAACGAGCTAAGCAGGGTAAAGGCTTGGTTAAACGATTCACACGCTGGTACACTTCGAATTGTCGGAGAATATGGGACGGGGAAGACTCACCTTTTGAACTGCATTTATCTGCTTGCTTTAAGGGAAGGCTGGGCTGTATCATATGTAGAACTGGACCACATGGAGAACCCACCTTATAGACCAAGAAGTGTGTACGGAAGTATAATAAGCTCCTTTAGGTTTGAGGGGGGAGAAGGAGATTTTAGAAAGTTTCTGCAGAAAATTGCTATGAGCAAGAACACGCATGAAATTTTAGAACATCCATTACTCGGAAAAATAATAAGAAAAATCAAGGAGGATGAAGTTGATGAGGACGACTGGGAGTGGATGGAGGGGAAACTAAAGATATCTAAAAATACAATCATTCTACGTCGGCAAGTATATACTGCAATATTCTAAATGGCATGGGCTGGGCAGCGAAAAAGTTGGAGTTAAAAGGATTCTTAGTACTTTTTGATGAAGCTGAGAATGTAGACTTGGTTCAGTATCGTAATCAGTTCAAAAAAGGGTGGAACTTCCATAGTGGGCTAGTCCTTCTTTCAAATAACACCAAATCTTTGCTTTGGGAGGAGTTTCCCTACACTACCAGTGGATATATTGGTAAAGAAACTGGACTACAATACTACGGCTTTAGAACGGACATCAGGTTTGCTTGGAGAATCCTCTCAAACTTGAAACACGTTTTTGCATTCACGCCAGGAGACTTAGTAAATGAGCCGCCATTTGATTCTGTTAAGAGAATCGAGCTCGAACATCTAAGAGCACATCACTTCAACAAACTCTTAGAGAAGATAAAGACAATTTACAAAGAAGCATACGACTTCGAAGTAGCAAACGAGGACTTACGCAACTTCGAGTTCCCACCACACACTCGTAGTTTTATTAAAGCATGTGTCGAAGCCATGGACATTCTTCCGCCTCGGAGGTACGCGATGAGTTCTTGAAGAGAGAGTTAACCGCCTTGTTGAAGCCTTTGGAATTGAAAACTACATGGATCAGTTTATCGGAACGCTGAACTTTGGCACGAAGCAGAAAGTCTCGGTTATCTCAGCCCTCCTGCACAATCCACGCGTTCTGATACTCGATGAATCCATGAACGGTCTGGATGCGAAGAGTGCAAGAATTTTCAGAGAATTTCTAGTCGAATTCAAAAAAGAGGGGAAAAGCATAATTTTTTCAACCCACATACTTCCCCTTGCCGAAATGATTTGCGACAGAATCGGCGTTATCTACCGGGGAAAGCTGGTAGCTGAAGGAAGCGTTGAGGAGCTAAAGGAGAGAGCACACGAAGAAAGTTTGGAAGAAGTGTTTTAAAACTGACAGAGAGTAAAGAAGAGGTTTTTGAGATTATTCAGGCTTTAAAGCTGTAGAGCTGTAGGGATTGGCATGTCTGAAGTGCTCAGAATCCTTTACAGAGAAATGCACTACCAGATGCTCAAAAGGAATCCTGTGATGAACGACGAAAAGATCGTCAAAGGACTGAGAAAGCTCAGCATAAAGTCCTTTTTCTATACCCTGTTCGGCTGTTTCATTGCCGGAATCGCTCTCACGAACAATAAAGCCGTAATCGCGTCTCTGGCCGTTACTCTCCACGATTTCCTTCATCTTAGCACTGTACATAACAGCCGTCAACTCCCACTACATTTTTTCTCTTGGAATTTTTGAGCCTTTAAAAGCTCTGCCGGTGAAAGTTGGAGCTTACTACCTGAGCGAGCTACTGTTACTGGACACCGTAACGTGCGCAGTAATAGCGATTCCGACGTCATTGTTCTGGCGATCAGGCATTCTGCTGTGGGTTTTAACGGGCATTCTGATCGGCCACATAATCGATTTACTCATTTTCTCGTTCTTTGGGCTGAGGATAAGCTACAGAAAGACAAAAGGACAGTTTTTGAGAGACATCGCCAATTTGGCTACTTTCAGAGCTACCTGACGACTACCTGACGAGGTACAGCGAAAAATTTGCTGAGATTTTTGGAAAATACGCAATTGCTTATCCATTCTCAGCTGCATCGGTATTTGACCCGGTCGAAAGCTTAGCGTTATTGGCTATCCATTCAGCTGTGTTTATCCCGCTTTACCGCTACACAGTCAACAGAGTCTGGAGAGATTTGCTAGAACCCAGGATAGTTTTCGAAAGGGGAAATTCCAGAGGCTTTACAGCAGGTTCTGGCGGAGCAATCTTGGCTCTGGTTATCAAGGACTTAAGGCTCGTATTCAGAAAGGCGTCCATGGCCGTTGAGTTTCTCATACCCCTCTACGTAATCCTGCCTCAGGTCAAAAGTGGACACTTTTCAAAGGAACTAGTCATCAGTTTGATTGCCATTATCTCGTTTTTCTCAACGCTTGATGCGGACACTATTTTGAGAGCTGAAGGAAAGGAGATAGACTTCCTCAGGACATTGCCGGTAACAAAGGCTCAATTTGTTCTGAGCAAATCACTCTCAGCATCTGTGGTGTCGGTCATCTCCTCTACAGCTATCGTTTGTCTGGGTACCTATTCCGATAGAGCAAACGTACTTTTCCTGTCCCACGCCTTCCTGCTGCCAGTTGAAGTATCTCTGCTCACGATGCTGTTTCTGTTTAACTACGAGGGTGAGGAGATTTGGATACCTGAAAAGGATTTAATAAGGTCGATTGCTCTCTTTATCATCAACGGAATTCTTCTTGGCATTATACTCGCTCCAGCGTTTCTGATTTCCTTTCCAGAGGGGGTAGCTGTCAGTTACGTTACTGCGTTAATCGCACTTTTACTGATGCTGAGAAAGGTAAAATACGTTTAAAAGTTACGATTCTAAAACGTTTGGACAATTTGTGATCCGCAAAAACAGAATTGTAAACAGAATTCGCTACGATTGAAAAGCCAGTTTCGGAACAAACTCTTTAACAGCATCCTCAAATCTTCGAGGCAACGCAACTATTCCGCCCGCCCGGTTAACGAGATACAGCATTTCACCGTCAGCAAAATAACCCCTGTAGTTCTTCCAGCGATGCAATTGACCGTCGATTATTAATCCCCTTAACGAAGTTTTGTACGTCTTCGGCTTTAACCTGCCGATTAGAAGCAGAGCAGTTAGAAGGAACGGATACAGTATCCAGAAAACTGCCAGAAGATAATAATGTTTCTGAACGTTGTGGATAACCAGCACAGCAGCCAGCACCACCATCAGGGGGAAAAGAGTGTAAACGAGTGTCTTGATTTTTCTGGGCGAATATTTCCAGGACCTGATGAATGCTCTGGCTTCGAACCTCCAGTCACTTCTGAACGCAATTTCGTAGCTTTTCATGTTCACCACCCAGCTTTTCGAGCTTTAAATTGGCCTCGTGTGGGGCGCATTCGAAACATCGTAATACACAAGGCTTTTAACATTTTAGAATATATTTATACATCCAATTTCTCCAATTTCTAACTGAACCTGACACGAGACAACCTTACTATTCTCGACTTCTTTTAACCTCTTTTTCTTCAACCTCTTTTTCCACTAAGCTCAAACTTACCCTGAGGAACCATAATTATTCGAATTTTTCAACCTGACGGCTTTCCCGGACGAACTACGAGACTCCACCCAATAATCCTGCTGATACGTTTCTGCAGCGTTCTGGCTGAAATTGAGAGAAGAAACTACAGCGTTGCAAGATCTGAAATACTTTAAAATAGACGTCAAAGGCCGTAACAAAACACCAAACACCGAAACTTTGAAGTAGCAACTGTATTCGCATTAAAAACATGCCCGATGCAAAGGCCTTTGTTGAAGTCATAAAACCCAAGCAAACCACGCTTTTAATGGTTACATGCGTCGTAGCATACTTCATAGCTCTCAAGCTGCACAACAAACCTTTCTCACCTGAAAGTTTCACATTAATGTTTATGGCTACAGTTCTCGCTGTGGCGGGAACCACAGCTTTAAACATGTGGCTTGACGGAGATATAGACGCGCTCATGTGCAGAACGCGTAAAAGACCCGTCCCCTCTGGCAGGCTTTCAAATAAAGGGTGCGCCGCTTACGGAGCTTTTCTGTTCGGGCTTGGTTTAATTCTTGGACTGCTTGTCGGTGTAAGTTTTTCAGCAGTCCTGTTTCTGGGTCTGTTTTTCGACATCATCGTCTATACAGTGATGCTGAAAAGAAGAAGCCCGTATTCGATAGTGCTTGGAGGCCTTGCAGGAGCCATGCCCTGCCTCGCTGGATGGACTGCTGCTGCTGGAAGAATAGAAATCGCCGGCTTACTTGCCGCTGCAATAATCCTCCTCTGGATTCCCGCTCACATATGGTATCTGTCGATGTACTACGAGGAGGACTACAGAAACGCCAGAATACCCATGCTTCCGCTGGTTGTGGGTATGGAAAAAGCTTCATGGGCGATAGTCGTGAGCGTTGCCTTTATGCTGGTGGTGGTGGCCGTTCTGTTCTTCGTTGCACCTCTCGGAGTTGTTTACCTCGCTGTGTCTGCCAGTACGGTCAGCATCCTGTTAATTAAAGCCATCAGATTTGCTATATCTCCGAGCAGAGAGAAGGCAAGAAAGATGTACAAACTTGCGAGCATAACACTTGGAGTTGTTTACATAGCGATGTTTGTTGGAGCTTTTATTGGCTGATTTGCTGAAAACTGTCTCTGTTCAACGGAGATTGAGGTTTACAGGTTACAGGCAAAATAAATATAAATTGAGAAGATTTGTCTGCTGGCGGTGAGAAAGCATGTCAACAGCTTTAATTTTAATTTTGATCAGTACCTTAACCGTTACTACCGTGTTCACACCTAAAGGCTGGCGAAAGTGGTAATACACGAGTTTCCGGGCGATAGAGATTACGCAGTTATTGTACTCGAAAAATTTAACAAAAAATGACGTTATAGACGTGTTCAAGTCTGCCGGATTGCCCGTGAAGTATGTTGAAAATTACCGCAAGGAATGGATGCAGAGTTTTTATGATCCACACGTCAATCGGGAAGAAGACTGGAATTTTCAGAAGTATAGACGGTAAATTCTGGCCAGGCTGTTCAGACTGGGTGAGGTTTACATCTACATAAACAGGGGGCTACACCGTTAAAGGAGATGTTCAGCTCGTTAAGAGGGGAGACATTCAGAACCTCTACAGAGTTACGGGTTACGGGAATTTAACCTACGAAGTTCAGGGTAGTGTTCTGGCGGAACTGCTGGCAGTTTTCCTCGCAGTACCTGCCTCTTCGTTTCTCTTTTCGAGGTACTACGCCAGAAAGGTATTTTCATCTAATTTAAGCAGAGAGGAGAAACTTTACAGAATCAGAAGACTGGCAGTATTCATTTCCATACCTATAGCGCTGGTTCTGGTATTTTCCATGATCCTGCTGAATGTCATGACCGTTTACGACATAGTCGTCAGCTACTTCACTGAATACAGCGAAACCGTATTCGTAATTGGCTTTCTCGGAATCTGGATGCTGATATACGCCTGACGTTAAAGTTCTCGGAAACTTTTGCCGTCTGGATTTACGTTTCAAATCTGATAAATCCATTCAGCTTGAGTTTTTACGCTTACACAACAATCCTGCTCGCTGTAATGTCAGTGCTCTTTTTGACATTTGGCAGGATAACGGTTTATCTGGAGCACAGAGCGGACAGGTTCACAGCAAAAACAGTAGGAAGAGATCCGTACGCCAGAGTTCTGACCAAACTGGCAGAAATAAACGTTATGAAACGAAAAAATAGGTAAACTGTTCAGTATATTTACTCTACACCCCTCGATAGAAGAGAGAATTGAGAATCTTTAACGTCATTTACACTTTTCTTTAACCACCGGTTTCAAGAAAAGTTTCAGCTTACTCTGCATTCCTTAAGGGCAAAAGCAAACGGAAGGTAAAACGTTTATAGAACACGTGTTAAGGTAAAATAAAATGTCACTCAGAAAAATACTGAGGGAAAAATACAGCATAGGTGAAAAAGAGCTGTCTGCTGTGAGAAGGAGCTTTGAAATCATTGGAAACGTGGTTGTAATAGACATACCGGATGAAGTATACCACCTCAAAGACGAAATCGTAAAGGCAATACTCGAAAAGCACAAACACGTCAAGACCGTGCTGAGGAAGGTTGGCGAGGTCAGCGGAGACTACAGGGTTGCCAGCTACGAGGTAATTTACGGTGGGGAAACGGAGACAGTGGTGAAGGAGCACGGATGCAGGTTTTTGCTCGACCCAACGAAGGTCTACTACTCGGTAAAGCTTTCCGGAGAAAGGGAAAGAATATTCAGGCTCGTAAAACCGGGAGAGAGAGTTCTCGTTATGTTTGCAGGAGTTGGCCCTTTCGCGATAACAATTGCAAAAAACGCTGAGCCGGGAGAGGTCGTTGGTGTTGAACTGAATCCGAAAGCCGTCGAGTACTTCAGAAAAAACGTGAAACTGAACAGGGTGGAGGATGTGGTAAAGGTTTACGAGGGAGACGTAAGAGAAGTTGTACCGAAACTTGAAGGGAAGTTTGACAGAATTCTCATGCCTTCCCCAAACAACGCTCAGGATTTTGCAGATGTCGCAGCCTTAAAGGCGAAAAAGGGAAGTTACATCCACTACTACACCTTCGCCGGAGTGGAAGAGGAAAAAGACCTGCCGGGCAGAGTTGAAAGCCTTTTCTCACCCTACATAAAGTGCAGAGTTGTTTTCGTAAGGAGGTGCGGCAATTTCGCTCCTTACGTGCACAGGTACGTCGTTGACTTGCTTGTCGAATAGCTACTTCATGGACTCGAGCAGGTCTCTAACAGCCATTCTGACAGCCTGCTCAGAACTGTACTTGGGCTTCCAGCCCGTGGCTTTTAGCTTTTCGATTGACAGAAGCATAACCGGAACGTCTCCTTTCCAGCCCCTGTCACCTCCCGTAAACCTGAATTTCGGACTCAATCCCATCTCCTCGCAAACTATTTCGGCTATTCTTTTAACTTTAATCTGATCCTCGCTTCCTATGTTGAATATGTTCACCCTGCCGTCAGCTTTCAGGCCAAAAAACATTGCTTCAATGCAGTCGGAGATGTATATGTACGACTTGTTCTGCTCTCCGTTTCCAAGAATTTCAAGCTCATCGGGATTTCTGCGGAGTTTCATTATGAAGTCGTATATCACGCCGTGGTTGCTCCTCTTACCTATAACGTTGGCAAACCTGTAAATCCAAGCTTTCATGTCGAAGGTATGGCAGTAAGATGATATCAGAGCCTCACAGGCCAATTTCGAAGCACCGTATATGGAGATCGGCACTGTGGGGTAGTCCTCGGGCGTGGGAATTACCTCGGCTTCGCCGTAAACGGTAGAAGTTGAAGTAAAAATTATTTTATCAACATTATTTTTTCTCATTACCTCGAGAAGGTTGTACGTCGCGAGGATGTTGTTTCTGTATATTTCATCCGGATTTTCACTCCCAATTCTGACATCAGGATTTGCGGCTATATGCCACACTTCGCTGAAGTTCCTTTTTCTGAACACATCTTCAATTTCTGACCTGCTGGCGAGATCCACTTTTATAAACTCCGCGTCAGGATTGAGGAAAGACACACCGGATGAAAGGTTATCCAGTATTACGACCTCTTTTCCCTCTTCAACGAGTCTGTCAACCAGATGCGAACCTATAAACCCAGCACCACCTGTTACAAGGATTGCCATTGGCATGGCTTTAGCAGAAGGTATATATACGGTTTTTGACATCTTTTAACTTGCTAAAGGGGTGAAAGAATCATGCTTCCAAATCAGATGGTCAGGTCGCTCATCGGAAAGGTCATAAAAGTGGAAATGAAGGGAGAGGAGAGCGAACTCGTTGGAAAGCTCGAAAGTGTTGACGATTACATGAACATACACATAAGCAATGCCGTGGAGTACAGGAACAACGAAAAAATAAGGAATCTCGGCACGCTCGTTCTGAGGGGTAACAACGTCATACTCATACAGCCCTACGAGGAACAGTAACTAAATTTTTAAGTTTCTGTTAAAGGTATTATGATGGATACGAGAGATGAGGTACTCCGCATTCTTGAGGAGAGAGGCAGCATTCTGCAGAAAGACCTGTGGAAGGAGCTTAACATAGACAGCAGCAAGTGTTCCAGAATTCTGAGAAAGCTCGAAAAAGAGGGGCTGATAAGAAGAGTTGAAATCGTTGTTGATGGTGTTAAGACTTTTAAGATTGTTCCAGCCGGAGCTGAGGAGGAAGAGGAGAAAGAAGACGAGTTCAGCCTGCAGGCGATAATGGAGAGAATGGAAAATGTTTCCGGACTACCTCCGTGTTTTGGCTGTCTCGAAAAAGATTGTGAGGTTACCGCCTGTTTAAAACTCGAAGTCTGGTTTCTGAGGAAGTCTCTTGGAAAGTAAATGCGCATTAACGTGCATTAACTGCATTAACAGTTTTAAATAAGCAGTTTTAAACGGCAGTCAACTATTAAATACTTTCCAGCAGAAGCAGTTTATGGACTGCTATGGCGTAATCGGACACCCGGTAAAACACTCGGTATCTCCTGCGATGCACAACGCGGCATTCAGGGCTATGAAGATAGATGCCGTTTACGCATCCTTCGACGTGAAACCCGAAGACCTGAAAAAAGCGATAGAGGGGGCAAAAGCCCTTGGAATTAAAGGTTTGAACGTAACAATTCCGCACAAAGAAGAGGTGTTAAAGCTCGCAAAGCCAGACGAGCTTGCTCTGAGAATTGGTGCAGCAAATACGCTGAAATTTGACGAAGAAGTACTTGCCTACAACACAGACGCCTATGGTGCTCTAAAAGCCCTCGAAAACGCTGGAGTTGGCGTCTCCGGAAAAACGGTGCTGATAATTGGGGCTGGAGGGGCTGCGAGAGCTATTGCCTTCGCCCTTGTGGGGGAGGGGGCGACAGTGGTTGTTACAAACAGAACCGAGCAGAGGGGATTAAAGCTCGTTCAGGACGTCAGAAAGTACGGCGAGTGCGTGTTTGTTCCGATGAGTGAGCTCGAAAAACTCAGGTTTGATATCCTGATAAATGCAACGCCTGTGGGAATGAGTGGCTACATGCCGGGAAAACTACCGGTTGACAGCAAGCTCATAAAAGAGGGGATAGTCGTCTTTGACACCGTTTACAATCCGATGGAGACAGCTCTGATAAAACTCGCAAAAATGAGAGGGTGCAAGGTCGTTTACGGAATTGACATGCTCGTACATCAGGGAGCGAGAGCCTTCGAGATATGGACGGGTTTGAGTCCTCCGTTTGACGTGATGAAAAAGGCTGCACTCAATGCTCTGGAACGCTAAACTCGTTAAGCTTAATACTCTTTAACCTCATGTTAAAGTATGGATGCTTCTCTTGCTCTCAAAATTTCGAGAGAGGTTGCAAAAGCTGTAAGAGATGCAGTTCTTCCAGTCGCCGGAAGTAAATACGCTGGAGAGAACGTGGGAATGGGAAAAGACGGGACACCAACGAAAAGAATTGACAGAATAGCTGAGGACGCTGCTGTTGAAGTTTTGAAGGACTGGGACGTTAGAATTGTAACGGAGGAGTCCGGGATCATTGGGGATGGCAGTACAGTCGTTGCCCTGGATCCGATTGATGGGACTTTCAATGCTGCCAGAGGTATTCCAATATATTCTGTTTCCCTGTGTTTTGCAAAATCAAACGGCGGTAACGCAAAGTTTGAAGGCGCTTTTTTTGGATACGTGTACAATATAGCCACCGAAGACGAATACTATGCTGATGAGCTGGCTTACAAAAACGGTGAAGTAATAAAAACGTCCGAAACCGACAGAATAAACGAAACAAACGCAATAATGTACTATCCAACCAGAAACTATGGATTTAAAAGGGTGCGAATATTCGGTGCTGCGTCTCTCGAAATCTGCTTTGTTGCGGATGGCAGTGTGGACTGCTTCATAGACGTGAGAAAGGGAGCCGGTAAGGGTATGCTGAGAGTTTACGACGTTGCTGCGGGGCTCTACATCGCAAAGAGGGCTGGAGCAGAAGTTACAACACCGGAAGGCAGGTCGCTGAACGATAAAGAGTTTACAATGGAAGAAAGGTTCAGAGTTCTAGTTGCCAATAAAAGACTTCACGGAGAACTACTGAAACTGGAGCTGTAACAGTTCGAAGCAGTACTAAACTAGGTTCAAAATTTTCAGAATTTAATTTTCAAGATTTTCAGAAAAACTTTAGATTAAATAAGACATGCGAGGGGAGATTGATGAAAGGTGCAATCATCTGCAAGCCGGGATCAGAAAAGACGGCTAGAGAGGTGCTGAGTTTCCTCGAAAACGTGGGTATCCCGGCTGACATTGTGGAGAACTGTTCTGAGTGTGAGACATACGATTTTGTCGTTACCGTTGGAGGAGACGGAACCATTCTGAGAGCTCTTCAACAGATCAGGAGATGTCCTCCAATTTTTGGAATAAACACAGGCAAAGTCGGACTGTTGACTCACGCAACCCCAAAAAATTTTAGAGAAAAACTCAGTGCAGCTCTCGAAAAAATGGAAGTTGAGGAATTTATGAGGATAGAGTGCGAGGACCTGATAGCTTTAAACGAGATTGCGCTTTTAACGGCAATGCCCGCAAGGCTTGTGGAGTTTTCAATTTTCGTTGATGGAGTGGAAATAGAGCGGTTGAGAAGTGACGGCTTGCTAATCTCCACGCCAATAGGCTCAACTGCCTACGCTCTCTCGACAGGAGGGCCGATAATAGACCCGAGAATTGAGTGCACGCTGATAGTCCCGGTAGCTCCCTTCAAGCTTGGATGGAAACCGTGGGTAGTCGGAAAGCACAGAAAGGTTGAAGTTAAGGTAATCAGCAGACAGTGTCTGGCAATAGCTGATGGACACACAACTCTGCAGATAGAGCCTGATACGACCCTCTTGTTCAGAAAATCGAGATTTCCAGCTAGATTTTTTAAAATGGAAAACAGAGTAGCCAGAATAGTCAGCATGCTGAAAAACATGTAGTTTAATGCATTAATGCGACCTCGAAGCTAACTGACTGTCACTTTGAACAGAGATTTCTCAGGATTTTTTCTCCCTCCCTCGTTCCCTTCACTATAAGCTTGTCTCCTGCGAGTATTTTTGTTGACGCTGACGGATTGGTTATCCACCTGTTACCCCTCTTCACGGCTATGACATGCATACCCGTGTTCGTTTCCACTTTTGCCACCCCAAGCGTCTTCCCGTCAAGACTTGAATTTTCCATGACCTCTATCATCGTGATTATCTCATCAGCCTCCTTCATCGCCTCAGAAAATATAGGATGTATTTCCCTGCCCTCAACGATTATCTGTGCTATTTCCTTCGCCGAATCCGCTATGCGCTCACTTGCGTGAGTTAACTCCAGAACCGCAAGCAGCATGTTGAGGTCTTCATCGGGGTTATTTCTCAGGCTCTTCAAAACCAGAAGCTGTACCCTGTACTTAAGGTTGTCAACTTTCTCTTCGATGTAGCTGGCTTCCTGAGCCGTTTTTTCATCTCTATAAAGTAAAGACAGATAACTCAAATCAACAGCGAGTTCTGACAGGTTTTTCATCTCAATAAGCAATTCAACTGCTTTTTCAAGGTTTTCTTCGAGTTTTGGTTCAAATTCTTCAATCGTCTTTTCCCTGCCTGTAACGAGTCTGTAGAACTTGGGTATTCCAGAAATGTCTCCTTTCGCAAACAGTACGTCACCTATGTAGAGTTTTGTATCTTTTTCCGGATCAAATATCCACTCGTACCCCCTTTTTATTGCTATAACCTTCATTCCTGTAACTGTGTGCAGTTTAACCTCCTCAAGCGTCTTTCCGGCCACTTCAGAGTCTTCGCTAACTTTAGCTTTCGCTACGGTTTCCTCACTCTTTATTAATGCTATTCTGACCATGTCTGGAGAGAGTTTCAAACCCCTCAACACGAGTTCAGCAATGTCTCCTGCAGCCTGACATATCTTCTGACTTGCGTTTGCCACCTGAAGTATTGTTGAGACCGATTCCGCCTCATCAACGCTCCTGGCAGCAAGTATTGAAACTATGCGTATCTGCTTCAACAAATCGTTTATCTTGTTTTCAAGTTCCACAACTTCTTCAGCTATGTCTTCAATGTTAAAGAGGATTGCAGAATAGGCAAGGTCAACAATCACCTCAGAAGTATCCTTTATTTCGACCAGCAAATCCTTAACTGTGCGCATTTTTTAAAATTTTTTAGAGAATCTTATTTAAGGATTTCGTATTTGAGATTTTGCTTTGCCCAGATTCTTTAAGACTTCAGCAGCCTTGACGACCTCCTGAATGCTGACTCTTTCGTGCGGAGTGTGGCACAGCTCGAGTTTTCCCGGACCAAAAACGACTGTATCCCACCCCGCATTGTGCAAATTCACGGCATCAGTCCACGAAGGCATGTAGCTCCTTTCGACCTTCAGCCCCGCACTGAAAATAGCATTTTCAAGGATTTTCGCTACCTCTCCCGAAATGAACACGTCCGAAACCTCTAAGATTTCTGCTTTTCCATACTTTTCCAGCACATCGAGCAATTCGAACAGAATGCTGGACTTGTCTGGCAGCAGACACTCTGCCTTTAAATAACAGATATGGGGTACTACATAAACGTCCTCGGGTAAGGATTTTATCTGAAGCAGGTTAAACACTGCACCGTACTTTTTTCCAATTTCCTTGAGCTGATCAATCAGGGAGAGCGTTTTTTCAACAGCGTTTATTCCAGCCCACGGCGTTGCTGCATGAGCTGGTTTTCCTTCCACTGTGACTGAGAATTCAACAACGCCCCAGTGTTCTGAACAGATTTTAAGCTCTGTAGGCTCCATAACAATTGCTCTACCTGCATCTCTTTTTTCAGCAAAGTACTGAGAACCAAGACCGGTTTCCTCCTCATCAACAAAAAAAGCACAGTTAAAAGGTTTGCCATCTGTTAGTTCCAAGGCTAAAAGTATGGAAGCTATGCTCGCCTTATCGTCAGCAACTCCTGTCCCATAGCAGAATTCACCATCAAAACTGAAGCTTAAGAGCCCTTTCACGGTATCCATGTGAGCGGTTACCCACAAATCAGCCCCCAAGTCGAGAATGATATTTTTTACACTATCAATTTCTGGAGAGAAACCGATATTTTCGAGGTAATTTACGATGAATTCCATTAATTCATCTTCTTTACCAGACGGACTCGGAATTTCAACAAGTTTTTTCAACAGCTCCACTGCCTTTGAAGCGATTTCATGAGTCATCGTATATTTTTAAACCGAGAAACAATAAATGTTTACTGTGCTAAAGATAAAGATCAGAAACGCCAATTCTGACGACACTGAAAGGTTCGTAAACTGCTACCTGAGAGCGTACAGAGGATTGGAGAGTTACGCATTCAGCTCAAAGAGAGACGTAAAAAGCTATTTTCGCTGGTTAATGAAGAGAGATCCAAAAGGCGTCTACTCCGCAGACGTTATGATAAAACCTCGGGGATTTGACTGGTCGGAACTGAGAGGTGCTGGTTTTGTCGCATGCGATTCGAACTGGTTCAGCAAGTACGAAGGGAAAGAAGTCTGTGAAATTCACGAGATAGTCGTTGACCCGGAGTGGAGAGGTATGGGTATAGGCAGCATGCTTATGAAGGAGGCCATTAGCTATTCGTTAAAAATGGGGAGAGAAGTACTGGAGCTCTGGGTTGGAGAGAGAAACTATAGGGCAATGAAGTTTTACAGAAAGTTCGGATTCAGCAGCAGAGAGAAGAACGGATACTGGATAAGAATGGTTAAAACTTTGAACGTCAAATAAAAAATATGTTTTAGGCTGCTGCCTCGGCAGCTTCAGCAGCTTTTGCTTCCTCTTCTTTCTGAGCCATCTTGGACTTTATCTTCTTCAACCTTATTATGTTCTCTCTGTCCTGCTCCTCAAGCTTGAAGGTTATGTACTTTGCAGCTTCTTTCATGTTCGGGATAACTCTGTATTCGAGGGCATTGACTCTTCTCTTGGTTCTCTCTATTTCCTCAATGAGTCTTTTCACAGTCGTTTCAATTTCGGCGACTTCGAGTATTGCATCCACAAGCTCTTCATAAGCTGCGACAGCCTCATCTATCCTCGCAGTTGTGGCGATAACTCCGTACTCTCTTTCGGTAACCTTTCTCCTTATTTTCTCCCTCTTAACCACAGGGACAACAACACCCATTATGTTCTTTTTCTTAATCGTAAAGGTTGGTTCACACTGACAGGATATGGCAACTGATTTCACAGCAAGAACACCATCAACGGCTTTGGCGAGAGTGATTTTTTCATTTGCCTTGTTGTACTTCTCCACCATTCCACCAATCACTTCCTTAGCTTCCTCGAGAATCTCTCTGAATTCCATGATCAGGCCGTCTCTTTTCATCTTCAGAAGTGCGTGACCTCTTGTAGCCATCTTTATTCTTCTCTTGAGCTTTATCAGTTCCATTCTCGTTGGTTTTATATCTGTCATTGGCAGCCCCTCCTTTTTCTCTCTTTTTTAAGGCCTCCTATAAAAAGTGGAAAGTTATGCTGCTGCTTCAGCAGCCTCAGCCTTGCTCTCACCCTTCTTCTTTCTATAAGCTGGGTGGTACTTTTCGATATACTTTCTTTCGATCTTGGTCAGCTCGCTTTCAGGCAACATAGCCAGTAGCTCCCATCCAAGATCAAGGGTGTATTCGATATCCCTATCTTCATATTTGCCCTGCTGGACAAACCTTTTCTCGAATTCATCAGCAAATCTAAGGAACTTTCTGTCTCTCTCAGACAGAGCTTCTTCACCAACAATTGCAACGAGACCTCTTAGATCAACACCCTCTGCGTAAGCAGCGTACATCTGGTCGTTCCACTGGACATGGTCGTCTCTCGTCATGCCCTCTCCAATACCTTCTTTCATCAGCCTGCTCAGAGAAGGCAGGACATCTATTGGAGGATAGATACCCTTTGCGTGGAGTTCTCTGCTCAGCACTATCTGACCTTCTGTTATGTATCCCGTAAGGTCAGGAATCGGATGCGTTATGTCGTCACCGGGCATTGTAAGAATTGGCATCTGCGTAATCGTTCCTTTTCTTCCTCTAATTCTTCCAGCCCTCTCGTATATCGTGGCGAGGTCTGTGTACATGTAACCCGGATAACCTCTTCTACCGGGAACCTCTTCTCTTGCAGCCGACATCTCTCTGAGAGCTTCACAGTAGTTCGTCATGTCTGTGAGAATAACAAGGACGTGCAGGTCATATTCATATGCCAAGAATTCTGCTGCCGTTAAGGCCATTCTCGGAGTGAGAATCCTCTCTATGGCCGGGTCATCAGCAAGGTTCAGGAAAACTACTGCCCTCTCCAGAGCACCGGTTCTTTCGAACTCCTTCATGAACTGGTAGGCCTCTTCATGAGTTATACCCATAGCAGCGAATATGACTGCGAACTCCTCGCCCCCTCCTCTAACCTTGGCCTGTCTCGCTATCTGCAGAGCTATGTCGTTGTGCGGTAAACCAGAACCACTGAATATTGGCAGTTTCTGACCTCTGACGAGTGTGTTCATCCCGTCTATTGCGGAAATACCAGTCTGAATGAATTCTCTCGGATACTGCCTCGCGTAAGGGTTGATAGCGGCACCTATGATTTCTCTCCTTTCCTCAGGCACTATTTTGGGACCTCCATCTATTGGATCACCACTTCCAGAAAGAACTCTTCCAAGCATGTCCTTTGAACATGGTAGTCTAACGATGTCTCCCGTAAACCTGACCGTAGATGAGGAGTCAATACCTCTTGTACCCTCGAAAACCTGAACGACAACCACATCTTTTGATGTATCGAGAACCTGTCCTCTTTTTACACTTCCGTCCGGTAGAGTAATTGTAACCAGCTCACCGAAACCCACGGGTTCCGTCTTTTCAACAAATATTAAAGGTCCAGCAACCTTACTTATCGTTTTATATTCTTTCATTTTCACCACCTTTATTACACTAAGTAAAATTTTAAAAATTAAAATTATTCACCAAACAGTGCAGATTTTATCTTGTTCATCGCGTTCTCCAGTGCAGTCTTGTAGTCTTCTTCGAATTTGGCTCTGGCGAATTCTTCTTTACCCGGTACGTTGATTATCTCGTCAACAAGCTTGCCCTGTTCAAGTGCCTTGTAGAACCAGTCGTTAAGAGTTTTTATTGCTTTGAGCAGGTCGTACTGCTTCTGCGGCGAACAGTAGGAGTCCACCGGGTGGTACGCGTACTGCTGCAGGAATACCTCTCTTATCAGCCTTGCAACTTCAAGCAGGATTCTCTGAGATTCCGGTAGAGCATCGCTGCCTACAAGCTGAACTATCTCCTGCAGATTGGCCTCTTCCTGCAGAACTTCCATGGCCCACCTTCTGAGTTCACCCCAGTCTGGAGCGACATTTTCCTCGTACCACGCCCTGAGGGTATCAACGTAAAGGCTGTAGCTCTGCAACCAGTTTATGGCCGGGAAGTGTCTTCTTGCAGCGAGCTTTGCGTCTAAAGCCCAGAAAACTTTTACTATTCTGAGTGTATTCTGAGTAACAGGCTCACTGAAGTCTCCACCCGGTGGTGAAACCGCTCCCACTACCGTGACACTTCCTATCTCTCCACAAAGAGTTTTAACTCTGCCTGCTCTCTCGTAGAACTCTGCAATTCTCGAAGCGAGGTAAGCCGGATAACCTTCTTCTCCGGGCATCTCCTCAAGTCTTCCAGATATTTCTCTCATTGCCTCTGCCCATCTGCTCGTGGAGTCAGCCATTATACTCACGTCATAACCCATATCTCTGAAGTACTCGGCAATGGTAATTCCTGTGTAAACTGATGCTTCTCTCGCTGCAACAGGCATGTTTGATGTGTTTGCTATGAGCACAGTTCTTTCCATTAGAGGTTTACCGCTTCTCGGGTCTATTAGCTCCGGGAACTCCTCGAGAACCTCTGTCATCTCATTTCCTCTTTCACCGCACCCTATGTAAACGACTATACGAGCATCACTCCATTTTGCAAGCTGGTGCTGGGTAACAGTCTTACCGGAACCGAAAGGTCCGGGAATTGCAGCAGTTCCCCCCTTGGCAACGGGGAACATAGTATCGAGAATTCTCTGCCCCGTTATGAGCGGTATTACTGGCGGAAGCTTCTCCTGATAAGGTCTAGCCTCTCTGACAGGCCATTTGTGGTACATCTTCAGCTCAGTTCCGTCGTCGAGAACTGCTATCGTGTCCTCCACTGTAAAGCTTCCGTCGTATATTTCGGTTATTGTTCTTTCACCAATCTTCGGTGGAACGAGTATTTTGTGTTCAACGAGCTCGGATTCCTTTACAACGCCGATTATGTCTCCACCCTTAACTTTGTCCCCTTTCTTCACTATCGGCTTGAAGTCCCACTTCTTGTTTCTGTCAAGCCCGGGAACGTGAATACCCCTGCTTATAAAGTCTCCACTCGCCTCTTTCAGAGCTGGAAGCGGCCTCTGAACTCCATCGTAGAAGGACTTTATCAGTCCCGGTCCGAGTTCGACGCTGAGGGGCATTCCTGTGTTTTCGACCCTGTCTCCGGGTTTTATACCGGAGGTGTCCTCGTAAACCTGCACAAGCGTTTTGTTTCCTACTATTCCTACTACCTCCCCCATCAGACCTTCTTCTCCAACGTAGCAGACGTCGTACATCCTTGGAGATATTCCTTCAGCTACTACGAGAGGTCCTGAAACTCTATAAACTTCACCAACTCTACCTGATGTTTTTACTTCCATAAGTCAACACCTATCGCCCTTCTTATTTTCTCCCTTAACTCCTCTACACCTGCTTCTCCACCAACCCTAACAAAGGTCGGTTCCAGACTTTCCTCAACCTTAATTTTTGTATGTATTGGAAGGTTCTTATAAAAATCATACTTTATAACTACCACACCCTCCTTACCGAGTAACCCTTCAACTATTTCAGGCAGCTTGCTCTCATCTTCAACATCTATGATATCTCTTATTCCAACAAGCCTGAAACCAAGATTGAAATCCGGATCCCCAATCACAGTTATGTGGCTCATACCATCACCAGCTGCTCCTCTATTGCCTCATTTGGCAGACCTTCCCACTTGCCCCATCCAATAACTCTCAGGTTATCGGCTTCGAGTTTCTTCAGGCACATGTAGTGCAGCACTGGCAGTATCGAGAGCGGGTAGTGGTTTGCCCTCCTTGAAAGCTCCCGCATCCACATACTGTCAAGCTTGATTTCCACTCTTGAAAAACTGTCCTCTATTTCTATGTCTTTCCAGAACCAGTAGCCTTCAAGAGATTTGACGAGCTCATCTATGCTCATAGCTGCAAGCTTTCTTGCCTCGTCAATGTCAAGCTGATATCCTCCAGGAATTATTCTTTCCATTATTGTCTCTGGTGGAACCTCGTCCATCTTCAGCCTGAGTATTGTTTTAATATTTTTTAAGTCTATCTCTTTTCTTATGAAGTCCACAAAGAGCTTTAGTGCCTGCTCAGCCGGTCTCATACCGACTATCCTCGAGTAGTATATTTTGTAAAGTTCATCTTCAATTTCACTAAGCGGCGCCTGTCCAACTCTGGACAACACTTCATAGTACGGAGTTCTGTCAAAAGCTTTGACGATCTCGTCTATGTCCTTCGCTACAAGGGACTTGTACATGTCGTAGCTGAATTCACCCACTGGCACCAGCGTTTCTTCAATCTCTTCGGGTGGAACATTGGCAAGCTTGCCCCTGAGTATGTTTATTATGTTCCACACATCCCACCTTTTGAGGTATTCAAGTATCAGTTCCTTTGCAGTTCCAAAGGATACATCGAGAATTCTTTTGTACCTCCTGAAGAGATGTAGTGAAAGTGTATAATCGAGGAGTCTCGGACCTGTGTATCTGTGGGAGAGTTCATCAATCTCCTTTTTGTATTCCGTTTCTTCTATATATCTGATTATTTCGTGGAAGTCCATGTTTAGAAACTTCCTGAACTCCTCTTGCGGAATCAGGCTTCGCTTCATCACTCGAACTCTTGCAACTATATATGCCCACTGTGCGTTCTTACCGAACAGCATTTGCCCTCACTCCCCGAAGAGTATCTTTGAAATTTCACTCATCTTGCTCTCGTAAACCTGAGCGAGGAGGTCATCAAAAGTCAGGTTTATCCTCACCTCCCCATCTGTGCTCTCGAGAATTACTCCACCCAAACAGTCTATGTGTCCACCGTATCTGTACCCTTTCTTACTGGATATTATCTCTCTAACTATGCTTTCGTCATCCTTATTTGAGTATACCACTGCTTCTTCGAGCTCACAGCTGTTTATGAGCTTTTCAAGGAGCTTTTTCTTCTCTTCTGGGTCCATTTTCCTGATTCTATCCTCCACAAGCTTAAAAACTTCTTCAAGAACTTCTTTCCTCTTGTTGAGCATCAGTCTTTTCATTTCGAGGTTAACACTCGAAATTTCCTGTCTTCTCAACATCTCCGACTCTTTTTCTGCGTCTTCTCTTGCTTTTTTAATTATCTCTTCTGCTTTTTCTTTAGCCTCTGCTATTATTCGCTCTGCTTCTTTCTCTGCTTCAGCCCTGATTTTCCTGACTTCTTCTTCCCCTTTTTTGTTTATCTCTTCGATCAAGACTTCCAGCGCCATCGCTATCCCTCAGGGAGATTTTACACACCGTATGCGAACATCAGTATGAACGATATAACCAGCCCGAAGATGACTATGGTTTCTGGGATGACCGTGAACAGCAGACCGAGACCGAGAAAACCTCTGTCCTCTGCAATCGCCCCGACAGCAGCAGCACCAATACCACTTTCACCGGCTCCAGCACCAATTCCTGCCAGTCCTACTGCCAGTCCAGCACCAACAGCTGCACATCCTTTTACGAACGCCGCACTACTTATCAAAGGTCCAGCCATTTTTTTCACCTCCTCACTCATCTTCCAAAAATACTTTCTTCCTGCCAAACGGCTTGAATATTCTTCCGCCCCCCTCCAAGAACTTCGTGAAGAACTCTACATAGTGCAATCGAAGTGACTGCAACCCTGGGTCAAGAATACCAAGTATCAGGTTGACTGCGTGCCCCAGCACCATTATTACAATCGCCAGCGGCAGTATAGCCATGCCTGGTGGCCGTGCAATTTTCAGACCGAGGTAATTTATGACATATGCTATGTAAACTGAAGAAAGACCTATGGCAAGCAGTCGAGCGTAGCTCAGTATCTGACCAAACCATGTTAACAGTTCCAGAGCCATCACTACACCCATACCCCCCATCTTTGGGATCTCCGCTTTCAGGAAGAGTATGAACCAGATTATCAGCAGCGGTAAGGCAGCAACGTAGAACACATTAACACCCTGCTGCCAGCCGTGCACGATTCCCGGTATGGGCAGGGGAACAGATGCAGCGTCTTTTGTTGTGTACGGACCAAGCACGTAAAGGTTGTTAGGTAACAGCATTCCATATCCTTTTGGTACTGGAGATGAGAATATTCCAAGATTGTATGTGAAACCGAAGATCATGCACGTCAGCGCCAGTACACCCAGGAACCATGAACCTTTTTCAAGAATTGCCTCCTTGATTCCGTGTTCGACAGCAACATTTCTGAAACCGAGTGCAAAACCGAAGAGGATCTTAAATGCACCAATAGCCAGCGTTAAGAACAGAAGGGCTTTCACACCGAAAGCTGCCGCCCTGTCGAAGATAGGATGATGGCCGTTAAAGGCGTAGAACGAGTACAGTATCCCTCCCAAGAAGTGTGCCTGCGTTGGTTTTACACCCTCTATTAGGAATGGGCCAAAACACTCACCGTAGATGAACCCAAAGAAGACCGCCACAAGGCCGGAATACAGTGCAACGTTTAAGAGCTTCTGCCAGCCCTCTGATTTGAATTTCGTTTTTAAGTACAGTGCTATCAGAGCAATCAGTGCGCCGTAGCCTATATCACCAAGCATCATTCCGAAGAATATCGGGAAGAATATAGACATGAAAAACGTGGGATCGATTTCATGGTATTTTGGAACTCCAAAAGTCGTCGTTAGCAGCTCAAAGTCTCTGACACCGGGTGGGTTTTTGAGCAGTGTTGGCGGGTTAAACTCTTTATCTTCAACCTGTTCCACCATAACTTTTCCGTTCGTTTTTGATTCAACTTCTCTCCTAACTCTATCGAATTCCTTTGCTGGAACGTAGCCAACGATCATAAAAGCGTACTTGGAAACAAGAGTTCTCAGGGGTAATTCTGCTTTCTCGAGCTCTATGCTCAGGTATTCTTCCATAGCAAGCATAAACTCTACTTCCTTGGCCTTTATGTCCTCGAGTTCTTTCTCAATTTTCTCTTTTTCGTCCTGTATTCTGGCCTTCTCGTCGAGCAATTCCTTTATTCTTTCGTCAACACTGTCAACATCAGGAACCGGAAGTTCGACAAATGAGAATTCCTGCAGAGCGGCGTAAACTTCCTCTTCAACTGTTTTTCTAACAAAAATGGCTGCAACGTATTCCTTGTTGTACTCCTTTATAAATATCTCAAAATCAGAGGTTATTTCCTTTATCTTATCTGTCGGGTCTTTTCTGAGTAAACCGACGAAACACCTTACGTGTTTGTAGCCTTTCAAAAGTCTCAGTGAAATTCCAAGCTCCTTCAGAGGTTCAAGAGCTTTTAATTCGTCTTCTATAGCTTTCAACCTGTCAGAGAGAGTTTTCAACTTGTCTATTCTCTCCCCGATCTCCTTCTGAAACTCGTCGAGTTTCTGCTGTATTTGAGCTTCAATCTCACTTGGTTTATATTTTCTTTTCGGAAAAATACTCTGCGGATCTATTTTGAGATGAGAAATGTAGCTTCTTAGTAGCACCAAGTACTTTGAAGTTGTTGACGCCTTTTCGAGTGGTTCGCCGAGCTTAAAGTATTCGTCCTCAACAGGATCCTCTATGTGTAAGGCATAGGCTCTGTGAAGAGTCTCAGAGGCAATAGCCAGATACTCTTTGGGCCCCACTACCGAGACCTTAACCATTTTTACTGGCTTAAGCATGTTCCACCATCCCTACAAATTCGTTGTAAAGGAATTCAGCAGCATTCCAAGCATTATCCTTAGCTTTTTTCTCAAGTGCGGATATCTCCTGCATCCACTGCTCTTTAATTTTGGCTTTTTCCTGTTCCACCTCTGCTTTTGTTTTCTCGAGTACCTCAGTCTTTATTTTTTCAGCTTCCTGTTCAGCCTCCTCAATTATCTTTCTCGCTTCTTCCTTGGCCTTTAGAGTTATCTGCTTAGCCTCCTCTCTGGCTCTTTCGATATCCTGTTCAACCTTTAGTTCTGCCTCTTTAATTCTTTCAAGAATCTCTGTTTTCTCCATAGCAATCACCCTTAGTCGTTTTTATAACTTCTCAAGTAGCCGAGTCTCGAAAATATTTAAAGTTTGCCATTTTTTGCTTTGGTATATTCAGATTATTCGTTCCCGGTTGAGATTCCGTCTAAAAGGGAGATAACCAATTTTTAAAAGCAGTAAAAGTTCTGGAAAAATTTACAAAATAGAGATTTACATAAAAAACTGCTTACAGAAACATTCCCCTCGGTGGAGTTTTTGAGAAGCTCTTCTTCGTCGACCTTACCAGATCTTCAGTCGTTACGTAACCCCTTCCTTCAGCTATAGCTCTGTGTAAAGCCGATTTTAACACTTTTTCAACAAGATCTCTACCCGAAAAACCTTCAGTAACTCTCGCAACCTCTCCCAGTTTGGCTCTCACCTCAAGTGGAAACTCCTTCAGGTTCTTTTTCATTATTTCAAGTCTTTCCTCGTAATCCGGTAAGGAGAATTCGATTTCTTCTTCAAACCTGCTCCTTATAGAGGGATCTATCATTTCCGCTCTGTTAGTAGCTGCTATCGTACATATACCGTCTCTGCTCTCTATTCCGTCGAGCTCCGTGAGCAACGCGTTCACAACTTCCGAAACGTCTCCCCTCAACTCCTGATAAGACCTGTCTAAAGCTACGGCATCGAATTCGTCGAGAAAGACTATACATGGAGCCAACTGAGAAGCTCTTTCGTAAAGCTCGTGAATCTTCCTCGCTCCATCTCCCACGTGTTCGCCTATCAGTTTCGTCGATTTTATTGAGAGAAACGGCACTCCCGCTTCGCTGGCAAGGGCTTTGGCAGTCATCGTTTTTCCCGTCCCCGGAGGTCCGTAGAAGAGAACGTTTCTTGGAGACCACTTACCGAACTTCTCCGGATTTTTCAGGTACTCCAGAATGACTCTGACCTTTCTCTTCGCGTCCTCCTGCCCGACAACGTCGCTTAACCTCACGTTCGTAGCTATCTCAGTCTCTATTTCTCTGTTGGCTGGCTCTACGAGAATTATCGTCGATTCGGATATTACACCGTACTCCGGCTCGGTGCTTTCCACTTCAAAAGCGAAATCCGGAAACATCCTCATGTCGAAGAGCAGAGTTCCCTTGGCAACTGCTTCTCCCTTCCACTGATCCTTGGCGTATCTCTCAAACACTTTTGGATTGTCTATCACCGGATACTCGTGGTAACTCGCTTTGAGCGGGTAGCCAAGAGGGCGAAGTATGAGGTACTTGAGCTCTCCAATTCTCTTCGAGTTCCTTTCTGCCATTTGACACAAACGTTTTCAACCTGCTAAATATCCTTTACCCTATGAGACTGTTCATCGCTGTTGACATTGATGAAAGAGTAGTGGAGAAACTGAAACCGCTTTTAAAAACCCTGAGCAGTTACAGAGGTGTGAAAGCCGTGGAACCGGAAAACGTTCACATCACGCTTCAGTTTCTCGGAGAGGTTCCCGAAAGCAGGGTTGACGTGATATCGGACAGATTATCCAGAATAACCGGAAATTTTGAACCATTCACGGTAAAACTGGAAAAAATCGGTTATTTTCCAAACAAAAGCAAAGTGAGGGTCGTGTGGGCTGGCGTCAGTGGTGAAACGCTGAAAGAACTCGCAGGTGCCATCAGAAACGAAATGAAAAAGCTCGGATTCAGAGAAGATAAGGAGTTCGTAGCTCACGCAACTCTCGCGAGGATAAAGAGGATAAGCCCGTCGGACAGAGAAAGGTTGCTGAAGGATTTGGAGAATTTCAGCGTAGGAGGAGAATGGGTAGTAAGGGACATCAGGCTCAAACAAAGCAGGCTGACTCCAAAAGGCCCGATTTACAGTGATGTGTCTATTCACAAACTGGGGTAGGGTGTTCAGATGTCAGAGAGAACGGAGGATGGTGCAATCAGCGTAGTAAAAAAAGCCCTGGAGATCGTCGTTCCGGACAGAGAAGAAGTTGAAAAAGGGAGAAAAGCAGAGAAAATTCTAAAAGAGAGGCTCAGCAGAGCTCTGAAAAGAGGCGACGTAGAGTACGAGTTCGTCGGCAGTTACGCGAGAAATACGTGGCTTAGGAGAAATCTGGAAATAGACGTCTTTCTGCTCTTTCCGGAAAAATACGAAATCAGCGAACTTGAAGAAATGGGACTGAAAATTGGGAAAGCTGTTGTTGACAGGTTCGAACTCAGGTACGCTGCCCACCCCTATGTTCATGGCTGGGTTGAAGGAGTTGAAGTAGACGTAGTTCCCTGCTACAAACTGAAAAGCCCAGAAAAAATAAAAACGGCAGTTGACAGAACGCCTTTTCACCACCGGTGGCTGAAAGATAAGGTAAAAGGTAGGGAGAACGAAGTCAGGCTTCTGAAAGGTTTCCTGAAAGCTGGAGGTTTGTACGGAGCTGAATACAGAGTCAGGGGATTCTCAGGCTACCTGTGCGAGCTGCTTGTTATCTTTTACGGGTCTTTTCTGGAAGTTATCAAAGCGGGCAGGAATTTCAGGAGGAACACAGTTATCGACATTGAAAGCGGGAGAGTTTTGAAGGGCGAAAGGTTCACAGTCGTCGATCCCGTCGATCCGAAGAGGAACGTGGCTGCGAATCTGAGCTTAGACAACCTCGCAAGGTTCGTGCAGAGGTGCAGAGAATTCCTGAACTCACCGGACATCTCCTACTTCGTAAAGCAGTCTTACAGCAACCCGGATAAAGTCGCCGAGGAACTCGGCAGGAGATACGTTTACTGCCTGACCACGCAGAAACCGGAAATAGTTGAGGATAACCTCTACACTCAGCTTGAGAGAGGAAGCAAAAAGCTGTTTGAGCATCTCTCGAGACTTGGCTTCAAACCCATGAGGAGAGCTTACTTTGCCGACAGCGAAAAATGCTACATGCTCGTGGAAACGGAGGTAAAAAAGCTGTCCGTCGTGGAAAAAAGAATGGGGCCAGTTTTTGAGGACGAGAGAAACGTCAGGCGATTTCTCGAGAAGTGCAGAAGCAGGGGACAAAAACCGTTCGTGGAAGACGGGAGATTCTGGGTTTACACTGAAAGGAAAGTTAAAGATGTTGAAACGGCAATCAGGGAGTTCGCAGATAAGGAGTGGAGAGCTTTTGGAAAAGACCTGGGGAAAGCCGTAAAAAACGGCTTCGACCTTGCGGCAGGAAAAGACATCTGTAACGTTATCGAATTACGTAACGATAGCTTGGAGAATATTGCAAGATTTCTGGGTTTGATTCCGGATACAGGATTCGTAGAGTGAATTACGACTGTGAGTCCAGAAATCCGCAAGGTCTGAGTACAAACATCAACGATTAAATACTCAGCGTTTAAACCCACCAAGAATGATGAAAGTAGCCATTCTCGGCGGTACAGGAAACATAGGTGTCGGTTTGAGCTTAAGACTCGCTGTCGCCAACTACAGCGTTGTTGTTGGATCGAGAAGCGAAGATAAAGCAAGAAAAAAAGTTGAAGAGTACAATTCAATTTTAAACAAACTTGGATGCGAAAACAGAATCGGCTTCGCTGACAACAGCACGGCTTCCAAAATCTGCGATATCACAATTCTCGCAATTCCGTACAAGCATGCATTTTCAACCGCTGAATCGCTCAGAGAAGAGCTGGAGGGCAAGATAGTAGTTTCACCAGTCGTGCCCATGAAGAAAGAAGGTAACACATTCGTATACGATCCTCCTGAAGAGGGTTCGGCTGCTGAAAAAATTGCTTCAATACTTGACTGCAGTAAAGTCGTGTCTGCGTTTCAAACTGTTCCGGCAAAGAAGTTTTCGAACATGAATTCCAAGTTTGACTGGGATGTTCCCGTTTGCGGAGACGATGAAAAGGCGAAGAAAACAGTTATGGACCTCGTGAATTCAATAGACGGGCTAAGAGCCCTTAACGCTGGTCCTCTGAAGTCTTCAAGGCTCGTAGAGAGTATTACACCACTGCTGATAAACTTGGCTATAAAGAATGGTATATACGATCTGAGCATTAAATTTGTCTGAAAGTTTGATTGGATAGCCTGAAGACATCTATTTTTTTACAGCTATTTCAACATTCCAGCTAAGAGTAAAAGAAGGTTGCAGAGGCGTCATCAAACGAAAATTATATATATTTGAAAAGCCAGAAAATTGCTCGAGGTGGTGAATGGATATGGGAGAGTTACCCATTGCGCCAATAGACAGAATTATTAGGAAAGCTGGAGCAGAAAGGGTTAGTGAGGATGCAAGAGAAACAATGGCAGAAATCCTCGAGGAATGGGCAACCCAGGTTGCAAAGAGAGCAATAGAGGTTGCCAAACACGCTGGAAGAAAGACTGTTAAAGCTGAAGATATAAAACTTGCACTCAAGGCTTAATTTTTTATTTTAGGTCTAAATATTATAATATGATAAAAAATTAAAAAAATATAATTAATAATTTTTAGAAAGTTTTCTTTCGCAAATGGATTAAATTACGTTTACCTCCAGCCAAAACAATTCAGTAACCTTGATGCACACCACTGTATCACTTTATCATCACTACATTTTCAGAAACGCATTTATTGGTTTACTTAAGGAAAATAAGCAGAAGAAAACTGAATAAAATTAAAGGGGTCAGAATAAAGCTTTGTAAAGTTTAAAACTCGCGAATAAATTTTAATTAAGTATCGAAATAAAAAGAATGCATATATTTACTATAAAATAACACTTCATTCAGGTGATGCAAAATGAGAGGTGTGAAAGGTTTGGTTTGGCTGGTGCTTCTAACCCTTGTAGGCGCCAGCATTGGACTGACCATAGCAGCCCCACAGATGGGGACATTCCATCCTGCAGGAAACATGAAACCAGTACACACAATACATAAAATGCAAAACGCGAGTAATAGACTGTGTAGCGGACCGTGTAATGCAACGAATGTGGCAAACACGACAAACATTGCGAATGTACAGCCGCAGAGACATACTATACAGATGCAGAAGCACAGAAATATGAGTGCTAAGGGAGAAGTGTGGCACACTAATAGACAGAACAAGAGATTTGAAATCAAAATAAACGAGATCGAGATAAAGAAAAGAATAAAAAGAGAGGGTATTAATATTAGAATGTCCTACATGAAGGCAAAGGAGCGCTACTTTAGACTAAAACAGGAATATAGATTACTGAAGAAAGAGGGTAAACTGGATTTCAAACACGAAAAGATTTTCTGCATGGCTGCAGGAGATCTTGTACTCAGGTGGTTCGACAGAGTTGAAGCTGCAATACTGAACTCCAACATCAACGAGAGTGTAAAGAACACCCTCATGACGAAGCTTGAACAGGAAAAGCTTGCTTTCGAGGAGAAGCTAAAGCTCGTAAACAGCACGGAAAACCCGCAGCAGTTCAGAGAGTACGTGAGACAGCTCAGGGAACAGTGGAGACAGGTCAGAATTACAGTTGATGAAGCAGTAATGGAAGTTGCAGTGGCAAAGCTCAACAGAACTGTAAATGTGGCTGAAAAGCTCGAGCTGAAGCTCTCAAGCATCGCATCAAACAGCACAGCTCTTGAAAGTTACTCCAGCAGGATTCAGATGGCAAAGAACTACATCGAGAGAGCAAAAGTTGATCTCAAGAACGGTAACGTAGCAGCTGCCAGAAAGTACATAGCCTACGCAATAAAATCGCTAAGAGAAGCATTCCTCGAAGCAAAACGGATAGTCAGAGCGCTCAACATGAGGGGTGGTGAGCTGATGGGCAGGATGGCCGGTAAAACTGGAATTACTGGAAACGGAACCATGAACGGTACTATGAACACAGCGAGGTTCGGACAGACAGGTCAGCTGAACGTAATGGGCAACGGGACTTTCAGCTTCAACGGAAGCGGAATCGTTGTGCTTCAGGCTGTAAACGCTACTGTGTCTTACACGGGCAACCTTTCAAACAGCACGGGGTTCGCGATTTCAGGTGGAGTACTCAGGGGTAGTGGAAGAGCAACGATTATCGGACAGAACGTGAGCGTTACAGTTACGGGAAGTAATGTGCACATGTTCGTTAAGGGGAAGGGTATAGCTCGCCTCAGTGGAACGGGAGTTTACTGGTACAACAACGTTACCCAGAGGCTCCAGCGTGAAACTCTGAACGGTAGCGTGAGCGTAACCCTCGGGAGGTGATGCAGGTGGGTCTGAAAACTAAGCTTGCACTGCTCCTAGCATTACTCGCAGTTGCCTCGCTGAGCATGGGATGCATGCAACAGAAAACAGCTCAAAATCTGAAGGCACCAAAGCCAGCAGCGACTTCAACGACTACATCCAAAACAACTTCAACAGCCAACGTTACACAGCTTGAAAAGGACATCAACGCAACGCTTAGCAACGTCAATCAGCTGCTGAATCAGCTCAATGACATAGAAAATATCAATTTTACAGTTTAAATTTTTTAACAATTTCTTAGTGATTTGTTATTCAAAAAGGAAAAACTTATTCGTTTTAGAAATACCAAGCTAAACAAAGTTACGTTTTTGTTTTTCGTAGATTGAAGTGTACAATAAGCACCCAGTAATTTTAAGCTGGAAATATATAATTAAACTTTAAACTTCAATTCTCTCATTTCCAGTCAGCAGTATGAGCAGGTAAATCAGGTAGCTCAGCCTGTTTAGCCACTGAACCAGATCCAGACCAACTCTGTTTTTTCTGTAGAGAGATACTGCTCTCCTCTCAGCTCTTCTCACAGCCGTTCTCGCAACGTTGAGAAAAGCCGTTTCCTCTGAAGTTTCGAGTATCAGGAAAGAGTGCGGTATTTCGACATCTTTTTCTATTTCTCTAATTACCTCTTCCAATGACTCAAGCTCTTTTTTTCCTATCTTTTTTTCTCCGAGAGAGACCTCGCATCCGGCTTTAAACATGGTTCTCTGAAGGTTGAGCAGCAAATCTTTCACTCTGCTGTTAGAGAATACCCTTGCAAGCCCGAGAAAGGCATTTGCTTCGTCTATACTACCGATGCATTCGACGACGCTGGAATCCTTCCATTCTTCCCCGGAGAGAGTTGTCGTTTTTGCCGGATTTCTGTTTTTTCTTTTTTCTCTAATTCTGGGTTTTGAGCGTGTGATTTCGTCTGCGTTTTTTTCCATGAAGTAAACACAACGCCGGAGTATTTATACCTGCACTGATACTGGTGGATATACAGCTAACACTGTGATTTCTGAAGATCGGATTCAGTATTAAATTTTAATTTTATTATATTTAAATATTTTTAAATGCTGTACATTCAGAACCGACAGCAAATTTGCAAAAACGGCGCCAAAAATTCGGTTAAAATTATATTGGCCTACACCTAAGTTCGGTCATGAAGACAGTTATTCTCGCCGGTGGCAGCGGTACAAGGCTCTGGCCTTTGAGCAGAGAGTACTACCCGAAACAGTTCATAAAGCTCGTTGACAGAAAAAAAACACTTTTTCAGCTAACCGTCGAAAGGGCGAGGCTGTTTTCTGCTCCATCCGACATATACATCGTAACCAACGAGCGACAGAAGTTTATGGCCATGGATCAAATCTCGGAGCTCGGCATTAAAATTCCAGAAAAAAACGTAATTGCCGAGCCAAGTCCCAGAAATACCCTTCCAGCGATATGCTACGCCGTCCTGCAAATAACTGAGAGTGAATCTACCAAGGTAGCCGTTCTGCCTTCAGACCACCTCGTTGAGGCAGGTAGTGCGTACAGAAAAGCGTTCAGGTGTGCATCTAGGCTTGCAGATGAATATCTTGTAACTTTCGGAATAAAGCCCACACGCCCGCATACAGGTTACGGGTACATAAAACCTGGAAATAAGATAGATGCGAGATGCGAAGCGTACAGGGTTGACAGGTTTGTTGAAAAGCCCGACGAGGAAAGGGCAAAAAAGTACATAGAGGAAGGATACATGTGGAACAGCGGAATGTTTCTCTTCTCCACTGACGAGTTCATAGAGGAGTGCGAGAAACACGCTCCGGACGTTATTGACGTTCTTCGAGAGGAGGGGCTGGAAGGTTATGGGGATGTAAGGGAGATTTCCATAGACCACGGGTTGATGGAGAAAACAGATAGAGCTGCTGTGGTAAGGCTCGACACACTCTGGAATGACGTTGGAAGCTTTGACGCACTTTACGAAGTTATGGACAAGGACTCAGCAGGAAATGCGAAGAGTGGAGAGTGCATAACCGTCGATTCATCTAACAACCTCATATACAGCGAAAGGCTCGTTGCAGCAGTGGGTGTTGAAAACTCAATAATAGTTGATACGAAGGATGCCCTTCTCATATGTTCCCGTGGCTTAACCCAGAAAGTAAAGGACGTCGTCAGAATACTGAAAGAGAAAGGGGATAGAAGGGCGGAGATGCACCTCACCGTTTATCGACCATGGGGATCGCACACTCTGCTTGAGGAGAGTGACTTCTACAGGATTAAGAAGATGATCGTGCTTCCGGAAAGGGGACTTTCCATGAGGATGCACTACCACAGAAACGAACACTGGGTGGTTGTGAGAGGGATGGCAAAGGTGATCATGCAGGACAGGGAGTTTTACCTCAGAAGTGGAGAAAGCATGTTTGTGCCGGCTGGAACGAAGTATAAAATAGAAAATCCCGGAAAAATACCTCTGGATCTGCTTGAAGTGCAGATAGGAGAATACCTTGGTGAGGACGACATCGTTTACTTTGAGGAGCCGGATTAATACCTTTTCACGCATTTTTTCTTGAGTCCACATCAAAAGTAGTTATCGGGTAAAAGACCTGTAAAGCAGGTTTTTTAGCAAAATACTTTTAAACACTTGATGCAGATAATGAATCTGCTTGGGCTCGTAGCTCAGCCAGGCAGAGCAGCGGCCTTTTAAGCCGCTGGTCGCGGGTTCAAATCCCGTCGAGCCCGCCTTATTCTGATGTTATTTTAGTATTCTGATACGCAGCAATTATACAGATTTTGAATGAAGATTGAGTGAAAACAAAAAATACGTGAATGGAGTAAAAATAAATTTAAATTCTAAAATTAGATTATCTCAGATTTCAAGTTAACTGTTCTCCTTTTCCTTGATGATCATTACAGATTGCTCGGAATGTCTCAGAACGCAATCGGTTACTCTGGTTACCTTGCGTTTCGGTGGTCTGAGGGCTATGCACGTGGCATTACACTCGTCTTCTGCAATTCTGAGAATTTCTACAGGCGGACAGCCTATCCCCACAAACCCTTCTGCGTTTATTCCCTTTGATATTAAGTCCTTCTTAATTGATTCTATTACGCTTTCTGCTTTTCTGAGCTTTTCGTCAAACTCGTTTTTTGTTGACTCGGGAGGTAACATTGGTTCAACAACGTGAGTGACGTAAATCTTCTCGGCCACCCTACCCAGATCGTAGAGTATATCGGGAACCTTGCTGTCGAGCGGGTAATGAACGTAGAGCACTCTGTCGAAAACGTTGATACCATTTTTAACCGTTAAAACAGGTATTTTCGAAATTCTTGCAATTCTCTCCGCAACGCTGCCAAGTAAAATCTTCCTGAGGGATCTACCCCTGCTGCCTATAGAAATTACATCTGCGTTCTCTTCTTCCGCAACTCTGGCAATTTCTTCAGCTGGATCCCCAACTGGAATGTAATGTTTTTCACATTTAATTCCGTAATCACTCAGAAAGTCGCGCAATTCCGTTATCTTCTCTTTTGCGTAAGCTGTTTCTTTTTCTATAATCTCTCTGACGTTGACAAAGGGAATGGAGACCCTGTGAATGTTTATTACCCTTACTACCACAACTTCTTCAATCAATTTCCTGTACTTCATAAGAACGTTTAAAACCTTGTTCGCCTGATCCGAAAAATCAGTTGCATACACAACTTTCCACATTCTTCTCACCATTAAAACCGTTTTTAACTGCATCTATATTAAGTTTTTTCTGGAGTTCTTAAAACCTAACAACCACTGCCAGAACGATTGCGTAACCCACCAGTATGCAGTCGTACTCGTCTATTTTAAAAACCGGTTTCAGTGACATTAGCATAAGCACGGCCAGCCAAAAAACGTAACCGCAGAACCCGGTACGTTCTGAATCTTGGACATTTTATCCCCCGTGCTCGTGCTTATCCCTCGACCGAGCCCTCAGCAGGTCGTAGAAGAACAGTACCTCCGATATTACCACTCCTGTGTAATAGATACAGAACACTCAGCAGACTTGTAAAGATGAGAATACCAATGCTCGTGTAGTACATGCTGAAATACGGTTTTGAACGTATAATGATCGTAATTACTGCAGATGTCGCAACAAGTATCCACCACGCTATGAATGCTCTCACCGCTATAGTTCCGAGAATCTTTTTAGTGGTGGCTGCAAGCGAGAGTTTTTCAACTGCGAGTATGCAGATTCCACTTATCGCGAGCGTTGATAACGCTCCAGCACCCAGAACTTTCTCCCACAGTGAAATTCCCTTCCTGAAGATTGCCATTTTTATCACCCGAACGAAATAACAAACTTTAACCCAGATTTGATTTTGCAGTCTGAACGTTCGTAGCCAATGCTGGACTAACTACGCTCCCAAGCATCACCAAAACCAGCAATAAACTAACGACTGATCCAATTACCAGTTTTACCTAAATTAAACTCACCAATTCATTATTTAACATTATCGAAAATATTGCTAAATTGATAATTTGACCAAGTATATGATAATTATTTATTACAGGTAAATATACTGATGTAACTCACATTTTTCCCTCCGGTTTGTAGATTTAATGCTAAC
>WAPX01000008.1 GCA_015520485.1 Archaeoglobaceae archaeon
TTGCCTCTAAGGTCAAGTTCCCTCTCCTGTTCCTCATCGCTGAGAATCAGTGCGTTGCCTACGAGCTCCATCATACCACCAACTTCTACAGGTATCTTCCAGAACTCGAAAAGGTGCGGGAACGCTGCCTTGTCTATAGCGCATATCGCACACAGGAAGTTAACGCCATATTTCTTGTGAACATGTCTTACGGCCATGGCTCTTGCCATTCCACCTCTCATTCTGAGTTCCATGACTTCGTCGGTAAGCAAACCACCGCCACTTCCACAGCAGTACGTCTTCTCTCTGATCGTGTGTTCCGGCATCTCGTAGAAGTAGTTGCAGACATTCTTTATCACGTACCTCGGTTCCTCGTAAAGACCCATACCCCTCGCAGGGTTGCACGAATCGTGGAACGTTACTTTCCAGTGGTCGTTCCTACTCTTATCGAGCTTTAGCTTTTTATGTTCTATCAAATCTGCCACGAATTCAGCTATGTGTACTATCTTGGCTTCAGCTGCGTTCTCGAAGTAAGTTCCAGTTATCGGGTTCACAGGATCCTCAAGTGTTTTTGGTAGTGGGTAGTTCATGGTTGCCATAAATTGATGCTTGTCTCTCCACATGTGCCCGCACTCGCCACCGAGTATCCACTTAACCCCCAGTTTCTCAGCAGCTTCGTATATCTTGTGGTTCAGCTTCTGAGCAAGTTCGTAACTCGCAAAAGTACCGAAGTTACCACCTTCGCCAGCATAAGTAGACCACGTGTACGTGAATCCGTACCTCTCTTCAAGCTCGTGGAAAAGCATCAGGTAACCCATGAGTGCAAACCAGTGTGGTGTTGCAAAGTAATCTCCCGAAGGTGCGACAAAAAGGATGTCTGCTCCTTTCTTGTTTATCGGTACTTCAATTTCAACCCCTGTGATATCGTAGATATCCTCAGCTGCATTCCTTAGAGAGCCAGCCATACCTCCGGGCAGAAGACCGAGATGGTTTCCAGTTCTTGCACAGGCTGCTATGGAGATGTACATGAACCTCTGAACTGTTCCTATGGATTGCAACATCTCTCTACCTCTCCAGACTATGTCTGCCGTGTCAATACCGTACGGGCAGAACGCTGAACACCTCCTGCAAAGAGAACACTGGTAGAGGTAGTAGTACAGTTCTTTTATAACATCCTCAGTCAGCTCCCTCGCACCGGCCCACTTGCCAAATATCTTTCCTGCCTTGGTGAAGTACCTTCTGTATATGCTTCTCAGCAGTTCAGCTCTCGCCACAGGCATGTTCTTCGGGTCACCAGTGCCCAAGTAGTAGTGGCACTTGTCTGCACAGGCCCCACACCTGACACATATGTCCATGAAGACCTTGAACTGCCTGTGTTTCTCGAGCAACTCCTTGAACTTGTTTAAAAACGTCTCTTTCCACCCTTCCGGTAAGTGCCAGTCTGGTTCAAGTGGATCCCAGTCTCTGTACGGAATTCCGAGTTCTTCAGCATCTCTCTTTAAAATTGGATAGTGGTAAAAACCGGGTTTAAAGTCCTTTTCCGTAATTGGCTTGAGTAAATCCTTCCAGCTCGTAAACCTCTGCTCGACTTTAACGTATTCACCATTTCTCTCAACTTCAACCATTAATCACACCTCCGGTTTAACCTTATACCCGTTTTCTGCAATTTCGTCAAGCTGATCCTTGTACATCTGGTAGTACTCCTCCCAAGTTATGCCGTGGTACGGTGGGTTCCACGGGTTGATGTGTATGTGCGCCCTGTTGTCGTTCGGCATATTCCTCGTTGGGCTGAAGAAGACCCCAGCGAAGTGCATAACTTTGCTGAACGGAAGGTACGCTATAGTAACGCACACAAGCGTGAGATGCACGAAGAATATCCAACCAATCTGGTTAACAACTGCTGCACTCACCGGGTGAAAGCTGACAATTCCCAGTGCAACTTCTTTGACTGCGTAGAGGTCAACCTTGAAAATATATCTCATCAGATTTCCCGTTATGAGAATGCCTGCAACAAGTGCAAGTATCAGGTGATCTGCCGGGTAGGATATATTTCTCTCTCTTGAACACAGTACCCTCCTTGCCCAGAGCCAGAACAGAGCCACTAAAGCCAGTATTCCTGTTATGTAGAGCGGTGGAACGACTGCCACCTGGCCGTCCAGCACGTTAATCCAGCTGAGGAACCCCGGAATCGGGTTGGTGAAAAACCTGAGGTGTCTGAGAACTATTATCAGCAGCGAGTAATGGAATGCCAAAGCAAAAAGCCAGAGCCACCTCGTGTCAACACCTCTCTGTTTGTCAAGCCAGTATCTCGTGTTTCTGAAGAGACTTCTGAACAGGAAGACTTCGAGAATCATCCTGCCTATCGTTTCTAACATCGTGTACGGACTGTCGAACCTGTCCTCCCATGTTCTTCTTATAAAAGGCAGCGTTTTTTGCTGACCACATGTGGTCGGGATTTTGAGTGCTACAGGAGACTTTGCCCAGTTAATTATTCTGTTCAAAGTGCCAATTATGAATATTATTCCGGCTATGTACGGCAGAACGTCCGCAACAAACAGTTTAAGATAAACGAAGCTCATGCTTCTTCCACCTCCCCTCTCTCAGGCAGTATCTGGAAGATCTTCAGGCCTATGCAGTACACAAGGCAGGCCATGGACATCAGGCCTATGATTTCTGCGTACTCAACCCAGCTCGGGTAGTACGGAACTATCCAGAAAGGCCTGAATATCATTCCCGGCACCAAGTCTTTCGGGTAGCCAAGACCCGGAGTTATGAGTGTATACCTTTCACCGTAAACAGCTATAGCAACTATGAATCCAGCAATGCCCATTCCCCAGTCTGTCTTACCCCACGGGGTAAGCAGTATCAGTATTGTAAGTAAACATCCTCCTACCTGTATCACCCAAAAAACCCAAGCGTACGGGTAGCGGAAGTTGAAAAGTGCCATGTGTATCGCTCCGGAGTTTCCGGGAACATATGCTGTATCAAGTGCTTCTGCAGCAAAGCAGTAGAGCAGCAGTATTGTCAGAGCACCCATAACCTTGGACAGGTACCACATCAGGTTTCTGTCAAGGGGCCTGTTTGTCCACTTGAACGTCAAAATCCACATTGGTATGAGCAGTCCGAGACCGCTCACTATAGCGGAAACTATGAACATCGGTATCGTCAGGGATGAGTGGTACAGATCAGTTGAGTAGACGAAACCAACGATACCACCAGTACCACTGTGAACCAGAACAGCCCAAGCAACTGCCAGAACTGCAAGAGCTTTGGTTATTCTGCGCTTCTCACCAAACTGAGCCATCAGGTAAACGAAACCTATCACGAAGTAGCTGGAGTACAGAAACGAGTTCCACGAGAAGACTGATGTCGGGTTGTAGTGCAGAAGGACATTCATTGCATTTTCAACATTGCCTATGTCCTGCATAATGGATAACATTGCAGCAACAATTGTTCCAAGCGCAAAGACACAGGCAGATCTTGAGAAGATCTTAAACTCTTCTTTACCGAAAACACCCGATAAAGCTGAGACTATCAGCGATCCTGCGCTTGCACCTATCGTGTAACATATAGCTGCTGTACCAAATCCCCACGGAACTCTCTGACTCAGCCCCATAACACAGTGTCCATAGACAAGTGCAAGGTACCATGCGTAGAATCCCCAGATCGTTAGAGCCAAAAAGATACCACAAACAAGCCAGTATCCGTTGGACCTTCCATCTATTTTTTTAAACTCAATCACCGCTTACACCTCCTTTACAGGTCATGGTAAAAGACTTTTGGATCCGTTCCAAGCCCTGCTCTAAGCCTTACAACCTTCGATGTCCTGACAATCTTGGAAACTTCTGAGTTCGGGTCTTTCAGGTTGCCAAAAACGAGAGCGTTGTACGGGCAGACCTGCACGCATACAGGTTTCGGGTTTTTAACACCCTCACTCCTTTCCATGTCTATGAGCCACCTGCAGAACTCACACTTCATCGGCACTCCGTCTTTTCTTATGGGCACTTCTGGATTTATCTTTTCCAAGTGCTCAAGAGGATCCATGAACGTAAAAGTTCTCGCGTTAAACGGACAGGCAACCATGCAGTACCTGCACCCTATGCACCTGTGCAGGTCTATTACAACAATTCCATCAGGTCTCTTGTAAGAAGCTTTAGTTGGACAGACTTCAACGCAGGCCGGGTGTTCACATTCCTGACACATCAGCGGGAAGAAACGCCAGCTCGCATCTTCTGTTGCTTTTGCGGCGATGATTCTAATCATATAGCAGTCGAATCTCGGATTGTTGGGCATTCTGGGAACGTTGTTTGCCAGATCACAGGCTTTAACGCATGGTGGGCGGATATTTCTCAAAAGTTCGTTTTGCTTGTCGAGCGGTAGCTTATCAAATTTAATGCCCTGTTTCTCCAGCATCTTGTTGATACACTCTGTGCACTTGTCCACCTGTACTACCATGGACCACTTGTACTTTGAGAGGTCAACGTCTGTAGGAGAGGTCTGCATTGCTTTACCAGTGGCGATTGCTGCTGTGCTGGTAGCAAGCAGTACTAGAAACTCACGTCTTGAGGTCACGCACTCACCTCCTTTAAATGATCAATCACTGTACAAACTCAAGCTCCCACTACAAAGTAAAGGGAGCCTGAGTTCCTCTGGGTTTCAGAGCTCGGAGTTTATTAATGTTTTGGTGTTATGCTGGCTAACTGAGCTAATAAAAGTAAAAAGAAGAGTAACCACGCTGTTAAAGTTATCTTTGAAGTTGTAAGCTTTCAGGTTTTACGTTAGAGCTATCAGACAAAAATACTAAAATGTTACCTCAGCCAGTTCAGTATTTTTTCGATATCTAGATTTTCTTCAACTACCTCAACAAAGTTTTCGATTTTATCTTCAAAGCCTGAGTACTCTATTTTGACACCAATGTGTTTTGAGAGAGCTTTAACCACATTCTCGTTCCAGAACAGGGCATGAGTGTACGTTCCCCAGATTAATCCGTCATCACTCGCACAGCCTTCAAACTCATTTCCGCTTTTGAATACGGGGTTTCCTCCAGTAAAACTGATGCCCTTGTGTATTTCGTATCCCGTAACCACTTCCCCCTTTATCTTGTCGAGGAGTGCCGCGTTTCCTATCACCTTTCTTTCCACCTTTCTGCAGATTTTGGAGTAATTCCTGAATTCCGTTGTAGCGTCAAGTAATCCCAGTCCTTTAACAACTGTCCTGCTGTGTTCAACCCCGTAATCCACAAGCTTCTTTCCGAGCATCTGGTATCCCCCGCAGATACCGATTACAGGGTTGTTCTTAGAAAATTTCTTAATTTTTTCATCCATTCCTGTTAACTTCAGAAGCTCCAGATCCTCAATCGTGTTTTTGCTTCCCGGTACTATTAAAACTTCAAGTCCATCCAGCTCATCTTTCAATTCGACGAATCTGGAAACTCTCCTTATCGGCTCGAAGTCCGTAAAGTTTGAAATTTTGTTCAGCTTCAGTATACCCACCAGTCCGTCTTTATTCCACTCGTCCAAGCACAGACTGTCCTCGGAAAACACGCTTTCTGCGTAGGGTATTACGCCGAGCACATCAATGCCGGTCAGGTTTTCCAGTTTTTTAATACCGCTTCCCAGTATGTCCGCCCTGCCCCTCAGCCTGTTTATGACGAAACCCCTGACCATTTTTTTAACGTCTTCCGGAAGGAGCAGATAAGAGCCGTAAAGAGAGGCAAAAACGCCACCCCTGTCTATATCACCCACTATCAGAATTGCGGGTTTTGCTATCCTTGCCATCCCCGTATTCGATAAATCTCTGTCGTAAAGGTTTATTTCAGCTACGCCCCCTGCTCCTTCAATGATTATCACGTCGAATTCTTCTTTAAGCTCCGCGTAAGCTTTTTCAACAACCCCCCTCAACTCTGGAATTCTGCTGTAGTACTCCTCGCTCGTTACATCTCCAACTGCTGTTCCAAGTATTACGAGCTGGGAGACGAAGTTTCCCTTTGGTTTTAGCAGTATGGGGTTCATTCTCTCATCTGGATCAACTCCTGCTGCTTTAGCCTGAATTGCCTGAGCTATCGCTATCTCCTTTCCATCTTTCGTCACGTAGGAATTCAGACTCATGTTCTGTGCCTTGAATGGAGAAACCGAGTAACCTTTTTTACTCAAAATTCTGCAAAGAGCTGTAACCATCGCTGACTTTCCAGCATTGCTCGTAGTTCCGGCCACCATTAAAGCCGGCATGGCAGTCACTCAGTCAAGACTGCCCTTGGTGCTCGGTATTTCATCTCCCTCCACCGTTCTTGCCTCTCTGAAAGCTAATGCAAACGCTTTAAACGCAGACTCCATGATGTGGTGAGAATTTTTACCCCTGACGTTCAGATAAACGTTGATTCCCGAATTTCTGCAAAGGGTGTCGAAGAAGTGTTCAAAATTTTCTCCTCTAACGCCCTTAACATCACCCGTCTTTCCCTCAAAGTTGAAGTATCCTCTCCCGCTAAGATCAACACCACAGATGGCTACTGCATCGTCCATGGGAACTACAGCACTCCCAAACCTTCTGATTCCCCTTCTGTCTCCAAGAGCTGCAGCTAAAGCTTTACCAAGAGTTATCGCTACATCTTCGACCGTGTGGTGTTCGTCAACTTCCAGATCCCCCCTTGCTTTTATGCGCAAACTCAATCTGGAGTGTTTGGCGAAACTTTCGAGCATGTGATCAAGAAAGGGAATACCTGTGTCTATGGAAATATCACCACTTTCATCGAGCTTTAAGCTAACGCTGACTTCGGTTTCCCTCGTTTTCCTGTTGAACTCTGCACTTCTTCTGCACTTATTCATAACTGCATTTTTAAACTCTTTGATTAATACTTTTACTCTCCTTTTTTTACTCTCCCGCACTTACTGGACAGCTAAAAATTATCTCGCAAACACATTTCACCAAAAACCTTTAAAACCACTCAATAAAAAATCCTGTAAGGTGTTCTCCATGCGTGCCGACATACCAGCGAAAGAAGTGATGACGAGAGAAGTTTGCACAGCTGCACCAGATGAGTCTCTGCACGCTGCAGCAAAAAAAATGATAAAATTTGGAGTTGGTAGCATAGTCGTAGTTGACGGAGGAGAACCAAGGGGAATCGTTACGGAGAAAGACATACTGAGCAAAGTTGTGGCGAAAAACAAAACTCCTTCAGAAGTCAAACTGTACGAAATCATGAGCAGTCCCGTAATAACGATACTGCCCACAACATCAATCAGAGAAGCGACGAGAATAATGATTAAAAAAGGCATAAGAAGACTTCCCGTCATAGATGATGGAAAACTCGTCGGTATAGTTACAGATACGGATATTCTGAACATAAGTATGGATATAAGCGAGCTTATTGGTTTGTTAGATGAGAGAAGCTTGGAAGTTCTGCCCGAAGACATTGGAGGTAAATGCGAGAGGTGTGGTCGTTTTGCAGAAAGGCTTGTTGAGGTAAACGGCATGAAGCTGTGCGAGGACTGTGCGGAGAGTTTTGAAGATTGACACTGCAACTTCTATTTTAGCTGTCCCTTAACGTTTAGCACATTTTAGCATAAAACATGGGCTAAGGCTTTAAACGTCAGACATTTCAAGTATCATCTTTTAAGCACCATCCTTAAAAATGAATCTATTAATAACCATAACATTAACTGTGATACAGAGGTGTGTGGATGAGTTTAAAGAAGCCGAAACCCGGAACCATAATGGATATAGCTACCACAGACGTCGTAACACTTCCGCCAACGACAACGATAATGGCTGCCACAAAGACAATGAAAACGTACAGGTTCAGAAGATTGCCCATAGCCGATCCCGGCACGAGGAGGCTCGAAGGCATTATAACTGCAACCGACTTAGTAAACTTTTTTGGAGGCGGAGACAAGTACGGAATAATTGAAAGGAAGTATTCAGGAAATTTGCTCGCTGCAATAAACGAGGACGTAAGGGAGATAATGGAAAGAGATGTTTTAACTTTATCCTACACGGACGACCTGAACGACGGGCTTGAACTCATGCTCAGCAGGGGGGTTGGCGGATGCCCCATTGTTGATGAGGAGAACAGAGTCGTCGGCATAGTTACAGAGAGAGATTACCTCCGCTACATGGCCGGGATGTGTGATTTGCAAGGGAAAGTTTCGGGTTACATGACTAAAAGCGTTATAACAGCAAAGCCAACTCTGAGTATAGCTGAAGCAATGAAAATCATGATTTCCAGAAAGATACGAAGATTACCCATAATCGAGGATGGATTGCTGATAGGATGGTTAAACACACCCACAATAGTGAGGTATTTCAGCGGAGAAGCTTTTAAAGCACTTGTAACCGGGAACGCTAACGATGTTCTATCCCAGCCGGTTTCATCCATACTCTCTTCAACTTCTTCAGGATATGTATCCCCCCTTACAGTTTCACCAGACGAAGCAATGTGTGAGGTTGCGAGAAAGATGCTTTCTAGAAGGGTTGGCTGTGCTCTGGTCGTGAGCGATGGAAGGCTTGAAGGAATAATTACGGAGCAAGACATGATAAAATTCCTGTACAGATCGAGGTAAGGTGAGAATGAAACTCGTGGCAGAGGCTTTATCGCTCTCAGAACCTGCAGCCAGAAGGCTGTACAGAAGAAGCATTTTAAAACCCGCTTTCATACCTCACAAATTTTTTTCTGATATTGACGAAGCGTATTTGTTAGAAAAGAAATTTGGCAAGTATGAAGAAGGTACTTTTATTGCCCTTTCTAACGGCAGGAGCTATCTGGCGAGGGGGTTCCCAAAAATAAAGAGAGCTCTGATTCTCGGAGAATGCGTGAAAAAACACTTCGAGAGCTGTGACGTGGCTGTTGAAGAAAAGATTAACGGATACAACGTGAGAATAATAAAAATAGGAAAGGAAATTTACGCGATAACGAGAAAAGGATACGTGTGCCCGTACACGACTGAAAGAGCGAGAGAAATTATAAACAGAGAGTTCTTCAAAGACTATCCCGAGTATATGCTTTGCTGTGAAGCTGCAGGGCTCGAATCCCCTCATGTTCAAAAAGAAATTTATGGAAAGAGATTAAATTTTTATTTATTTGACGTAAGAAACACCAGAACGAATGAAGCTCTGAACGTTGAAAGGAAAATTGAAATCGCAGAAGAGTACGGTTTCAAGCTTGCGGAGGTTTTCGGTATATGGAGTGGAGACGAGCTCATGGATAACGCTTTCAGAGTTATTCGTAAACTCGACGGGGAGGGAAGAGAGGGTATTGTGATGAAGGACGTTAACATGAGCAAACCGCCCGTGAAGTACACAACGTGCTACTGCAACTGCTCCGACCTGAACTACGCTTTCAGGTACTTCAACGACGTGGGCAGGGACTTCATGCTGACAAGAGCCGTGAGAGAGGGATTTCAGAGCTACGAACTCGATATCAGGGATGAAATGAAGAACGAAAGGTGTTTGAGACTCGGAAAAGCCATAGTAAATGGAGTTCTGGACAGCATAAACGAAGTGATTGAAGTGGGGAAGCTGTTCGAAAAAGCAAAACTGAGATTCAGAAGCGAGGAAGTCATGAATTTATTCATCGCACACACGAAAAAATTGACTAGAGCGGACTTCGAATACCTTGGAAAGGATGAAGAGGGATACCACATGCTGCTGCTGAAAAAAGAGAGGACAAGCACAGCAGACAGGATAAGACACCTGATTTCAGGTGGATTCTGGTAGCAGTGCGGCTGGAAAAGAGTTAAAATTTAAAATAGAAATTAAACAGGAACTTAAAAACCAAGAAACTTCAGAACGGCCACACTTGCAAGAAAAGAGCAAAAATTGCAAACAGCACTTATTCCTGTTGCAGTTAGACTGTCCAAGTCGCTTACTAAGGCTATTACAGCACCTTCAAAAATTATTTCCGGGAGTAGTATGACGAAGTAAAAAACTAGTGGACTGACGTTTGGAAATTTTACCACTATTAAAACTATTGCAAAGTAAGATAAAAATACTGCTGTAAAAACACCCCTAACGACTTTAGAAGAATTCAGATTTTTGCCTGCGGAAATCATCAATGCCACAAAAATTTCAGTCAGGAGGGATGCAAAAAACGTTAAAGGTATTACTTCAAACCATATTAAAATACCTGCTCTTGACACGCATTAAATTTGATGTTCTAAATTTAAGTGTTTTTCTTATTTTTAGTTAGTTGGATCACAACCATTTTTTAAAGATCTGTAGGGAGAATATCAGCATAGACTGCGTCAAAATAACAGCTCACTCCCACATCAACACAGTGCAACAAATTTTACTTTAAACCGAGCTGACTGGCTACAATATTAGCTCATCAGGTATAAGCTACCTGTACACACTTATGTACTCAGGAGGCACGTAATCCGTTGTTAGGACTTTACCCTTCCTCCGTATGGTGTATCCGTCTTTGAGCATCTTCCCGGCGTTTATCTTCAGAACCACTGGACATTTATCGTACCTTCTGCCAACCGTTACAGCATCGGATACGTTTTCGCAGAGGTGGACTTCTCTGCGTTTCATTGGCAGTAAACCTTTTTCAAGTATGGATTTCACAGCCTTTCTGCTCGTTCCGTGATAGAGCACGGGTGGTATCTCTCCTCCTTCACTCCAGTTAACGTCAACTTTCACGCTGTGCCCGTACCTCGCTCTTATCCTGCCGTCTGCCAGCTCAAATCTTCCCTTTGGATCTCTCTCAACGGTTTCTTTTATTATTCGCATCGACTCTTCGCTGCTCAGGCGATACCTTTCGCCTACAACTCTTGCAACTTTTTCCAGCTCCACCCACCCGTATCTGTCCAGCCTGAGACCGAATTTATCGGGGAAATGCCTGAGTAGCCCACTCAGAAACCTGCTCACTCTATCCCGCATTTTGTTAAGGCCATCGCTTTCCTGACCCATCGTCATTAAAAACCACATATCAGAAAAAGATTTTATTCCTTTAAAATTTAAAGCCAGACCAATGTGGGGTAAAATTGTCGAAAAGTTTGAGAGGTACCCATCCCAGATTGCCGTTGCCAAGGAGTTTCTCAGACTTGGAATAAGTATCAGGAACGGAAAAGCTTACTGCGATAATATAGAGCTTGTGCCTGCAAAAATTGCCGAAGCTGTGGGCGTGGACAGAAAGGTCGTGATTTCAGCAATTCAGAACATAGAGAGCGATAAGGAGCTGAAACAGGTTTTCTCTTCCCTGAAACCGGTGGCAAACATAACAGAGGTTGCGAGGATAATGGGCTGCGGGGTTCTGGAAGTTTACGCTGAAAGCCAGAAGGTTGGCATAGTCGCCGCCATAACGGGAATCCTTGCGAGAGAGAACATATCGATCAGGTACATTCTTGGAGAGGATCCGGAAATAAGCGTCGAATCAAAGCTGACGGTGGTTACCGATTCGAAAATTCCAGGCAGACTCGTCGATGAGTTCCTCAAGGTTGACGGAGTGGAAAAAATAGTTATATCCTGATGGTTTTATTCTAATTAGCCTTTCAAATTTTTTAGCAGTTTTTCAAACCTTTCAGCGTCCCTGCACATCGTTGTGTTATTGAACATCACGTACGTTCTTTCTGAGCCAATCTTCGTAACGTAATCCTTTAACCACTCTAACTCTCTGTCATCGTAAACGTGTTTGTAGTTCAACCTGCCGTACTTGCCTTCTCTGCAGTTTAAACCGTAGCCGTGAAGCCTGAAATAAGAAACATCTCTCTCTAGCGCCGGATTTTCGGCGAAGGGATCGACGCAGTGAACGAGATTTGCTCTCTCGCAGACTCTTCTAACTCCCTCCGGACTCCACCCTCTCGGCTCCCAGACAAAAGTGTAGTTCAAACTACCGATAGTGGAAAAGAACTGCACCACTCTCTCCGAGTTTTCTTCAGTCTCCCTGAAAGAAGGGGGCGTTTGAAAAACTATGATTTTTGCTCTGAGCGCGTCTGCGATCTCTCTCGTCTTTTCCCACGCCTCTATTACTGCCTCGCTGAGTCTGAAGTATCCACAGTTTACACCCGAATAGTTTAACCCTGCCTTTCTGTACGTTGGACTGCTCGGCGGGTGTGTTATCACCTGCCATGCTTTAATCGTGAATTCGAAGTCCGAATTGATTGCCAGAGCTTTCTCTTTCCACCTCTTCGCAGTCTCTACCTTTGGAGGTTTGTAAAACGTTTTTTGCACTTCAATGGCTTTATACTTCCTGAAGTACTTGTCCATCGAGGTGCAGAAACCACAGCAGCCCACGATTATCATTGCACTCTACCCCTGCAGTTCTATACAATCATGCATTGTACTCTCGAAGTTCAGCAAGGAAAATATTAACGTTTCTCATATCACTTTATTTACCTTCTAAATTATTAATTCGGTAACTAAATTTTTAATTAATTAATTTAAACATTGTACTGTGTTTTAATCTGAAAAATCGCATCCGGTATCGAATTAGTTTAAAATTTAAATTAGTAAAACTTATTTAGTTTGAGGTGTAACAGAACTCATGCTTGATAGTATATTGCATCCAACAGACTTTTCGGATTGTTCCACCAAGACTTTCGAATACGTAAAGGCATTGTGCAGGAGTGGAATCTCTAAAAAAGCGATTATACTCCATGTCGTCAACAGGAAAAGAGTGGAAAGTATGGCTCAAGGAGTTGCCTGGTTTGGAGAAACAGCCTTAGAATTTGAGAAGGAGTTTAAGGAAAGACTAACACGTGAGGCTGAGGAAAAACTCGAGAAGCTGGCTGAAGAGTTAAGGGCAGACTGTGCTGACGTGAAAACGCTGGTTAAATACGGAAATCCTGTAAAGCTGATTCTCAAAACCGCAGAAGAGGAGAACGTTTCTGTAATAGTTATCGGTTCACACGGTAGAAGCAACTTTGAAGAGGTTTTGCTCGGTTCGGTTTCAGAGGGGGTTGTCAGAAAAGCGAAAGTACCGGTTATGGTGGTAAAAAGAGATGTGAAAATAGATTAAGCTAGCACCTCACATATATGCTTTCTCCCTTTGAGAGAGCAGATTTTATTATTTTTCCAGCTTCTCTATCTTTTCTAACTTTTATTGTGCCCTTCCTGCCAACTGATGCTGTGAACAGGTATTCGTCTCCCGCGTAAACGCTCACTCTTCTGCCCTCAAGCCCTTCCACGTGCAAAATCCAGTGTTTTTTGCTCTCCTCCACAACCACCGGAATCTTTTCCTCCATCGGCTGGACATCGATACTCATTTTCAGGCTGTCTTCAATCTTCTTTATTCTTCTACCCTTCTTTCCGAGCAGCGGTGGTATTTCATCTGGAGGAACTTTGATTACAGCCCTGTTACTGCTCAAAACTTCAACTTCGTAATTCGAAACGTAAGGACTTACAGCTCTTTCCACGTTCTTTTTTATTTTCTCTGCTTCTCCGGCGTCCATTTTTATGGGCATTACAACTACCTGCTCGCCGTACGTGTATATCTCGTACTCAACTTCTTTGCTCTCGAAGTCGATAACTTCTATGACCGGCCTTGCGAGGTCAGCCTCAAACATTCCGTGAGGCACTTTAACTGTAAACCTGAGCTCGTAAACCCGCTCGACTCTGCCAGAATCTATGAATATGACTGTGTCCACGACCTGAGGTATCATACCGAGCTCAACTCTGCCTATCATTCTCTGAACTGCGTCTATGGCTCTTGTAGCGTGTGTGACTCCTATCATGCCCACTCCAGCTAAGCGCATGTCTGCAAACACCTGAAAGTCTTCAGACCTCCTGAGCTCGTCGTATATCGTGTAATCAGGCCTTACGAGTAACAGCACATCTGCGGTCAGCCTCATGTCTCCTTCCAGCGGTGCGTACTGCGTTATCTCGTCTCTGACCATTAAGTCTCTCGGGCTTTCCATGGTTTTGACTATGTAACCTCTGTCCATTAGGTAATCTGCAACACTCGCAGCAAAGGTTGATTTTCCTGCTCCCGGTGGACCTGCTATCAGAATTCCTCTCTGCCTCTCCACAAACCTCTTTTTGAGTTCTTCACTCAAACCGTAATCGTCTATGCTCAGCTTGACGACGGGTCTGACTGCCGTTATTTCCATTCTATCCGCAAAAGGCTTTTCAGCTATTGCTATTCTCAGGTCTCTGAGCTGAACCACGGTAACGCCCTCTCTCTCTATTTCTATAGTGCTCTCCTCATCCTGCCTCGCAGCTTCAAGGATTTCGTGAGCTATTTCCTGCAGGTCATGCATGGTCATGGGGTCTTCTCCGATCTCCACGAGCTTCAGCTGACCAACTCTACCCCTCTTGGCGTACGGTTTTACACCCTCTCTCAGGTGAACGCTGGCCGTATCCTCAGTGAAAAAGCTCATTATTATGGTATCCTCCGGCTTTATCCTTTCCTGCCTTACGTAAATCGCTTTAATACCCTTGGCGAGAGCCACTGTGTACTGAACTCTGTCGCTCGTAATCAGGACAGCATCTTCGTCCTCAGCGACTTTTCTTATTATTGCGTCTATTTCTCCTGCTTTTGCCAGTTTTATCTGCTCCGGATTCGGTCTTTCTCCGAGAAACAGCAGAGATATACCCTTTGTCTTGCAGATCTCTCTTATCCTTGCAACCTCCTCCAGCCCCTGAATTCCGGTTAGCTTCCCCTTATTGGCCTGAGCCTCAAGCTCAGCTATCGCTGCTTCGGGAACTATTATAACGCTCCCCTCCTCAAAATCTCCTCTTTCGAGCATCTGGGAAATTCTACCATCTATGAGTACGCTCGTGTCAGTAACGTACTTCATCACACCACCTTTGTACCAGTTTCACATTTTTTCACAGTCCCAGCTAAACTTCCTGAAAAAACAGGTGTAGTTTCCCGTGTGACAGGCGTTGCCCTTCTGTTTGACTATGTACAGTACAGCGTCGCAGTCGCAGTCAACTCTTACCTCCACAACTTTCTGCAGGTTCCCGGAGGTTTCTCCTTTTTTCCAGAGTTTCTGCCTGCTCCTGCTCCAGTAGTGAGCGTAACCAGTCTCTACTGTCTTTTTTAAAGCCTCCTCGTTAGCGTAAGCGAGCATGAGCACTTCTTTCGTATCAGCATCCTGCACCACTACCGGAACGAGTCCCCTTTCATCAAACTTGATCATGGTTTACAGTTAAATTGGTAAAGGATTTATAAGTTGCGTGAGACTTTAGTTGACCGCTATGAGAAGTTTTAAAACCGGTGTTGTCACAATAGATGGTCAGCTCAGAGGCGGCATACCTGAAAGCAGCGTTGTTCTGGTTCTCGAAGATCCGGGAGCAGGAGGGGAGATTCTCACATACCACTTTACGGTTGAAGGTGTGAAGTCTGGCGAAAAAGTTCTCTACGTAACGACTGACGAACCTGCCGAGTACATTCTGAAAGATTTGATAGAAATGGCCGGTAGTGATGCGGAAAAAGTTAAAACCAACGTAAAATTCTTAGATTTCGTTTCTGGAAGAATTTTTACACCTGCAAAAATTAAGGAGTGTTTAAAAAAAAGGTACGATCCATTTAATGCCCTGAGAAACACCCTGAACACACAAAATTTTGACAGAGTGGTCATAAACAATCTAACTTACTTTTTCCTTCACTACCCGAGTAAGGATGTAATACAGCTTGTTGAGGATTTTTCTCACTACGCTAAGAGAGATAAGTCAGTTTTTCTTGTACTCATGACGAAGGGTATGCTCGATTCAAAAGTAGAAACAACGGTCAAACACATTGCAGATGCTGTTATGGAGATGACAATAAAAGAAATGGAAAACGAAGTGCAGAGGAGGTTGAAGTTTATAAAGTTAAAAAGAGCTATAGTACCCAAGATAATACTTAGATATGATCTTTCAGATAGAGGAATAGTGATGGAATCTGTGATGAGAGTTCTTTAATTTAAATTAATACAATTTATAAATTTCTCAAGACTATAAATTCCATAAACTTCTGGATTCTTTAAACCCTCAGAATTATGGTTTTTCAAACATCTCTTTAATGTAGGGGCATCTCAATCTCTTTCTCTTTTCAAGCAGTATTTTACACAGCTCTCTTGCACTGTCAACAACATCGCTTCTGCTGGCGGCATCCTCAAGCTCAAACCAGCGCACATCAACTGCATCTCCTCCAGCTGACAGATTCCTGCTATTTTTGACTTCGGCCATAAAGTCAACGATTACGTAGTGCTTTCCTTCCCTTATAACCTCTGCCACGCAAACGACATCACCAACTTCAACGTCTACACAGCACTCTTCCAACATTTCCCTTTTTACAGCTTTCTCTAACGTTTCTCCATGCTCAACCCTTCCTCCGGGAATTGACCAGAAACCCCTTGCAGGTTTGTGCCCCCTCCTTACAAGCAGTATTTTGTTGTCTTTCAGAACAACTCCACCTATGCACAGCTCGCTAACAGCCATGCAAGCGCTTTTCGGCTGCTTTTAATAAGTTTTTAATTTTTAATTTTTCAGGATTTCAGTTTCGGCTGTTTGACAGGACTGATTCGGGAATATATATTTATATCCTGATATCGAAACATCAGATGTGTTTGACCTTCACATTCACTCCATGTATTCAGATGGGGAGGGCAGTATTGAAACTATAGCCAGAAAGGCCAAGGAGAGAAACCTTGAGGTAATTGCAATAGCTGACCACTCCTCGGAACATCCGCTTGGCCTCGACAGGAGAAAGGCTAAGAGAAGAAAAAGCGAGATCGTCCCCTCTCAGGATAAGTACGGAATCAGAATTCTTGACGCTGTAGAATGTGGAATCGATGCTGAGGGTAACATAACCATGCCTGAACACGAGTTCGAGCTTGTAATAGCATCAATCCACGAGTGCCTGCCTGCAGAGGAGTACTGCAAAAGAATAATCAGGTGCGTTAAAAACTGCGAGTTCAACGTTCTCGGGCATTACCGTTCCTCAATTTTCAACACGTACGATGAACCGTGCGAACTCGATCTGGAAGTTCTGGACGTTCTGAGAGAGAACGAAATAGCTCTTGAGTTTAACACAGCTCACAGAGCCCCACCTCCGGAAATACTGGATCTGCTTGGAAAGGAAGCTAAAAAACTCGTATACTCCGTTGGAAGCGACAGCCACTCCGTTTCGAGAGTGGGAGATGTCAAGTGGGCTTTCGAAACTTTAAACTCGAAGCTTGGCAGGTGGAAAAAATTAATCGAAAAACTGGATGTTTAGGTACCATGAAGTGCATAACCTTAACTGTTGACGGGATAATACTGTATAAAGGGAAGATAGTCCTGATAAGGAGAAAAAACGAACCATACAGGGGTAAGCTCGCCCTACCCGGCGGTATAGTTGAGTACGGAGAGAGCGTTGAGGACGCTTTAGTCAGAGAGTTAAGAGAAGAAACCGGGCTGATCTGCAAGCCTGAGAAAATAGTTGGAGTTTTCTCCAGACCGGACAGAGACCCGAGAGGTCACTTCGTTTCCATATGCTTCCTCGCCACGCCAGAAGGGGGAAAGCTTAAAGCTGGAGACGACGCAGGTGATGTTGTTCTGGTTGACGTTGAGGAGGCTTTGAAGTTGGATCTCGCGTTTGATCATTCTGAAATGCTCAGGGAGGCGATGCAGAGTGGAATTCTGCCCGAAGTGTAAAAGTATAATGATATATCAGGGCGATAAGCTCGTCTGCAGGAAGTGCGGATACGAGATGAAAGCTGAGGAGGAGAGCGAAAAGACCGAGGTTGTGGTGGAAAAGAAGAACAGGGAGGAAGTTCCGGTGATAGAAGGGGAAAACCTGAAAACTCTGCCAACGACCAACGTTGTGTGCCCTGCGTGTGGGAACAGAGAAGCGTACTGGTGGTTGAGACAGCTCAGGGCTGCGGATGAGAGCGAGGTGAGGTTTTTCAGGTGCACAAAGTGCGGCAAAACGTGGAGGGAATACGATTAGCGGAAAAGTATATATTCTATCTCTGCACGGCATGCATAGCTTATGCTGATCCTTTAGCGGGGGTTTAATCATGGCGAGAATGCACGCAAGGAGAAGGGGAAGTTCAGGATCGAAGAGGATATACAGGGACTCTCCTCCGGAATGGGTTGAAATGAGTGCTGAAGACGTAAAGAAAAAGGTAGTGGAACTTTACTCGGAAGGATACGAACCGAGCATGATTGGAATGATTCTGAGAGACAGATACGGTATTCCTTCGGTCAGACAGGTTACCGGTAAAAGATTGCAGCAGATTCTAAGAGAAAGTGGAGTTGAAATGACTTTACCGGAGGATTTGAAAGCGCTTATAAAGAAGGCCATAAACCTCAGAAAGCACACGGCAGTTCACAGAAAGGATTATCACAACATCAGGGGACTGCAGTTGATTGAAGCCAAAATCTGGAGACTCTCAAATTACTACAAGGAGAAAGGGGTTCTGCCAAAGGACTGGAAGTACGATCCGGAGAAGTTAAGGATATTTCTATCAAAATAACTCGGTTTTGGTTTTAATTTTTTAATATTTTTAACACTTGAAAGCGTCAAGTTAGCAATTTCAAAGTTTTTTAAACATTAACATTGGATTAAAGAAGATCGTATGAAGATGTACACTCAGTCGTCAGTTACAAAGTGCTCAGGACAAGTTTTAAATAGCGAAACTCTCAGCAGAATTCTGCAGTAGTGTTTCGCAAAAGGGCCGGTAGCTTAGCCAGGAAGAGCAGCGGACTCTTAATCCGCCGGTCGGGGGTTCAAATCCCTCCCGGCCCGCTAATCTGGATTCTTCTGGCAGCAACCCGAAAAGCTTAACCCGTTACCGGAAAACTCTTTTTAACTTCATCCACAACCTCCTGCCGTGTCAAAAACTACGGGAGATACGGGAAGTACGGAATACCTGAGGTGCTCCCACTGCAGGAGGAGGGCAATATACTACCAGAGACACTCAGGCAGACACCTCTGTAAAAAGCACTTTCTCTACGACTTCGAAAAGCGGGTGCGCTACGCCATAAAGAAGTACAGCATGGTGAAAAGTGGAGACAAGATAGCAATAGCCTTAAGCGGTGGAAAGGACAGCGTAGCGTTAACCCACCTGCTCGTAAAGCTCTACGGTGAGAGAAAGGATCTGGAATTCTTCGCAATCACGGTGGACGAGGGAATTGAAGGCTACAGACCTCCAACTGTAAAAATAGCAAAAAAGGTAACGAAAGAGCTTGGAATTGACCATGTCGTCGTCTCTTTCAGGGATAACTTTGGAATGACGCTTGACGAAATGGTAAAACTTGGAGACAAAAAACCATGCACTTACTGCGGCGTGTTCAGAAAGTACCTGCTGAACAGGACTGCGAGAGAGATGGGAGCAAACAAACTTGCTACCGCTCACAACCTCGACGATGAAACCCAGACGATACTTCTGAACTTCCTGCAATCTGACATAGAGAGGCTTGCCAGACTCGTGCCGCAAAGAGTTCAGAAAGGGCTGGTGATGAGGATAAAACCCTTCAGAGAGGTTTACGAAAAAGAGGTGCTGATTTACTGTCTGATAAACTCTCTGCCTGTGGACATGAACGAGTGCCCGTACAGCCACTTTCCTGTGAGAGCAATGGTGAGAGACTTTCTCTACGAATTCGAAAACGCCTATCCGGGAAGAAAGTACTCCGTAATGAGGAGTTTCGAAACGCTAATCCCGTGCCTGAAGGAAATGTTTCCCCAGATAGACCTGAAAGAGTGCGAGAGGTGTGGAGAACCAACTCCCTCCAGAATATGTCAGGCGTGCCTGCTCTTAGAGGAACTGAAAGAAGCCAGAAAAGTCAGGAACGCAAATCACTAACGGCATCAAGGGTTCCAGTTGCTGACTTTAACGCTCTTTCTGGCTATTTTCAGTATAGAAACTCTAATCAGAGCAACGAAGGAAATTATGAGCCAGGCTGGAGAGTAGAAGAAGTAAAAAACCGGCAGGAGTGCGTAGTTTATACTCCACTTCAGTTTTCTGGCCGTAAATACCTCCACTGCAACCCAGACGATAAAGGTTACAATTCCCACGATTGCGTTTTTTAGCATCCTCTCCTGAAATAGTAAAAACAGAACGAAAAAGAGAATTTTCGGCGGTAAAGCCAGAATTAATGGCAGTATGAAGTAAATTATCTTTGTCAGTATGCTACCGCTCATGAGGTCGTTCAGAGTGAAAGCCACGATTGCCGGGAATATTAAGTACAGAGCCGGTATCCACAGTACAGGTTTTTTTATCAGCTCCGGTAAACAGTTGAGCAGTGCCTGAGCTCCACCCGTAGCCCACCTCTCCCTCTGGATAATCCACTCTCTGAAAGTTCCGGGACTTTTAGTTTCTGCTCTCCCAGCAGTTCCAAAACTGAAACCGCTCAATCCGAGCCTCAATCCCAGATCGGTGTCTTCGTTAACGACGTTTCTGAACCCGTTCAGGGAAAAAAACACGTCCTTTCTTATTGCGAAAGCTGCTCCGTTAATACCCAGACAGGATTTCAGCTTTTCAGACAGCTTTGCCACTGCAAACATGTTCAGGTAGTCTATGTTTACGAGTTTTTCGAGTACGTTTTTTCCGTTGATTTCCTTTCTTATCTCAACGGCATCGTAGCTCTCCAGAGCTCTGACTATGTCCTCTATTTTTGAGAGCAGTTTTGTATCGGAGTCTATGAAAAGCAAATACCTGCCCTCCGCAATATTTGCAGCGTCGTTCAAAGCCCTCCACTTGCCCCTTCTCCTGTAACTGAGGCTGACTCTGAAGGAGTACTTTCTTAGCAGGAACTCAAGAGTTGGATCAGGCTCGTCTGCAGCAACAATAAATTCACATTTTACCCTACTTCTTTTAAGCCTCAGGTAATTGTCTTCTATGTGTCCTGCATTCCTGTAAGCAGCGAATATTACAGACACTTCAGGTTTTTCGAGCCTGAATTCGCTTTCGCTTTTTTGCACGGGAAGCGTACTGGAGATATTATAAAAAAAGTTTGGTTATTTTGTAGGAGTTGCTTTCATTACCATTAAGGCAAAGACAGCTATCAGCACGGCACCTATTATCGAGTAGAGCAGGTACTGCAGGGAAGAGTACTTAAGGTTTATCTCTGAAGCGGTGGAAAGTATGAAAACGCTCGCACCCCACAGCACGAGTCCAGCAGCGATGAGCATGAATGGAATCATCACCTGCTTTTTAACGGGCTTTCTTTCAACTAAGTTATCGAATACCTTTCCAAGAGCTGCTGCTATTCCCCCGGAAACTATCCACCAGACGGAACCGTATATAAACGCCGTAACGAGAACTATTAAGCCAGGAACTGTTTTGCTGTTGTACAGACTCCAGACCATATTTATTCCCTGAACTGAACCGATCAGTATGAGAATTGACGAAACAACGTAAGCTACGAAAGATAACCTCCCCTCGAGCAGAGCCTTTTTGAGCGTTGAGAAGTACTCCTCAACTACATCCTCAAAACCGTAGGCTTTTATCAGAAAGTAAAAACCTACAGTGAGTATAATTGCACCCATCCCCCACTCAGGATAACGTGCCAGGAGGAACACGGAGTAAACTATGAAAATGATTCCGAGGGGGGTTAACGTCATTCTGGCTATTTTCGGATCATCAAGCATCTTTTTTATCAGGAAGTACGTGCCTTCAAGCGTTCTGCTCTGCCTGACGATTATTCTGTTGACAGCATCTATCTTGAAGCGACTCGATATGAGGGGCATTATGTACTCGTCCTCTCCACCATCGCTTACGACCACAGCTTTCTTGGCTTTCAGGTTATCCTTCAGCCAGTCAAGCTGTTCGGCTATTTTTGAGTCCGAGATCACTCCAACTCTCTCATCACCACAAACTGTAACAACTTCCACGCTCTCTCCTGACTCTTTCAGCATGTCGTAAACCTTAACGGCGCCGAACATCGTGTTTACGTCGGATTCCTCGGGATCAGCCAGGGCTAATTTTACGGCTGCTTCAATATTGGCTCTCCTGCCGATAACAGGAGACTGTATACCGGTTTTCCTGCCGAGGTCGTCGTCTCTGTCAACTGCAATCACGAGTTTTTCGGGCATCCAGAAAACACTGTTACTGAGGATTATATAAAATTACTCAAGTGTGAACGTTTTTGTAAACGGTTGTAAACATTCGATGCGCTCAATGCTGACAGATACAGGTGTTTCGAGGGCTAAGTTTATGACCTCCCGGGATGAAAGCAGTTTAATGGTGGAAAGCGAAACAGAAGAAAGAACGGATAAAACAGAATTCAGGAAAGAATTCGAAAATCCGAGGGAGCTGTTCAAAAACCTGAACGAACAGTTCTACAGGAGGTACTCAGAGGTAGATGACAGCGACGAGTTCTGGGAGTACATGGCAAAACCGCTGAGACAGAGTGTAAGAATCAACACCCTGAAAGGCGAGCTCAAAGACGTACTCAACTTGCTGAAGGAAAACTACGGAGACGTATTTACACCAGTTCCGTGGTGTAGGGAGGGTTACTTTGTCGGAGATGAAGTCAGCATTTCAGGATCATCCATCGAACACCAGCTCGGTCTGATATTTTTTCAGGAAGCGTCATCCATGATACCCTCGGTCGTTTTAGGGGTTAAAGCTGAAAGCAGCATTCTCGACGTGGCTGCCGCTCCCGGTGCAAAAACGACTCAAATAGCTCAGTATGTTGAAAACGACGCTCTGATAGTTGCTAACGACGTCAAGTATTCGAGGATAAACATACTCATATCCAACCTTCAGAGGTGCTCGGCAATAGCTCACGTAACGATGTGCGATGGTAGAAGGTTTAGAAAGTACCCAGAGGTTTTCGATTACGTTCTGCTCGACGCCCCGTGCAGCAATGTTGGAATGGCGAGAAAAAATTACAGGTACGCAAAGGTGTGGAGTCTGAGAGAAGTTCAGTCCCTGTCAAAACTTCAGAAACAGCTCATACTTGCAGCCTATGAAACACTTAAAAGAGGGGGGACTCTCGTTTACTCGACCTGCACTCTCGACCCGTTAGAGAACGAGGAGGTCGTTGACCACCTACTTTCCAATACGGATGCCGAAGTTGAGAAAGTCAGAGTTGCGAAAGGTGTCAAACCGGTAACGGAGTTCGAGGGCAGAGAATACACTGACGAAGTGAAAAAGTGCCTGAGAATACACCCGCAGTGCAACGATACTGAGGGGTTTTTCGTCGCAAAAATAGTAAAGCCGCTGTAAGGTGGTTTGGTGAAATTCAGGCGGGACGTAACGAAGTACGTTAAAGAGAAGCTCAAAGAGCAGTTTGAAGTTGAGGTAGAGCTGAAATTCTACGAGGGTGGAAAGGGAAAGATCTACGCGTATAAGTATGAATTGCCGGACTTCCTGAAAAAGTACCTCGTTCAGTCCGGAATTTATTTTGGCAGAATCGAGAGAGACGGCGTAAGGCTGAGTCTGGACGGCTGCGCTCTGATAAAGAGTGCGGAGAGGTGCACTGCTGAGCTGAGCGACGGCGAAGCGTTGAGCTGGATGGCCGGAGAGGATATAGAGGCTGATGAGTCAAAACTCAAAGGGTGTCGCTACGTTCTGCTCAGGTGGAGAAAATTTTCCGTAGGATGCGGAAAAGCAGCAGGAAATGGAAGGATAAAAAACTTTGTACCCAAAAACAGAAGAGTTGAGGCAAAGTATTAATACTCCTCACTTTTAGTTTCAACATATATGGGACTTGTTGCTGAAGTGTTTGGAGTTTACGCAGCACCCGGTGTTTTTGGCATTACACCTGTTGTTGTTTTAAGGGCTGAAGATGGAAGAATACTCCCGATATACATAGGTATTTCAGAGGCTGTTGCCATTCACTCGGCGTTGAAGAACGAAATACCTCCACGCCCCATGACTCACGACCTGCTCGTGGAGGTGATAAGAAGACTGGATGCAAAGGTTGAGAAAATAGTTATCGACGATCTCGTTGACAACACTTTTTACGCCCGTCTGATTTTGAGAAGAGGGGACAGAGAAATCGAAATAGATGCGAGGCCGAGCGATAGCATAGCTGTGGCAGTCAGGCTGGGAGCCCCGATATATATAGACGAGAGCGTGCTGGATGAAGCTTATAAAGATGAACTGCCCGACGACTTTGTGGACTTCGATCAGGTAATTTAAACGGTAATTTGAGGAGGTGGTGAACGTGGAAAATGCAGAACTGAAGTCTCTTGTTAAGTACGACTACGATGTTATCGACGCAGAAGAAACGATTTCAAAAGCAATCTCCATGCTTGAAGGTGGAAAAAAGGGTGCGATACTGGTTAAAGAGGGTGAAGAAATAGTTGGAGTGATCAGGGAAAGAGACCTGATGAGAGGTTGCGTAATGGTAAACCCGCATGAAACAAAGATAAAAAATTTCATGATTAAAACCGGAATTTTAAAACTGGAAGAGTTGACGATCGAGTGCGTCGCGAGGAGGTTTATTGAGGATTCCACACCCTTCGTGCTCGTGGAAACTGACGGTAAGTACGGAGCAATATACATCAACGACTTCCTGAACGCAGTAAAGAGCGAATTTGAGAACGTAAAGGCAAGAGATGTAATGAATCCCGAAGTTATAACAATAAACGAGAGGGAGAGTGCTGCCAAGGCTTTAGCGATGATGAGAAATCACGGAATAGACAGGCTGGTCGTTATCGACGACAATCACAGGGTCGTGGGGATCGTAACTGGAAAGGACATAATAGACAGGGTAATATCGCCCAAAAAAGAGAGTAGACTCGGTGGTGGAAGCGGTAAAATCGAGCGCTCTCTCTCCATCATGGTTGAGAGCGTAATGAGCTATCCGGTTGTTACGGCAGACAGGCTCGACCCCGTTTCAAAGATAATAAACCTGATGATTGAAAACAACATATCTAGCGTTGTGATAACGAGAGACGGAATACCGGAAGGGATAGTCATCAAGAAAGACCTGCTTGAAATTCTGATAAAGAAGAAAACTCCAGCGGAGTTTCACGTTCAGTTCATAACCAAGGGAGTAACGATGGACGAGTTCGACAGACAGGCAGTGATGAAGGATCTGGAGAGGTTTATGAGAAAGTTCAGGAACTTCCTCGGAGAGGCAGCTCTTTTCGTATACGTAAAGAGACACAAGGAGAACTTCAGGGGGCTGCCCCTGATCCACGTTAGGATGAAGCTCACGAGCGACAAGGGGACTTTCTTTGTAACTGGTGAGAGCTGGGGCGTGGAGTTCGCAATAAATGCAACACTGAAAAAGCTTGAAAGAGCTGTGCTTCAGCAGAAAGAGCTTCTGCTTGACCACAGAATGATCAAGAAATTCTACGAGGAGACGATCTCATGACAGAACTGTCTTTCAGGCATGTCGTTGAAATAATAGATAAACCTGTGGAGTACAGCTTTACGGATTTTGCAAGGAATTTAGCGGTAATGGAAGTGGACGCCGTTTACTACTACGATGGAAAACTCTACTCCATAGACTACGAGGTGGCTGATGCTGTGGTGGAAAAGTGCTTCGCTCTGATAGAGGTCATAACCTCCGCACACTTCTGCAGAGTTTCGGAATACAGAAAGTGGATACTGTACCACGGCAACGAAGATGAAGCAGAGTACGTCTCGAAAATTGAGAAGATCAGAGGAGATACGGCAATTATACACGTGCTCAAGTCCGAGAACAGATTCATAAGAAAGGTAAATGAGCTGATAAATTCTGGAAATTACAAATCTTTTTGTTAATAATTTAAATGGACACTATGTATTTTTATATCTTTTTATTTTTCTGACGTTTACTGCTAACCTGTACGCTTTTTCTGTACGATTTTTTGTTGCGAAAACCTTATGTAGTAATAATAATAATGATGTAATAGAGGTGATATCGTGGAAAAATACATAATTGCCCAGACCAAGTTGCCCGAAGACACAATTCAAAAGTTAAAGGAGAAAACGGGTGAGAGTACGATTAAGGAGGCTCTGGCAAGGGCAATAGAGCATTACCTCACGTGTGCTTATGTCGAACCTCCGAAAAAAGGAAAGCAGAAAAAGAGGAGAAGTGGAAGACTTCCTGTTTACCTGACCGAGCTTGTTGAACAGTACAAGAACATAATTTCAGAGGAAATGAGCAACGATTGAGGATTGAAGACAGCAACCAAACTCCCAATGATCAAATTTAAAAAATTGAATGGCTATTAATACAGATAAGTGTAACTTGGAAAATAAGAAGGATAAGAAAATAAAAATATACCAGTAACTCTATGCAAGTACTATGAATAGGCCAGATATCCTGTTAATCTCAGACCCGGGATATGAAGGATCTTCATTCCTGTTCAATCTCGCCTCGCAGTTATCATCCAACATAGTCTGGATTGCGTCTGAACCACCTGCAATGCTGCAGGCGATAGTCAAGTCTTACAACTTCAGAGGCAAGCTGTGCATAGCGACGCCAAAACAGTGGGAAGGCTACAACTTCGTCAACCTGATGAATCTGAACGAGGTCAGCATAGCAATATCAAAAGCTGGAGAGAACATGAGCAGGTTTACACTTCTGATATCAGTAATACCGGAACTGCTTTTAATTCATGGTCTCGAAAAAACGTACCTTTTCCTGCTCAACACGATATGGAAGATTCAGAATCAGGGGGGCAGGACTCTCGCACTGATTACAAAAGGGGCACAGGGCAGGAGGGAAGAGATAATGATATCCCGTCCGTTTACGATTGTTTTTAGGTTGAAAAAAAATCTTGTCGAAAATTCGTGGAGAAGGGAGCTTGTAGTGGAGTCCCCATACGCCTCCAGAGAGGTAACGGAAGTGGAGGTTGACGGTTACAGAGCCAGCATCCCCGACTCGGTGACGGAGGTGCTGGCAAGCATGAAGAAATTTTAAAATTAAAGACGCCCAGATTGAAATCAGAAAAGCTGCGAAAGCTGAATTAAGCAGACCTGTGCCAAATTAAGAAATATTTAATACAGGGCACTAGGTTACTGTTTTCATGCATGTAATTCCAGGCCCTGCTTCTCCAGTTCTGTCTGAGAGGGTCGCCACTGAACTGAACCTACCGCTCGCAAAGGTAACCTATGGTACGTTTCCGGATGGAGAGCTTTACGTTAAAGTTGAAAGAGATATCGAGGATGCTGTAATCATTCAGAGCATAAGGTCGAGCAACGACATAGTTTACCTGATGCTGCTTTTTGATGCTCTCTCAAACAGCAGGATTACGGCTGTAGTACCTTACATGGGTTACGCAAGACAGGATAGGGTTTTCAGTGAAGGAGAAGCCGTCAGTATAAGAGCAATAGCGGAGTTTCTTGAAGCTCACGCGGAAAAAGTCATTTCCGTCAACCTGCACAGCAGAGAAGCGGCATCCCACTTCAAAAATTTGGTAGAGATAGACGCAATGCCAAAAATAGGTGAGAGGTATAAAGGACAGGATGTCGTGATGGTCTCCCCGGACAGGGGTTCCGTGGAGAGAGTCAAGGTAGCTGCAAGGGTTGCTGGCTGCGAATACGATTACCTCGAAAAAGTTAGAATTGACGCTGAAACCGTGGAGATACAACCGAAAAACATCGACGTGGAGGGAAAAAGGGTCGTAATAGTTGACGACATAATCTCTACGGGAGGAACAATAGCCAGAGCTGCCGAAACGCTAGAAGCGAGTTACGTTGAAGCTGCCTGCGTTCACGCCGTTTTGGCTGCGAACGCTCTGAACAGGTTGTACTCATCTGGAGTCAGGAAGGTTACCGCTACGGACACGATAGAACAGCCTGTAAGCGAGATCAGCGTGGCAGACCTCATAGCAAACGCGATTTCGGATGTTTTGATGTAACTGTTACTCACATTTACGATTCAATCTTAATGTTTATTTAACTGATTATAATAAACGCAGAAATTTTTAAAATGACAGATACCACATAATGGCTTTTTCGGTTTGCACACGGTCTGACCAAAACCAACCATCGCTCTGTTAACCTTGGTCCACATGTTTTCAGGTATTATTCTTTTCAGCTCTTCTTCAGTCTCTCTATTCGTTCTTGTCGAAACAATACCGAGTCTGTTTGCTATTCTGTGAACGTGAACATCAACGCCTATGGCCTGCTTACCAAAAGCTGAAGCAAGAACGACGTTCGCCGTTTTTCTCCCAACTCCCGGTAGCTTTATCAGCTCTTCGTACGTATCCGGTACTCTCCCGAGCTTTTTAAGTTCTTCAGCGAGTTGTTTGAGCTTTTTTGCCTTTACCCTGTAAAACCCAACGCCCCTGATTAGCTCTTCAATCTCTTCAACGCTGAGTTTTGCCAGCTCATCGAAGGTTCTCGCTTTTGAGAACAGTCTCTTACACGCCCTTACAGTCGTCTCGTCTCTGGTTCGAGAGCTTAGAACGGTAAAAACGAGGTGCTGAAAGGGTGTTTTAAGGAAGTTTTTCAGGGTGAAAACTGGGGCTTTTCTCTCTCTTGCCAGCCTTTCCATCGTTTCGAATACGTACTCGAAGTCGCTGTCACCGAACTTCTTTTCCATTGACTCACCGTTCTTAATTCAGATGAAGTCGGAGTAAAAATTCATCTTATCTCAATTTTTATCTTGCCTTCCCTCTCCATCTGGCCGATCATTTCAAGGAATTCGGTAACCGTCATGTTCAGTCTTTCTGCTGCTTCTCTTATCGTCATTGAGTCGTTAACAGCACTTTTAATGCTCGGCTCTCTCTCTTCTTTTGGCTCTCTGAGTTCAAAATGCTCACATATTTCAGCTCTACCTCCGCAGCTTGAAAAGTACTTGCAGAATATACAGGACATCAGAATACGTTGATTCTAGCGAACATAAACTTTACCGTTTATTTTATTTATATTTAACATTAATTTAAATAGATACAAAGAAATAAAAAATTTTAAACATATCACAGTATATTACCCAACCGTCCTCTCAATAATTTGTGCAGCCCGAAAAGCTTAAGTTTAACACCATCCGCAAGGCTCCGTGAGAGTGGTCGTAGCTGGCTGTGGTGTGGCCGGAGCCGAATTTTTAAAGAGTTACTTCAGGGACGTTCTCGTTGTGTCTCCTGATCACCGGCTGGTTTGTCAGGCTTTACTCCCAGCCTACGTCGCCGGGGACGTTGAAGAGGAAGAGTTATGCGTTGATCTGATGCCTTTCTTTGAGAACAGAGGTATTGATTACAGACGGTGCAGAGTTTTCAGCGTTAAGACCAGATGCAACACCCTCTTCACGAAATCAACGAATTCTTCAGAATCTTTAAGAGGGGTCGGCTACGATTTTGCAGTCATAGCGGTAGGGGGAGAGAGTTGCACTTACGGTGTAAAGGGAATTGAAAACACACTGTCAATCAACAACCTTGAGCAGGCGAGAAAGGCGAGAAAAAAGATGGAATCAGCAAAAGATGTCATTGTTGTTGGTTCGGGTATGACTGGTGTGGAGGCTGCTTACGAGCTGTCGAAATACTGCAGGGTAACACTCATAGAAGCAAAAAACCGCATACTTCCTTTAATGTGCGAGAGAGTGTCGTCGTGTGTTGAGAAGATTTTAGAAAAAGCAGGAGTGAAAATCTTAACCTCCTGCAGGGTTGAAAGGATTGAAAAAGGGACTGTTCACACATCCTGCGGAGAACTGAATTCCGACGAAGTTCTGTGGTGTGCAGGCATTAAGGGTAGAAGGCTCCCCGGGCTGAAGTACGGCAATTCTGGAATAAAAGTGGACGAAAGCCTGAGAGTTAACAGGAATGTGTTTGCAATAGGCGATTGCGCAGACGTAACTGTTAACGGAAAGATTGCAACAAAAACGGCTCTTGAAGCTGAAAGACAGGCAAAGTTTGTAGCAAAAAGTATTGCAGGTAGAACTTCTGGAATGTACAGGCCTTTCTCAACTCTCGATAAGCCCTTCGCAATAATGACTTTTGGCTGCAGAGGTATTGTTGTTGCAGGTAATTTGGTGCTGGCATCTCCACAGGGCTTGATTTACAGAATTAAAAGAAAAATAATGGAGAACTTCCTGAAAAAGTTCGAAGCTTAGAAGTGTTTTTAATTAATAACGAATATATTTTAACTATTTGTAACTTTATTATTGATATTGCTAATTAAAAAATAAATAATAGAGATAGCAACCCAAAAATAAAAAATCACAATACGAGAACAACAGCCATCGAATTAACGTTTGTGTTCGTTGGTCCCGTTATAACGAGTGCATTTCCAGCCTTTAAAGCCTCGTATGCGTTGTGCTTCATCAGCTCCTCAGCGGGGTCTTTTTCCTTCCTCTTTATCCTCTCCCACGTGTCGTGAGAAACGAGGCCTCCTGCGGCATCTGTAGGGCCGTCTGTTCCATCAGTATCTACAGCTATTGCGCAGACATTTTTACACTTGGACTCAAAAAGCTTTTTTGCAAAACCAAGAGCGAGCTCCTGATTTGGACCACCTTTACCCGCTTTCTCACCGCTAAACGTTACAGTTGTTTCTCCTCCAAACACAAGAGCCACGGGAGGACTGAAAGGTCTGCCACTCCTTTTAATTTCAGAAGCTATGGATGCCAGAACGATTCCCACGTCTTTGGACTCTCCCTCAAGCACGGAGCTGACTATTTTTGCCTTAAAACCCAGTTCTTCAGCCTTTTCCGCTGCAAACTCGCAGACTTTCGACGAACTGCATATGAGCTCGTTGGTAACGTTCTTAGGCTCCTCCTTCAGCGTTTCCTCCACTTCACCTTTTAAACCCCTTTCCAGGTAATTTCTGACGGATTCCGGAATTTTGTCCCAGACTCCGTAGTCCTTCAGTATTCTCACAGCGTCCTCAAAGGTTGTTGGATCCTTCACGCTTATACCGGAAGCTATTGCCTCAAGATCGTCGCCAACGACGTCCGAGATTATGAGGGTGAGAACTTTGCCTCTAACCCTTTTAACGAATTTTCCGCCCTTTACTGCGGAGATGTGCTTTCTTACGGTGTTTATCTCCTGAATTCTCGCACCGCTCTTCAGCAGAAGCTCGTAAGTTTTTATTTTATCCTCAAGAGTTATTCCTTTTTCCGGCATGACGAAGAGGGCGGAACCTCCACCTGAAACGAGCAGAATGAGCAGATCTTTTTCTCCGACTTTCTCGGCTATTTCTATTCCCTTCATCGCACCCTTCATGGAATTCTCGTCCGGAACGGGATGTCCGGCTTCGATCACTTCCATAACCCCAATTCTGCTTGATCTGGAGTAGCCGTACTTCGTAACAACAACTCCGTCGGCTATAACCTCTCCGAGAATTTCGCCAGCAGCTTTTGCCATCGGGTATGCGGCTTTTCCTATTGCAACCACATACGCTCTGGAGAACTCGAAAGTTTTATTCTTGAACACGATTCTGTTGTTCTCGAATTTTAAACACTCCTTTACGAGCTTTTCCGGGTCTGCCATTTCTATTGCGTGTTCCACAATTTGAATTGCTTTCTCTCTGAGCGTTCTCTCCACACCCTCGTAGTTCAGAAGGAGCTCGTCCCTGTTTTTTACCAGCGTCATGAAAAACTTATGGTGCTCCTGAATAAATTTTTTGTGCGGTTTAGCTGGGGAAATCGAACTGAAAGCTTACGGAATTCTTATTTTTCCAGTCCTCAAATTTGAAGTGATGTCCGGTGAATTTGAAAGCAGGCTATCCTCTCCAGACGGCGTTGCCAAGTTCAGAAATTTCGTTAAAGAATTTGAGTCTGAATTAATGGAGAAAAAGAACGTATGCAGCGACATACTTTCTACGATAAAGTTAAAAAAACTCAACGTTTGCGCTGGCAAGAGAAGGTGGGCGATAAGGGTTCTCAAAGGCATTTCTGCTGTGGGAGTTGACGGCAGTCAGATTCAGCCACTGAGGGAGTTTGGCATTCCAGCTGGAGCCGTACAGGTGGCAGCTTTCAGAGTCGAACACGGAAGCGGAAACTGGGACGTCAGCTACACGTCCAGAATAGTCAGGCTCGAGGAAAACGTTGACGCTACAAGGTATGCTCTGGAGATGGACGTACTGCGAAGAAATGCAGATGGCAGAAGTTATCTGTTCTACGACGGCAGCTTTACTCCCTCCTTCGTCAGAGAGATGGCGAGGGAAGTCAGAAACAGATATGAAAAAGCAGCCATGGATACCGTTAAAAAGTGCAGCGAAACGGAAACTCCTCTCTTCGGTTACACTGACAGAAGTTACTCCAGAGATTTAGCGAAAGCTCACGGAGTCAACATCTACGACAGCTTCATACTCTCAGAAATGGACGTCATGAGCTACACCGAACCTTTTTGCAGTGGAGAAATCTGCTACTGCTACGTCAGGTTTTCCCCCTCTCTACCTTCGAGGGTTGAATTTCCCGAATGGATGAGGAAAAAGTTCGACCAGTTCATCAGAGTTTTATGCGCTGAGTGCATGCTCGGAAGCACGTTTTCTTATCCTTACGTTCTGGAGAGAGCACACAGCTACGCTGCCGTAAGCGAGAGGGAAAGAAGACTGATAGTGGAGGCCGTTGGAGGAATAAGCCTGTCCTTCAAGTGGGTCAGCAAGCTCTGGTAGCGATACAGGTAAGGATATGTAACTAACGATATGTAGCAATAACATAAACATAAAAATACATAAACAAATTAGCCGGCCTTCGGTGGTGAGAGTATGTGCAGAGTGATTAGAGTATCTGACAGGTATCTGGAAGTTGACGGAAAGCTAAAAATCGGAGAGATAGTGAAAGCTGGAAACTGTCTGGCTGTCGTCGTTTCAGTCAACGGGGAGGTGCCGGAATACCTCAAATACGCCGGAGAGCTGAACAGGGAGGAAATAGAAAGGTACATGCCGGACGTCCTTGAAAGCAGGGTAACTTCTAAATGCTTCATCCTCGGTGGGGATTGCATAAGCGATATCGGGGATGAGGTGAGAGTTGCGGACGACGAGGAAATCAGAGAGTACCACCTGAAGGACGGGGAACTCAGAATACCTTACTTTTACCAGATGCTGAAGAGCTGCGATATAGACGTGGCTAAAAGCGTTATGAAGAGGTTGAAGAGTATTTTTAAAAACGAGGAAATTCTGGACGCTCTGCTCAGAGAAATCGACTATATGATTATGAACGGCATGAAGTGAATACTGTTCAGGTGAGGTCAAATCTCTGTTTAAAAAATTAACCGGTAAATTGCAGTCAATCAAAACCGGGCAAAATCTCGCTCAGCGTTAGAACAGGTACAAGCTCAACACCTGCCTCTCCGAGTTTTTCCGCAGCTCCTTCCTCTCTATCAACCACCGCAATTACGTGTTTGACAAAGCACTTTCTGTTCCTAACCCTTTCCACAACTGAAATAGCAGAACCACCGGTGGTCGTTACGTCTTCGACCACCACAACCCTTTCTCCTTCGTTGAGAACGCCAATCAGGTCGTCTTTAATACCGTAGTCTTTCTTTTTCTTTCTGAATATTGCCATTCTCTTTCCCGTTTTTAAAGACACGGCAGTAGCTACGGGCACTCCTCCAAGTTCGACGCACGCTACAACGTCAAAATCAATACCCCTAAGCTTTTCTGCTATGCATTCTGCAATTAAATCGAGCAAATCCGGATAGCAGCATGCAAGTTTTACATCAATGTAGATGTTGCTCTTTTTACCTGACGACAGGATAAACTCGCCCTTTTTAACTGCTCCGACTTCCACCATTTTTTCCACTATCTTTTTTCTAATCTCGTCTAACTTCACGTTTCCCATTTCAGCACCCCCTTACCACGGAACATCCTTCAATCCGAGTCTGTACGCAATAACGTTTGTCAGTCTGTGAAGCACCGGCGTTATGATCAGAGCAACAAGTATAACGGAGGGTGTGTACAGCCTGCTGAAGTCTTTGCATACCATAAAAGCCAGAATTAGAGATATGGCAAGGAAATCGTACTGGTCGAGGACGGGAAACTTATCTCCTCTCTCCACACCGAACCTCCTCTTGATGAAGCTTCCCATGCAATCTCCCACGAGGGAGCCAGCAGACAGGGCGAGAACGAGTTTCAGAAACTCGAGATACTGAATTGATGAGAAGACATAAACTCCTACAAGCTTTTCCACAACAAGTTCAGCGTGTGCGACCAAAACCCCTCCAGCCACTCCAGCAAAAAAACCTCTGTACGTTTTTCCGTTTCCGAGAATTCTCCTGCCGTCGATAAAATTCCTTCCCAGATCTATGGGTTTTCCACCTCCGAATACGACTGCAAAGTTGTTTGGAGTGTAGGACGGGAGTAAAAGCCATACGGTCTTTAGAATTAACCTGAAAATCTGAATCAGCAGTTCGAGCAAAGTTACCGGCATAGGCTAAGAAGCCGGGAGACAGGTTATATCTTCTTTGGTTCAACTTTGATTGCCGGCCTGCCCGAACAGCTTCCTGCTGACAGTTAGAAAATCACTCGAGCAAATTCACCACATTCCTGATTTTATCAAAAACATGCACGTTTCCCGGTTCAACATCGATAACTGCAAGAGGCTTTAGGAGGGACGTCACTTCTTCTGTTACAATTCTCCACGGTTCTTTAACACTGGAAAGTGCTAAAATGGCTCTTTTGTAATCGTTTCCACTGAATATTGCCGCCTTTCCCGGAGCAACCACAGCAACTAAATCCACTTCAAGGGATTTCACTGTCGGCGCTGCGGCGTTGTTGTAGGATTCAATTACAAAAAACTCGTGGCTTCCTCTCAGGTATTCCAGACACCTGTCAGCGCAGTTCCTCGAATTGAGCAGTAGCTCTTCGACTCTCTCGCTCTCAACAGGTTCAGCCCTAACACGGCTCAAAAACTTTTTAACGTACTTCTTTAAGGACTGTACGGTTCTCTCCACATTTGACATGACACAGTAATGTTCTGTTTTCTTAGGGTCTGAGACTCTGATTACTGAAATCTGGTTTTGAAGTCTGGCGAAGGAGTACACGTCTGCACTCCATCCCGTCTTTTCCGGATCAGGTGGTAGTAGCAGTGAAACCACCGGTCCCTCGTGTTCAATCGGATCTGAGCTTTCTGCAGCTGCATGTAGTCTGGACATGTCCTCCCCAATCAGCAATCCTCTTTCAATGCTTTTTACGACGAACTCGTACTGGTACCAGCCGTTAATACCGCTGATGGGTTTGCAGAAGCCCGTGTCAATTCCTGAACCTCTAGCCTCCTCAAGAAGAGACTTCGCAAACGTTGTTTTTCCGGAATCGTAAGGAAGCAAACCCGTTACCAGCACGTCCATACAGATATGTCTGACTCTGGGTTTGATATGTTTTTCTTTTGATATTTAAACATTAAATGCAATCAAATGATTGAAATATATTTTAAAATTTGTTAAAATTTGTTAAATGCTTACGCAGTTAAATAACAGCGGCAAAAATTCATGCTCTCTACCACCTTTCCCAGTGCGTCAGCTCTTCAATGGGATACCTGCTCCTCTTCCCCGGCCTCTCTCCCGGCCACCCAACGGGGACTATCGCTATGGGTCTCGCGTATTCTGGAATTTCGAGAATTCTGGAGATTTCTCTCTCCTGAAAAGCTCCCACCCAGACAGCACCAAGCCCAAGAGCGTGAGCGGCAAGCAGTATGTTTTCTACGGCAGCAGTAGCATCCTGTTCTGCGTAAAGTTTTCCTCTTTCCCCATACATCCTCATGCTTCTCGGGTAGTTCGCACAGACAACTATGACGACAGGTGCAGTAGCTATGAACATCTGTTCCAGAGCTGCTTCGGCTATCAGCTTTTTTGTTTCGGGGTTTCTGACAACGATGAAGTCCCTCGCCTGAAGGTTCCCGGCAGATGGAGCGGCGTTTCCCGCTTTCAGAAGCTCAACAATTAACTCATCAGACACATCTTCTGGCAGGTACTTCCTGATGGACACCCTGTCGTAAATAAGCCTGAGACACTCCCTCATCTCCATAACCCCAGCAGTGTTTTGAGTTGATTATAGTTTTTGATTTTGAGGGTGTCAGGATAAAACAACCTCCTATATAATGCTACAAAACTCTCTAACCAGCTTCTGCATTCAAAAGAACTTTTAAGGGAATCGATTCCAAAATCTTTTCGTTTTTTTCTTTAAGCTTAAAGAAGTGTTCCCTCAACTGCATTTATATCCCCTAACGTGCCTGTATTTTAAACCCAATCTTTTCAGAACCCATAAATACCAGTGTCCTCTATCAACGATGATTTCTGGCCTGTTTTCGTGCTTAAGACTTCTCTCAAAACGTAGAAAGAACTTCTTCCTTCAGAAGCCCATGTTAGGCATTCCTTCGAATCAATCTACAGCAGCCCAAACAAAGATCTGTTTCTTCTCCAGCCTGATTTTTGTTTCATCTATCGCTATTAACCTTCTTTTCTTTTTTTAGCTGTTTTAAGACTGCTTTGAGTCTGTGGTAGTAGA
>WAPX01000009.1 GCA_015520485.1 Archaeoglobaceae archaeon
AGCTCGCGAAGGCCACCGGAGCGAAGGTTCTGACCGACCTGAGAGACATAAGCAGCGAAGACCTCGGAGAGGCAGAGCTCGTTGAAGAGAGGAAGGTCGGAGACGAAAAGATGGTGTTCGTCACCGGATGCAAGAACCCGAAGGCCGTAACAATTCTCGTCAGAGGAGGAACTGAACACGTCGTCGAGGAGGTTGCAAGAGGCATTGAAGATGCCGTCAGAGTTGTTGGCGTTGCCTTGGAGGATGGAAAGGTCGTTGCTGGCGGTGGTGCTCCAGAAACAGAGCTCAGCCTGAGACTCAGGCAGTGGGCACCAACACTTGGTGGTAGAGAACAGCTCTCCGCTGAAGCGTTTGCTAACGCACTGGAGATAATACCGAAGACTCTTGCTGAAAACGCTGGAATCGATCCAATTGACGTGCTCGTGGAGCTCAAAGCAGCTCACGAAAAAGGAGAGGTTTATGCTGGAGTTGACGTTGAAACAGGAAAGGTCATCAACATGAAGGATGCGGGAGTTCTGGAGCCTCTGAGAGTCAAGACCCACGCCATCGAATCAGCCACTGAAGTGGCAGTGATGATACTGAGAATCGACGACGTCATAGCGGCAAAGGGTATGGAAAAGACGAAGAAGACGGGATTTGAAGGAATGGGCGAGCCCGAGTTCTAATAGTTCAAACCTTTTTTTAATTTATTTGAATTCCGGTCGGAAAGAACCAATCAGAAAAAGACGTCAATCAAGTTTTACCGTTAAAATACGGTTACTTTATTTTTTGATTCTCTATTCTGATTACGTTTTCAACCGGCGTATTCGACTTGCAAAGTAAGAACTCGTGTAAAAATCCACAGCACAGGGTAAAAACACAAAAATCAAATACATCCATCAGCAAACTTTCAGTATGATTTCCGTTGACATCAACATCATCAAAGAAGTGGGTGTGGAAAATCCCGTAGTATTAACGAGTTTTCCGGGTATAGGGCTTGTAGGAACTATTTTAGCGGCACACTACGTAACAGAGCTGAAACCGGAACAGATAGGCATAATTACCTCAGACGCCTTACCTCCAATAGCCACTTCAATGGACGGCGTAATCTTACCCCCTGTGAGAATATACCAGCTCCTGAACATGGAAGCCCTGCTCATACATTCAGACGTTCCCGTTCCACCTGAGCTTGCTAACAGTATGAGCAGGGTTATTGTGGAGTGGTGCAAGTCCATCAACGCGAGGAAGCTCATCTCCGTTGCCGGAATAACTACTTTCGAAAACAAGAAGAGAGTTTTTGGAGCCGCAACGAGTAAGGAGATACTGGAGGAGATAAAGGATCACGTGGAACTTTTCAAAAGCGGTACGATTTCCGGGATTGCAGGATCTTTGCTGAACGAGTGCGTGGCAAAGAATTTTCCGGGAATGGCTATTCTCGGAGAGACCATAGGATTCAATCCCGATCCCAGAGCTGCTGCAGAAGTTGCAAAAGTTTTAAACCGACTGTTCGGCTGGAACGTGAGTGTGGAGAAGCTGATAAAGGAGGCTGAAATGATAGAGGCACAGATGCAGAAACTCGCAGAACAGACGAAGATGCAGGAATCAAAGGCAAAGAAGGAGAAAGAACTGCCAATGTTTGGATGAGGTGATTAAAATGAATATGGACAGAATGAAGTGTTATGTTCTCACAGGCATTTCGAGAAGCGTTATAGACGCTCTTTTGAGAAGAGAAATCAGAAGTATTGAGCTCAGGAGCGCACACAACGTTGCCACAGCGCTGAAAGCGGAAATTGGAAGCTGCGTTCTGCTTACACCTGCGAGGCTAAGTGATCTCGGAAAGGGCGTTACCGGCGTCATCGCAGAGGTAACGGGTAAGGAAGTTATGTCCCACTCGCTGTTCTTCGCGTCTGGAAGCTACTTTGAAGAGAATGAGATGACCGTAGTCAGGTTAATGCTCAGACCAAAGGGGTTTGGAAGAATAGTTTCGGTCGTCAACACCGGAATACTCGACACAACAGTTGCAGAGGTAGTTTCTATCAGCCATTTCAACGCAGGTTAAACTTTTTTATTTCCTGTTCTCTCTGCAGATTCCGTCTGTTTCACCGCCTCCCTCAACCTCATCATTATTGCCCTTCCAATTCCCGTTTCTCTCACGCTCTGGAAAACTGCTACATCGCAGTTCGCAAGTTCTCTCATCGACCTGAACAGCTTTCTCGAGTAGTCCTCTAAATCACTGACTCTCACAATTCTTATTCTCTGGACATTTCTGCTGTCTGAAAGGTTGGCTGAAATGTCCGAGATATCCAGAGAATCCATGTACTCCAAAGCCTTATCGATTACGTCTTCAAATGCACAAACACCGACGCTTTTTCCCTTTCTTAGTTCGATGCCTACGATTTCGGGAATTGCTGCAGGATCAACAATTTTTACCTTAGCTTTCATTCTGTAGTGTTCTGATTTTGGTTTTTCCGTTACAACGTCCAGAAATTCTCCAAGCTCTTCTACTCCAATCCTGCCAAGTCTCAGAATCCTTGCCGGTCTGACGGTTAAGTCGATAACAGTCGATTCTATGCCTATATCTGTCTCTCCTCCGTCTATTACTAGACCTATTTCGTCCATTTCGTTTCTGAACTCTTCAACTGCATCCTCAGCTCTCGTGGGGCTTATGCTCCCGCTTTTGTTCGCGGACGGTGCACCCAGAGGAGTTTCGCTCAGTTCTATGAGCTTGAGAGCTATTCTGTTTGCCGGCATCCTGACTGCTATTTTGTCACTCATGCCGGAAGTTATGTCAGGCACTTTCTCCTTTTTCTTCAAAACTATGGCGAGGGGGCCCGGGAAGAACTCCTCTATCAGAATTTCCGCCTCTCTGTTTACTTCAACCAATTCGTAAACCTGATCGGTGCTGCATACGTGCAGGATTAAGGGTTTGTTTGCCGGCCTGCCCTTAACTCTGTATAGCTTCTCAACTGCTTTTTCGTTGAGAGCGTCACAGCCAATTCCGTAAACAGTTTCGGTGGGAAAAATTACGAGCCCCCCGCTCTTTATTATTTCTGCTCCCAGTTTTATTTTGTCTACGTCTTTTTCAGCATCTCTAACTCTGACAATTGCACCCACAAACCTGATTACTTGCGAAGGAGTTATTTAAACTTTTGAGGTGTCTGCCTTGCTTGCTGTGAGTTTGCTAAACTGGGAGTCGAGAGAATTTTAATTCAGAGACCGGCAGAATGCTGTCATGGACACTACTGTAGAGCCCCTTAGAGATGTGTTCTTCTGGGCTACAATAGCAACTGCTGCAATTGTGCTGGAGATTGCCGTATTCATATCGAGGAGAAAGCGCAGAAGAGCGGTATACGCAGTATCCGGAATACTCGGAGTTACTCTATTCGAATTTCCCCGTTTCTTAATACCCCTGCTTCCGCAACCTGAAATAATCCCGAATGCAGCTGAAATCAGGTGGGTCGGCTGGGCTCTGTTCGTTACAGGAATCGCTGTGATGATGGCGTCGTTTACCCAGTTAATGGCTGCCAGAAGGAAGGGGTGGCCTCTGCAAACTACAGGTGTTTACGGGCTCGTCAGGCATCCGATGTACCTGGGTGATGTTCTCTGGGCTTTTGGTCTGAGCATAGCCTTCAACGCCCTGTACGCTTTCGCTCTCACACCACTCTGGCTCTTTCTCAGGTACTCCATCGCACTGCTCGAAGAGGAAAAGCTGATCGAAAAGTACGGAGAGGACTACGTGAGGTACATGCAGAAAGTTTGCAAGAGGATTGTACCGTCTATTCTGTGATTTGAACCTTACTTGCTTAACGATTTCACTGTCTTTAAGGGAGACCTCAATATTTATAAACTCACAGTTAACCAGTTTTTACGATGGTTAACATAGATAGAAGAATACCGAGAACCATGAGCACTCAGCATCCCGACAACTTGACAATACCCTTTTTCTCTGAATCTCCGGTGCTGAAGGGCGATGATGAAGTCAGAGAGGCGTACTACGTGTTTTCCCATCTCGGCTGCGATGAACAGATGTGGGACTACGAGGGGAAGGATGTTGACGTTTACGTCGTGAAAAAGCTTCTGTCGAGGTATCCTCAGTTTTTCTCTGATGCAAGGCTTGGAGAAGACGTGTTTTTGACCTTCAGAATACCGAATCCCTCTGTCGAGAAAGGTGAAGCAAAGGTAATGCTGGAAGTTCTCGAAAGTATTCCCAGAAGCTACGACTGTGCAAGGATATTTTACGGAGACGAAATAATACCCGTATTTGAGGTAATACTGCCCATGACCTCGGACTCGGCGGAACTCAATAGAGTTTACTACTACTACACGAACTTCGTTACTGGAAAAGCGAGCAGGAAGTTTTTCCCCGGAGACGTAACAATCAGAGAGTGGATTGGGGATTTCAAACCGGATAAAATCAGCGTCATTCCGCTGTTCGAAGACAGGCTGTACGTTTTGGAGAGCGACAGAATAACGAGGGAGTTCGTTGAAGACAAGCACCTGTCATACCAGAGGGTGTTTCTCGCAAAATCTGATCTCGCAATGAACTACGGTGGATTCCCTTCAGACGTTTACCTGAGAAAAGCCTTGTTCAACCTAGCTTCTCTTCAGGAAGAAATGGGAATAAAGATCTATCCCATAATCGGCTTTGGTTCTCCCCCGTTCAGGGGAAACCTCAGACCTGAAAACGCCGGGGATATAGCGAAAAAGTGGAAACAGGTTTTCACGTTCACGATTCAGTCTGCGTTTAAGTACGACCACCCCGAAAGGTCAGTCGTAAAGGGTATAGAGGAAATAAATTCGGTAAAGCCCAGGCTCAAAGCAGAGGACGTAGAGGAGGACATGCTTGAATTAGCGGATAAAATTGCGGAAAACTACAGAAAACACATTCTGCTCGTTGCCGATATAGTGAACGCTCTGTCGATTCATGTGCCGAGGAGGAGGGCGAGAAAGCTCCACGTGGGCCTGTTTGGATATCCGAGAAGCGTGAACAGCATTCAACTGCCCAGAGCAATACCTTTCTGCTGCTCTCTTTACTCCATTGGCTTACCTCCGGAAATCATCGGTTTTGGAGGGCTTGGAGACAGGGAGCTTGGAGTTGTTGCAGAAAAGTATAGAGAAGAGCTGAACTTTGCCCTGAGGTTTTTCAGCAAAAAGGTTTGCAGAAAACTGAAACTTGAAAAAGTTTACGACTATAGAAGGCTGGAGGAATTCGGTTTCGAAGCAGGAGACTTTGAGCTTGCAGAGGAGGTTTACGAAGCACTCAAAAGCAACAGGATTTCAACGCTCAATGAAAAAATTCTTCAGGCTGCAAGAGCGAGGGGTTTTCTTGGCTGATGCTTTTTTGAATTCATATTCGCTGACGGTTTGCGGTAAATCATTTAAATTCGGCACTGATTCCCGGTTCAATCTGCACGACGATGTCGGCAATTCTTCCCTTCTCGACTCCGCCTCTGATGACGTTGTAGGAGTTGAAGTAAACGAGCTTAACATCTTTAACGTCCTCCTCCATCGCTCCCTGCGAGAGCGCCATGCCGATGACTCTCTCTTTTGCGAGTTCAATCAGGTAATCGTCATCATCTCTGCCCCCATACTCTTCAATCACTCCGTTGAATACAGCTCTCCTCTTTGCAGTGTCAAACCTCGCGTAGAGAGTTAAGCTTATTCTGGAAACCGCAACACCAACTGCGTTAACAGCTTCGCTGTGTTCGGGTACTATGCACTCTTTTCCGCACAGCTCCTCTATGTACGGAGCGAGGTATCTGGCGAGGTATCCCGTCACAACCACCGTGTCCACTTTCTTCTCATGGCTTATGGCGTTCACGACCATCGCCGTGTAATCCTGAATTGCTTTCTCAGCTATTTCCTTTGACTGGCACATCTCTCTGGATTTACTGAAATCGCCTATCTCACATCCACAGCAGTTAAGGGAGTCTGTGAGAGTGAAGTTTTCACCTCCAAACGCTGCTGAAACTCCCCTCCTCTCCGGCTTTATGAAACTCTCTACCACTGAATCTCCTCCAAACGGAATTGAGAACGAATCAACACACCTTATCAGCGTTTTCATGCCAGCTATGCTCATGTTTTCCACGATAACCGGTTTTCCGTCCCTGACAACCACGAAATCCGTGGTGGTACCTCCTATGTCGACGACTGTCGCATTTCTGACGCCAGTCAGGTAAATTGCACCCATGGCAACTGCTGCCGGACTGGAGTTGTACAGCAGCGACGGATTCTGAAGAGCTATTTTTATTGGAATTATACCTCCGTCGCCTTTGTAAAAGAAGAAGTCGTTGGAATACCTACCCAGTATTTTTTCGAGCTCAGAAACGCTCTCCTTAATCTTTGCGTTGACTATGGTTGTGTTTATTCTGAGCGGGTAGTTAATTGCGAGGCAGTGGTAGCTCAAACAGACATTCTTATCTTCGAACTTTTCAAGCACGAGCTCTCTAACTTTCTCCTCAAGTACCGGGTTGCGAATGGAGAATTTTCCAGCTATTGCAACGTTGCTGTAGCTGGATTTTAAAGCAACTCTTACCTCCTCCGGGTCTATGTCCTCTACAACATCGCCTCTGTGGTTCACGAAACCCTTCAAACAAACTCCAGTCTTTCTGTAGTCGAGCCCCGGTCCGGGAATCAGCAAAACGAGTGTTGGCATCTCGTGGAATTTGCTCAGAGCTGCGTTTAAGGGAAGAGACGTGCTAACAACAACTCTTTCGTTTTTAAGGTTAACTTCGGAGGACAGAACATTAAGCACTGCTTCAATTCCAGCAGTGTTTGGCAGCTTGAAGGTTTTGATGTCTTCACCCACAACAGCAGCATCCGTGTTCGTGCCGCCTATGTCAATGCCGACAACCATTGAATTGATATACCTTTCTGGCTATATAAATTTGAGTGAAACAGCGAAAAAGTTGACGAATGATTATGAGATTCAAGAAAAAGCTGTCAATCGAGCTTGAAGGGTTGAAGGGTTTCAGGAATCCAAAAATCGAACTGGAACAGTACGTTACGCCACCTTCTCTCGTGGCAGAGATAGTTTCAAACGCATGCCTGATAGACGGGCTTGACAGAAAGATCATCGATCTCGGGTGCGGAACCGGTATACTTTCCATCGCATTCGAGCTTGCTGGAGCTGAAAGTGTAGGCTTTGAAATTGACAGAGACGCATTAGAAGTGGCAAGGCAGAACTCCCGTATGGCAGGAGTCAATCCGGATTTCGTTCTGAGTGACGTAAGAGATGTCAAATTAAAAGGCAGGTTCATGGTCGTGATGAATCCACCATTCGGCATACACAGGAAACACGCTGACAGACCTTTTCTCGAGAAAGCCCTGAACATTGGAGAAGTGATTTACACGATTCACTCCGCTGGAAGCGAAAAGTTTGTCAGAAGCGAGTGTACGAGAAAAAACTTTGCAATCACTCACATCTGGAGGTACATAATTCCTTTAAAGCGAACTTACGAATTTCACGAAAAAGACTTTAAGCAAATTGCAGTAGAGGTTTACAGAATCGAGAGGAGATGAAGATGAGAAACAGTTCTCGAAGCAGAAAGAGGAATGAGAAAAAGGTCAGCCACGTTTTGAAGTTCGTTATGCCCGGAGACAGAATAGGTTACGCTGAAGAATTTCTCGCTGGAGAGGGTGTTTACGAGGAGGGTGGAGAGCTTTTTGCGGCAGTTGCGGGATACGCTGTTTTGAGTAACAAGACAGTTAGCGTGAAGCCGGTCAAAGAGCTGCCGCAGATACTGAGGGGAGACGTTGTGCTTGGAAGAGTCGTTGACGTGAGAAACTCTATGGCTCTCGTTGAAATTACGAGGAAGAAGGGCCTGGACAGAGATCTTATGCACACGGGAATTGCGGCTCTCCACGTATCCAATGTTCAGAACGGGTATCTGAAGGACATAAACAGTGCAATAGGCTACATGGACATAATAAAGGCGAGGGTCATAGACGAAGAAAAGCTGACGCTCTCGACCAAGGAACCGGAAATGGGCGTTCTAAAATCGATCTGCAGCGTTTGCAGGCACGAGCTCGTCAGAGATGGAAACGTGTTGAGGTGTCCGAACTGTGGAAACGTGGAAAAGAGAAAAATCTCGAAGAGCTACGGAAAAGGAGAGTGGTAAGGCAAAATTTTTTAATTGATTCAAACAACCCTGTAGTATGGAAGTAAAGGTAGTTGAGATGGGTGAAAATTACCTCAGGCTTTTGGTTAAGGGTGAAGATCATACTTTTCTCAACCTTCTGCAGCATTACCTGCTTGAGGATGAAGATGTTGTAATAGCAAAGTACGACATTCCGCACCCTCTGGTTGGGGAGCCGGAGCTTTTCGTGAAAACGAACAAAAAAAGCCCGATAGAAGCGATAAAGAGGGCAAACGAAAGAATAGTTGAAGTTTGCAGGGAGCTTATTGGAAAAATAGAATAAGCTGTTTTTTGCGTTTTTATGGATTACAAAAATCAGCTTTAAAAATTAATTTCTTTATTCTGTCAAACGTTTCCTTTTTGTGCTAGAAAAGCACGCGGTCACCTTAAAAGTTAATTAACGCCACCTACAACAGAACACCATGGAAAGTGTAGTGAAAGTAAGAGACTGGGGATTGAAAGCGAGGATGTACTTCACAATGTTCATGATATTCCTGATTACGCTGGCGTTCCTCACTTTACTGTGGATTTACGGAGTGAGCATGCAATTTCTCGTGCTGATAGCAGGAGGTATGCTTTTCATGCAGTACTACTTCTCCGATAAGATAACTCTGCTGGCTACGGGCGCAAAAATCGTTGACGAAACAGAAATGCCGGAATTGCACAGAATCGTCGAGAACCTCGCAAAAAAGGCAGGGATTCCAAAACCAAAGGTTGCCATCGTGGACACACCGGTGCCAAACGCATTTGCAACCGGTAGGAGCCCGTCCGCTTCCACTGTTGCTGTGACAACTGGGTTACTGAGAACTCTGAACAAAGAGGAGTTAGAAGCAGTTCTCGGGCACGAGCTGAGCCACATAGCCCACAGGGATGTGGCGGTCATAACCTTTGCCAGTTTTATCTCCACCTTAGCCTGGTTTGTCATGAGGTGGGCAATGTTCATGGGATTCTTTGGAGGTGACAGGGACAGAGACGACCTCGCACCCTTAGCACTGTTTGCCATATCGTCTCTCATATGGCTCATAAGTTTCATGCTGGTAATGGCGTTAAGCAGATACAGGGAGTACGCCGCGGATATGGGAAGTGCGCTGCTCACGAGAAAGCCCGAGAACCTAATTTCTGCCCTGCTGAAAATAAGCAGAAACATGGACTACGTTCCCTCAGAAGAGAAGAAAAAGGTGGAAGGTCTGAACGCATTCTTCATAATCCCTGCTGTAAGTGGAGAAACAATAATGTCCCTCTTCTCAACACATCCGCCTGTGGAAAAGAGAATCTCAAAACTCGAGGAAATAGCTGAGAAGATGAGAAGGGGCGAGCTTTAAACTTTTTTAACCAGCTTTAACTAAGAATTCCTTGTTCTACACTCAAAAATACTTCAGTGCGCGGGCCGGGATTTGAACCCGGGCTAACGGCTCGGAAAGCCGTTGTCCTACCACTAGACTACCCGCGCCTATCCTGCAGTACAAGGCTTTGCTATTTATCCTTTTTGCATCCACATTCATTTTATAGCTGTTTGTTAGCTGATAACCATGCGTCCAGTTGGAACCGTTCGCTCTCCTGAGGGAACCAACGAGTTTACATTTGTAACTCCCGACGACAGAAAGCTCAAGACAGGGGAGTTCGTTTACTACGTTCTCGATGGAAAAAAAATCATGTGCAGGGTAGTAAAGAGAAAGCCCCTTCGAACGTATCCCGACTCATTTCTCTCCAGCCCTCACATTCATCCGTCGAAGATACTCAGAGCAGTTGGTATTGAAGACGAAACGCAGCTTTTTGAAATCAGAGCATGCATAATGGGTTACTACGACGAAAAACTTGGTTTCGTAAATCCGAGAATACCACCTCCTCCGGGTGAACCAGTTTACTTGGCTGAAGAGGACGTAATTCAGAAAACTCTGATGAAAAAAAAGATTAACGAAAAAGGGTCATTGCACATAGGTTATCTGCTGAACAGAGATGAGGATGTACCGGTGGTTCTCGACGCATCTTTAATAGCGAGCGAGCACCTCTGCATTTTAGCTTCTACAGGAAGCGGAAAGAGCTACCTTTCCGGAGTTATAGTCGAGGAGTTCATGAAGCCGTACAACAGAGCCTCTCTGCTCGTGCTCGATCCCCACGGGGAGTACCACACGCTCAAGGAAATTGAGGGAATAGAGGATTTCCGGGAAGGTAACTACAGGCCGAGAGTTAGAATTTTTGGCAAGGGAGAAATTAAAATCAGGCTCTGCGAGCTTGATTACAGTGAAATTACCGGAATTTTACCCGGTTTAAGTGATAAAATGGAAGCTATGCTGAAAAATGCCTACGAAATTCTTCCAGAAAAGTTCACGTCAGAGGATTTAATAAATGCCGTGCTCGAAGTTGATTCGGAGAGGAGTTATACATCTAAGGCTCTGATATGGAGGATAAAGAGGTACATTCAGGGAATGGACATAATAGACGACTACGTACATCTGGAGCTGAAGGATTTGTTAAGGCCGGGACAGCTGAGCGTACTTCAGCTTTACGAAATGAGTGATCTGGAACAGCAGGTTCTCGCCTCAGTTCTGCTGAACAGAATACTCAACGCGAGAATAGCTACGGAGAAGGGAAAGGAAAGCAACGAAAAAATAGAGTATCCGGTATTCATCGTGGTCGAAGAAGCACACCGTTTTGCCTCAAGAGAATCGAGGAGTTACGAGGTGATGAGAACCATCCTTTCAGAGGGCAGGAAGTTTGGTGTGGGCGTCTGCCTCATAAGCCAGAGGCCCTCCAAGATAGATTCAGACGTGCTGAGTCAGTGCATGACCCAGATCGTAATGAGAATAGTTAACCCCGCTGATCAGGAGAACGTTAGGTGCAGCGTTGAGAGCATAGGTAGAGATCTGCTGGATGAGCTTCCGGGTTTAACCAAAGGTCAGGCCATCGTGGCTGGAGTGGCGATAAACGCTCCGGTAATGGTAAGGGTTAGAGAGAGGTACACGCCTCACGGGGGCGTCAGCAGAGACGCACCCTCTGAATGGCAGAAGTGGCTTAGTCTCAACGAGGAGTTTGAAGAAATCAAAGCCGAAGCCAAACCTGCAACCAGAGCCAAAAGGAGTTTGATAAAACCAAAAACAGCCAGACTCTTCTGGGATGAGGAGTAACTAAGGTGGTTGGGCAGTTAAATCCTGCAGTGCCAGATAAAGTGCTATCAGCAGGTGTTATATTCACCTTATACCAACAACGTATCATGCACAGTAAAAACATGCCGTATTTGAATAGAGTTTACAGAAACTTAAAGAGCGTTAAAAAAAGCCAGCTAAAGGTCGTTATGGAAAACCTGAGGGACTCAAACTGCATAATTCCGGTTGGAGAGGGCAGATCGGAATGTGCACTGCACATCGGACTGAGCAGAATAAACAAAACGGTTAAAACCACTGAAGACATAGATTTCCCCGGAAACACGATATACGAAGCTGCAGAGGAACTTGAAAGAAGGTTCGGCAAAGTTGCAATTCTCGTTAATTCTGGAAGTGGAGAAACCTTGATACCGAAAAGAACTGTTCAGATGATGTCGGAATACATAGAGAAAAGCGGCAGCAAAAACTACACTATAAATGCGATAGTTTCGAACCCGTATTCGAGCATAGGCATGGTCAGGGAAAAGGAATACGGATTCATAGTTGAGCTGAAGGGTAGAAAAACGGAACCAAAAACTGAGAGAGAGTACTCCAAGCTTGGAATAATGAACGACATATACGAACTCGGAAGTTTGATGTTGATTCACAGAATGAAACTCGCCATAAACAACGGTAAAGATAATAAATTCGTTTTAGATATAGAGGATAAATTTAATGAGATATGTAAAATTGTTGACAGGTTTACAGAAGAGGAAATGTACGGAGAACTGGTTGAAGCCATAGAGAGGAGGTGTCATGTCACTGTTGGAGGGCTTGGCCCGGCGAGAAGTGTAGCTCTCATGACTGTGATAAGACTGCAACACGTGAAAAGGTCTGTTTGTGATGAAGCTTACATATCGGGTCCGCTGGCACCCCATCCGAGAGCGGGAGACGTTTTGCTTCTCATTTCAAGAAGCGGTGAAAACGACGCTTTGATAAGCTGGTGCGAAAAAATGAAGAAGAGTGGAGTACAGGTATACTCCATTGTCGGCAGAGATTCCACTCTGTCATCGATTTCGAACAGCTTTGTGCTCGACTGCAGGGAAGAGGATTTTTACTGCTACGCCGCTTACGCCCTGAGTCCGCTACCCCTCAGCGTGGTTGACAGGCTTGCAAGTCACGGATTGAGGTTGCCGGAGTACATACTTCGCTGGTACCACAGCGTAACACAGTAAGCAACTTCAAATTTTTAATCTGGCGATTATACTTAATTTATGATTTATGTTTACGTATCTATGCAATATAAATCACTTAAAAGATCACTCAAAAAACACCTTTCCGGGAATTATCCTTTCAATGTCCTCAATGCACGCTCTTCTGACAAGAGTTGCGAGCGTATTTTTCGATTTTGAGAAGTTAATACGCCTGTGGAAGATAACAATTCCAAGATTCAACCCGTTTTCAAGGCTGCAGGTAGCGGCTCTGAAAACTTTCTCATCGTCTCTGACAGCATAAGATGCCACGTGCATCTCTTCAAGTACGGATGGAGAAGCGAGCATGACGTTGTCCGTTCCAAGACACCATCTTTCGTACTCAGCAAACAGCCTGTAGCTGTCAAAGTTTGCTACGTCAAAAAACAGGTTTGACCTGATACAGCTGATTACCGGTATTTCCTCTTCAAAAACCCTTCTTATCTGATCTTTCCTTGCCCTGTTCATGTGGACTATTGCGTCGGGCTCCAGCTCTATCGCTCCGTCAACGTCTCCGTCATCTACCTCCCCGGCGTGGATGAAGAAGAGTTTTTTCCTCTTTCTGGCAATTTCTCTCAGGTATTCAGCTACCTCAAATCCCACGTCCCTGACGCTGCTTACACCAAATCCGTCTGCAATTTCAAGTACTTCCTCACTTCTTTCACCTTCCTCACTTTCAGGTCTGCCGAGAGCCACGCATAAGCCCATCCTGTCTGCTTCTCTCAGAAGCTTAACTCCTTCAGTACCTCCTTCTCTGAAATCATATACCCTCAGAACTCCAGAAAGAGCTGAAAGGTTCAGGGAGCCTTCAATCGCTTCCTTGCACTCACTCCTGTATTTTTCGAGCATCCTGAACTTGTAACCTCCGGGCATTACGAGCTCTATTCCTGAAAAAGGTGGATCCTTGGCTATTGAATCTCCAAGGTGGGTATGAGCGTTTACGAAAGCCGGACAGGCTACGAAGCTCACTTCCTTTCTATCGCTCTCCTCAAAAACTATTTTTTCTCCTGCGTGCACCGTTCCAGTCTTTCTGTTTAGCTCTCCATCCTCGAAAAATACGAACTCGCAATCAAATTCAGAACCGAATTCAGTATCGCACATTTTCGCACACGTCACAATTACAAGCTTAAACACCGGTATTCAGCCCATCTCACTTATTCTGGACGCCTTTACTATCTCCAGAACTTCTCTGAACTTTTCGTGTTCAGCGTCTCTCAGCAGGTCGTAGATAACAGCTTCTGCTGTCGTGAGCTTAACACCTTCCTGCACCATTCTCTGAACAGCAACATCTCTGTCAATGGCTTTTCTTGAAGAAGTGCAGTCAACCGCCAGGTAAACTTCGAGTCCGTACTTCAGCATGTCCAGAGCTGTTTGCAGAACACAGATGTGAGTTTCTATTCCGGTCAGAACGAACCTCTTTTCGCCCATGATTTTCTTTACGAAATCGTCGCATCCCATGCAACTAAAAGTGGTTTTTTCTATCGGCTCCCCAAAACTTCTCAGGTTTTCGTCTGTTTTTCCGAGCTTTTTCTGCTCTGTGAGCGTTACGGGGAGGTTTAAGATTTTGAAAACTCTGGCGAGTTTAAACGTGTTTAACAGAACGTTTTCACTTTCGACAACGCGGGGCAGCAGCTTTTCCTGCATGTCGATAATTATCAGGTGCATGAACTCTGAAATTTACTCAAATTCAAAAGCTTTTCGCATGCGGAACTGATTTTTAACTCATGCTGCAATTCAAAACATGAACGAAGAATGCGAAAAAATCGTGAGAAGTGCGGCAAAGAAAATAGTGACGATGGAAGTTAGAGGTGCGGCGAGGATAGCCAAGTTCGCTGCAGAAACACTCAAAGCTTTTGCTGAGAGTTTAAACGTTTCCGATCCGGAAGAGTTCGATAAAAAGATGAAGTGGGCTGCCAGAACGCTTCTGGATACGAGGCCGACAGCCGTAAGCCTCTACAATGCCGTAAACTACGTTATGAGCTATTCCGGTGAGAGCGTTGAGGAAAAGAAGGAGAGCGTTGTTGAGAGAGCAAACAGGTTTGTGGAGTGGGTGAGAACTGCTCACAAAAACATAGGGGAATTTGGAGCCAAAAGAATTAAAAAAGGCTCTACTGTCATGACCCACTGCAATTCTTCTGCAGCCCTTTCGGTTATAAAGGAAGCCTATAAACAGGGAAAGGTGGAAATGGTTTTTGCAACTGAATCGAGACCGAGGAGGCAGGGTTTCCTGACTGTTAAGGAGCTCGCTTCTGAAGGCATTCCTGTAACGCTGATAGTCGATTCTGCGGTCAGGTACTTTATGAACGAAATAGACTGCGTAATTGTTGGTGCGGACACGATAACAGCTAACGGAGCTCTGATAAACAAAATTGGTACTTCCCAGATAGCTTTAGCTGCCAAAGAGGCTAGAGTTCCGTTTATGGTTGCTGCCGAAACGTACAAGTTCAGCCCGAAAACGCTGTTTGGCGACCTCGTCGTGATAGAAGAGAGAAGTGCGGAGGAAGTGGCTCCTCCAGAAATTCTGTCGCTGAACATTAACGTCAGAAATCCTGCTTTTGACGTGACGCCAAGGGAGTACATAGATGTTATAGTTACGGAGGTGGGAGCAATACCTCCGGAAATGGCATACCTCATAATCAGAGAGAGGCTTGGATACACGTTCAGAGAGGAAGGAGAGATCAGCGTATCTCCCAAGCATTTCGACTGATTGTTTTTGGAAGTTCTGGTAGCTGTTTTGATTTATTTTCTTTATATGTTTTACTTTATTTTTATCCACTAACACGATCGGTCGTCAGCCAAAAAATTGATTCCAAACTCATAAATTATCCAGTTCCACCTCAAGTACGGTCTCGTCAACACTCTCAGCTTCGGCAACAATTCCTTCAGGGGAAATCACCGCACTTTTAACACCAAACTTCCTGTTTCTGTAAACAGCAGTTCTCGACGTCTTGGCTATTACAATTCCGTACTTCTTCGCCGCTTTGAGAGAGAGTGGATGTCCTTCCACAGCGGGATGGTCAGGAGAAGTCATGGAAATCGGAAAGAATACGAGCTCGGACTTTCTGCAAACGGAATCCAGAACGCTGCTACTCAGGCAATCAGCACACACCATAACTCCAGCTCTGACCGAAGATCCCTTAACACTCGCTTTAAAAGAGACTGTCTCCGCTCCCGGACTTATACCTGCCTTCACCTCCTCCTCGATTATGTTTATCTTTCTGTACTTCGCAACGACCTCGCCTTTCCGCAAAACGTAACACGTGTTGTAGTATTCGCTGGCATCTCTCTCAATTACGGTACCCGCTATGATATAACCGTCAAACTTCCTGCTCGCCTTCTTCACGTCCTCGATAACCCACCACGTTCTTTCATGTGCTTTTTCTGCTGCTCTTTTGCCGAACTTCTCAATCAGCCCCCTGAAAAATCCAAGAGGGTGGGCGAAAAACTCCGGAATGCAGAGAAAGTCGGTTTCTTCACTCCGAATGCACTTCAAAACAGCCCTGACGTTGTCCTCCACGCTTCCCCTGTCCTCGACCTGATACAGTCCCAGCAGCATGGGTTGGAGTTGAGGGAAGTGTTTAAATTATTTTGATGGAATGTCAAATTAGATGGTCAAAGTCATCTTTGTCGTCTGGAACAGCCAGTTTGTGAGTGAAGCCGTCAGACAGCTCGTCAGAGAGGGCAAACTCAATCCGGGCGGTGTAAGGGTAAGAGATGTTCAGAGTATTAACTGGAAAAACGATTGTGAGGAGTTGCTGCGGGAAGGAGCTGACCTGTACGTAATATACCAGATGGGTAAGGGCGATTGGGAGGAAGAGCTGGCGAAGAAGGCAAGAATTCTTGCGTTCAAGTCAGGCGTAGATTCCCTGTCTGTGGTAAAACCGGAGGAAGACCTCTACAGAGAACTCTACCTGTATCTCGCTTACGACGGTATGGAGAACCTGAAAAACTTCGTGCTCAGGTGCGTTGAACTTGCCCACAAAATCTGCGGCAGGGAAACTGAGATCAGGGCAGAAAAACCGGTGAAAATGCCCTGGAATGGAATATACCATCCGGACAGCAAAACCTGCTTCGAGAGCTACGAGGATTACGAGAAGTGGTATTTCAAAAACAGGGGAAGGTTCAGAAAAAAAGCCGGTTTGCTCTTCTACAGGGCGAGGTACCTGTTCAGAAACACATCTCATGTGGATTTAATAGTAAAAGAGCTAGAAAGCAGGAAAATCATGCCGATACCTGTGTTCTGCCTGAGTTTCCCGGATAAAGAGGTGGGAATGCCGGGAGTTGAATACGCGATAGAAAAGTACTTTCTGCCAGCAAGACCGGACGTGATCGTGTGGGGGCTTTACTTCAGAGTGAGCAGGAAAATCGAGCTTTTGAAGGAGCTGAACGTTCCCGTGCTGAACGCGATAGAGCTCTACGCAATGTCTCCGGAAGACTGGGCTAAGGGAAGCGGAATGAACCCCACGACTCTCTCGATGGCCGTTGCCATGCCGGAATTCGACGGAGCAATAAATCCAACCGTTTTTTCGGGAGAAATAAGGACGAAAGAGGTGCTGAAAGCCGTTCCAGTAGAGGAAAGGGTTAGAAGAATTGCAGAACAGGTCGAGAGGTGGATAAATCTCAGAGAGAAGGAGAACGAAGCAAAAAAGGTGGCTGTAATTCTTCACGGTTCGGCAACCGGAAATACTGAGGCAAATTCGGGAACCGCGCTGGGTCTGGACAGTTTTGAGAGCGTTGTTGAAATACTGAAGGCGATGAAGGAGAGAGGTTATGCGGTCGAAATACCGACCAAGGAAAAGCTGGTGGAGGAGTTAAGGGCTGCGTGGAAGGGAAATTGGAGTGTCGGGAAGGGGCGGATTGAAACGGGTACTGACTGGTACTACTCCTTACCGGAGAGTGTGAAAGCAGAGGTAACGGAAAAGTGGGGAAAGCCAGAAATTTGCAAAATTCCCGGAGTGTGGCTGGGTAACGTCTTCGTTACCGTTCAGCCCCCGAGGTGCGAGGCTGGAGAAGAGCACAGGCTTATTCACGATCCCGTTTTACCTCCTCCCCACTGTTATCTGGCTTTTTACAGCTTTATTAACAGCTTTGACGCTGTGCTCCACGTAGGGAAGCACGGAAGCGTGGAGTGGCTTCCCGGAAAAAGCTGCGGACTCAGCGAAACGTGTTATCCGGACGTGTGCCTGAAGAGCATTCCAAACGCGTACATATACATAGTGAACAACCCAGCTGAAGGTACTCAGGCAAAGAGAAGGGGCTATTCCACCATAATCGATCACCTGCCACCTGTAATGGAGAGCGCCGAACTCTACGGGGAGCTTGAAGAGGCAATAGAGGACTACTTCAGGGCGAAAGAGAGGGGGCTGAGAGAACAGCTCTCCGTAACGAGGAACAGGATAGTTGAGCTTGCAAAAAAGCACAGGTTTCTGGAAGATGGAACAGATATACCGGATCAATTCGACGATTTTGCGAGAGAGCTGCACTCCAAGGTTCAGAATTTTAACTGCTCTCTGTTCAACCTCGGCCTTCACACCTTTGGAGTGGTAAAGGATGTGGAAAAGATTGCTCTGTCAGCAGTCAGGCCAGAGATCGAACTTGAAGCCGATGTGTCTGAGAGAAAGAAGGTCAGAAATGCCTTTTTAAAAGCCCTCAGGCACGCGCTTCAGCTTTCAGGTCGTGAAGATTTCATGGTAGTCGAACAGATAGCCAGAGCGGAGCTGGAGAAAGCCGGTATCGCATTCAGCGAGGAAAGAGTGAAAAAATTCGTCAGTTGCATTTTGAAGGGGATAGACGTTGTCGAAAGGCTGAAAAATACGAAAGAAATTGAAAATCTGCTGAAGTTCTTTGAAGGAGGCTTTGTCGAACCAGCACCATCGGGAGACATAACGAAAGGAAGAATTGAAGTAATTCCGACGGGATTTAACTTTTACTCGGTGGATCCAAAGTCGATTCCAACCAGAAGCGCGTGGGAGGTCGGAAAAAGGCTTGCTGACAAGCTACTTAAAAAATACGAGGATGAAGAGGGCAGGCTCCCCGAAACTGTAGCGTTCATACAGTGGACGAGCGACCCCATGAACACGGACGGGGAGCAGATAGCTCAGATTCTGTACACTCTCGGTGTGGAGCCCGTGTGGGATGGGAGGAGAGTTTCGTCTCTAAAAGTAATACCACTGGAAGAGCTGGGGCGTCCGAGAATTGACGTCTTCCTGAGAATAAGTGGCCTGTTCAGGGACACGTTCATGAACCTCGTGGAGCTCGTGGACAAGGCCGTAGCAAAGGTAGCATCTCTTGACGAGCCGCTGGATATGAACTTTGTGAGGAAGCACACGCTTGAAGGGGTGAAACACAGGATATTCGGAGACATGCCCGGAGCTTACGGGGCGGGAGTTAACCATGCGGTAAACAGCTCGAACTGGGAAAGCAGAGAGGATCTGGCGGAAGTTTTCATCAAATGGGGCATGTACGCTTACGGTACTGATGTTTACGGAGAGGTTGACAGAGAAGGCATGGTAAGGGCGATGGAAAAAGTCGAAGTCGTTGTGAGAAACCACTACACTGACGAGTGGGACGTTTTTAGCGATGACTGCCCCTACGCATTTCAGGGAGGGCTCGGTCTTGCCGTGGAGGTCGTCAGCGGGAGGAGACCTAAACTCTACATATCCGATACGAGACCAAAGCCGGGAGAAAAAGAGAGAATCGTGGACGTTGAGGAGGAGGTCGAGAGGGTAGCGAGAGTAACGCTGCTCAACGACAGGTGGATAAAGGGGATGATGAAGCACGGTTACAAGGGTGCCGGCGACATAATGAAAAGAATTGTCAACATGTTCGGGTGGGAGGCTACTGCAGACGCTGTAAAAGACTGGATATTTGAGGAGGTCGCAAAAAAATACGTGCTCGACAGAAGGATGAGGGAATGGTTCATGGAAAACAACCCACATGCCGTGGAGGAAATAGCAAGAAGGTTACTGGAAGCTTACAGGCGAGGGCTGTGGGAATGCAGCGAAGAGCTAATAGAGAAAATAGAGGACGTTTACATCGAGGTGGAGGGTTTTCTGGAGGAATAATCAGAAAGCTGTTAGTTATTTTATTTTTACAAAGAATTGAAATAACTGAAAGCTGTTTTTAAAATTTTCATTTTTTAGAAAAGTTTAAAAATTAAACAACGAGAAAAGCAACTGATGAAACAACAGCCAGCACAGCTACCGTAAAGAACGTAAAATTCGGATTAATCCCCCAGATGAATCCGTACAGAGTGTTTGCGAAGAGAGAAGAAACGCCAAAGCTCAGCTGAAACGCACCGAGTCCAAATCCGTAACTTTCAGCAATTTCAGCGGCAAAACTCCTTTGAACAGCATCGGTCAGTGCCATAAAAACGCCGAGGGTAACGAGCGAGAGCACGGGTACAAAAACAGCCAGAGCACAGGAGAGAGCCATGAAAAGATAGCCTGCTGACGCCACAGCCCTTTTACCTATTCTGTCTGAAAGACTGCCTGCAGGATACGAAAGAGCGGAGTATACTACGTTAAATACCGCGTACATGATCAAAGCGCTGAGCAGGGCATTAAAGGATAAACCGGACTTTACACCTATTTTCATCAGAAAAAACATGTAACTCAGGTTTGCAGACCCAAAAATGACCGAAAACAGAACGTACCTTTTAATCCTCATGCTGAGTTTTGGTTTCTTCTTTGAAGATTTATCTTTCAGCATTAAAATTGGTATCAGCGAAAGTAAACCTACAATCGCCGCTGTTAAAATGACCTTTCTCACGTCTTTCCAGCAGTAAAACAGTAGAAAAGCAAAAATTGCACCGAATACGGCGCCAAGACTGTCCATGGCTCTGTGATAACCAAAGGCTTTACCTCTCTTCTCAGAACTCTCCGCAATCAGAGCATCTCTAGGTGCAGTTCTCAATCCCTTTCCGCCTCGCTCGAGTAACATGAACGTAAGTGCAGTTTCAAAGTTTGCTGACAGAGCCATTCCAAGCTTTGATAGCTGGGAGAGGGCGTAACCGAGGAAGACGATGGGTTTTCTTTTCCCTATCAGGTCGGAAATATAACCGGAAATTACCTTTACCACTCCAGAAAAACCCTCAAATATGCCTCCGGCCAGCCCAATAACGGCTGGAGGAGCGTTTAGCGAGAGTAGGAAAAAGGGCAGGAGGGGAAATATGATTTCACTGCTCATGTCGTTGATCAAACTGACAATACCGAGGAGCTTCACGTTTTTGCTGACCATGTCGTGTTAGGGAACCATAAACTTCATAAACATGTTGGACTCATTTTCTCTGAGGGCCGGTAGCTCAGTGGTAGAGCGCCGCCTTGGCATGGCGGAGGCCTGGGGTTCAAATCCCCACCGGTCCATCAGATTTACATTTCAATACTTCTGAACAAAAGATTCTCTAAGGATTGGCAGAGTTATGTTTAGTTTGGAAAATATTAATATTCTACAATAAAAATTTCAAGCCCATAGTTCCTTCCAATACATCCACCTCTTAGTTTTGAAGAATCTATACATTCATAGCAGTGAATACATCTCTCTATATTCACATCAATCACACCTTTCCCATTGATGTAAAGTGCACCAGTGGGGAAAAAGTAGTGTTGTTTAAAGCTCTAATAGCTGTGCTTGGTATAGATCACAGAGTTCTGTGTGAGGGTTATGGCAATATCTGGCGATTGGAAGCGGTGAATCTAGGTGCATCGTGCTGGTACATAGGCCACTCGCCTGCCGAAACCATGGACATCGATAGAGATAGAACTACGATTAGCAATGTCATAGACATGTAACTTCGAATTTTTTTCGTTTTTAGATGTGACGCCGTCCTCAATTTTCGTTTAACAAGTGTACTCAAGTCGCTCAATCTGGAAAACTCCTGAAAAACAAAACTTAGGGTATTAACACTACAACTGGAAATTACGAACTTGGCAATCTTTTTCATTTCGAACACCTCTCCGAACGCAATTCCACTTTGACCGAACAAGTGGACTTTAGTTATTCAGTCGACTGAACGCTTACCCAAACAACTCTTTGATTAGCTCTTTTTTATCAACTCCAAGATGCTCAGCAACATCTCTAAGAACTGAGTTGAGAGTCCCAAGCTTTAACACCCTGTGCTTCGGGATTGTTATGTGGTGCTCTCCTTCAAGCCTTGCTGTTAGTCTCATATGGCTTCCTGTCTGCCTCGTAACTTCATAACCGTATTTTCTAAGGAGTTTGGCAAGTTCTTCTCCGCTCAGGTCTCTTGGAAGTTTCATACAGTTAAAACCTCTTGTCTGACTATGTGAAGCCTGATTATCCTTGGTCTTTCTTCTTCATCAAAATGGCATTCTACGGCATCCTTTACCATTTCCCTCAGCTCTTCAATGGAATCGGCCTGAGTAAAGATTGAATGACTAAGAGCCTGAGCTACGTAACCATCGTCAGTCTCCTCCACCAGAAAAATGATCTCATTCAACTTCTTTGCTTCCTGCATATTGTTAGTTGATTTAAGTGAGTTTAATAAATTTTGCAGAGGTTGACAACTCTTCCAGTCTAACTTCCTCAGGCAGTTAATCATATCACAGTTTTACACCAAAACCGGGCATACTTCTAAGGGTTGACAGAAAATTGAATGAGACCGAATGTTCCACTTCAACTAAAAAAGTTATAACGTTGTGGACATCCTGATTAAATAATGCGTCAGGGTATCTACATAAACACGTGTATTCTTATTGAATATGTTGAAAATAAGGAAGAATGATATAAATAGAACTGCAAAAGAGAATGTTGGAAGAATTCAAAGTATGGTAAGACAAAATTCCGAAATAAAAGTTAAAATACTGACGACAATCCTTGGTGAATTTATGTTATGGTGCATTAGATAATGATGACTCTACGATAACAGAGCTTTATCTGATTTTAAGACGCTTGTTAAAAATCTCAATGCTGATTTTCCGGCTCCGCAGAAAGAGCATTACGAATTAGCCAAAGAACTCATGGAAACTGATGATAGATTTGAACCAACTGATACGAATCTTCATAAACAACAGAATCATTGAAGAAGAAAAAGATAAAAGGAACAATAAATTTAAGATTTCAAACCGTATTTAAACTAATTACTAAAGTGCATTATACTTCTTTAGTTTTTTAAGGATATTTTTCAGCTCCTCAGGGGGACTGTCAAGATAAACACCCCCAGTAGTTGTAGAAAGCCATAAAACTCTCCAACCAGCCCTGCATTCGAAAGAACTTTTAAGGAAACCTGTTCCAGAACCTCTTCGCCCCTTAAACCTCGAAAAGAAACTTTCTACAGCACTCACCGAAGGTTTCGTGCCTGACAACTTTGTAAAGCCTGTACAGAATCCTCTGTCAACAATTACTTCTGGCTTATTTTCGTGCTTAAGACTTCTCTCAAAACGTAGGCTTCAAAGCTTCCTCTTCCTTCAGAAGCCCAAATGGCCAAGTATTCTTTTGTATCAATGTCTATAGCAGCCCATACAAAGATTAATTTCTTTTCAAGCTTTGTTTTTGTTTCATCTATTGCTATTAACCTTCTTTCCGGTTGCTTTAAGACTTTCTTGAGTCTGTGATTAGATTCTGACTGGTTCGTGACTTATCTCCTCAAAGGAATCGACTTGTTTCTGAAGAAAGACCGAAGAAGTGTAACAAAGCTAACACCTTTAATTCCACGTCTTTCTTATTCCTTTGAAAGACTTTTGTAGACCTAACGCAGTCCACCAATTGCCTTAAGGTGGGTTGCATGTCTTTTATTTAGTTCATTTATTTTTTACCCCTGTTCTTGACACTCTTTCCCATGATCTACCGGATTTTTCAGTGTACGCAAAATCAGTAAAAAAATTAAACTATGTGCTCCTTTGGTGTAAGCATGAACATCGGTGTAATTGTTTGCACTTGTGGCAATACTTTAAGCGATAGGATAGACATTGATCGGCTTATCGATTTTGCCAAGAGTCTTGAGGGAGTTTCAACAGTCAAAAGAGTTGACCTGTTCTGTGAGAACTACGAGGAAGTAATTCGAGAGATAGAAGGGAAGGTGGACAGACTACTGTTTGTAGGGTGTTCGGAGAGGTCATCGCTGAAGATGAACGAAGACAGGATGGCCAAGATTCTTGAGGAAATGGGATTAGACAGGGCGATGTTCGAAATGGCTAACGTAAGGGAGCAGTGTGCATGGGTGCACGAGGATAGGGACGGAGCTACGAGGAGGGCGCTGGATCAGCTGATGATGGCTTACGTCAAGCTGAGGTCGAACAGACCTACTGGAAAAGCGATAAAACTGGAAAAGAGGGTTTTGGTGGTAGGCGGTGGAGTTGCGGGGATGCAGTGTGCCGTAGACTTGGCGAAGGCTGGAATAGATGTCGTGCTGGTAGAGAAGAATCCTTATCTGGGTGGTCACACGGCACAGATTCCGTTGCTGTTCCAGTGCGAAGGCTGGAGCTCGATGTGCACGAGCGAGTGCGTATTGCCGGTGATAGCGAGGGAAACAACGTTCAGCGATAAAGTAAAGATAATAACGAACGCCGAGGTTAAGGAGGTCGAGAAAGTAAACGGCAACTTTTCCGTTACCATAGAGCAGAAACCGCAATTCATCGATCCCAGCAAATGCGTCAGCTGTGGAAAATGCGCGGAAGTTTGTCCGGTGGAAGTTCCCAGCGAATTCGACATGAAATTCAGCAATAGAAAAGCCATCGATAAGGACTTCGCCTTAGCCATTCCGGACACATACAACATCTTAGACGAGTACTGTAATAGGTGCGGCGAATGCCTGAAAGTCTGCCCAACCAACGCCATAAACCTGGACGCTAAACCATCCACCTACAACTACTCATTCGGAGCAGCAGTAATAGCTACCGGATTCGATAAGTATGATCTCAATAAAATTGAGAAGTACAACTACAGGCATCCAAACGTCGTCACGACGTTAGAGCTTGAGAGATGGATTGCTAAAAACTTCAACGGAAAGCCACCAGAAAGTATAGTCTACATACTCTGTAGCGGTTCCAGAAGTGAAGAAGGAGTACCATATTGTTCAAAGCTGTGCTGTCCGATAATGTCGAAGTTAACCATGAGGCTATCCACTGTTTATCAGGAAACAGAAATCGCGGTTATATACAGAGATCTGAGAACGTACGGCAGAGCTTTTGAGGACTTCAGAAAGAGGGCCGAAGTTCAGGCGGTAGAATTCGTGAAAGCTGAAGTGGAGAGAGTCGTAGAGGAAAACGGAAAGCTTAAGGTTATAACAAACGAAGGTGAGTTTTACGCCGATCTCGTGATCTTAGCAGAGCCACTCGTTCCTTCATCTGCGAGATTAATGAAGATGTTTGGATTGCCCCTGGATGAATACAACTTTCCGATCGAGTTTCAGCCGAGAATAATCAGACCTTCGGAGAGCTACGTTGACAGGGTTTTCGTCGCTGGGACAGCCAGAGGATTCAAGGATGTCCAGGAAAGTGTTGAATCGGGAAGCGCCGTTGCCATGAAAGTCTACGAGGCTCTCATGAACGACAAAATCCCACTCAAATACGTTTCGCAGATTGACGGGGGGAGGTGCACGGGTTGCGGAATCTGCGTTGCAGTTTGTCCGCACAATGCGATAAAGATGGAGAGCACGATCGCAAAATCTGATCCGGCATTCTGTAAGGGTTGCGGACTTTGCATATCTGCATGCCCCGCTAACGCGATCCAGCTGATGAACTTCGAAGATAAGCAGTTGCTCGATCAAATAGATGTAGCGTTCAGGCACGCTGAGGAGGGGGAACCAAGAATTCTCGCTCTGCTTTGCTACTGGTGTAGCTATGCTGCAGCTGACCTCATGGGGCTGAAAGGTCTTAAACTTCCGGCAAACTTCAGAAGCATCAGAGTTAGGTGCTCAGCTTCGGTTAAAAACTGGATTCTGCTGAAGGCCCTGCTTGAGAACAGGGTAGACGGAATAATCGTAGCCGGTTGCTCGCCGAAGAACTGCCACCATCTGCACGGCAACTACATGGCTGAGAAGAGAATCAAAGCACTGAAAGAGACATTGCCGATGCTCGGAATTGACGGGAAGAGACTCAGATACGAGTACATCGGTGTTGCAATGTGGGGTAAGCTTGCGAACGTTATAAAGGCTATGAACAACAGTTTGAGAGAATGACGGTAAGGTTGCTGATGGCGGAAAGGAGTTTGATACTAAAGAAAGTAGGACTTTCCGATGTCATCAAAATAGTTAATTGTTAATTTTTATATTTTGGCTATTTATTAATACTTATAATTTTCAGTTATAGTAACTAAAATATATAGATAAAAAATAAAAACAAAGATTTCTTTGATCTGTGTAAAAATTTAAACATAATCTATTTTTTAATTAGAATAAATTTATTTTACTTCAGATTGAAGCTGCAAACATGATAGGCGTAAACTCGAGGATTGCTAGGGGGTTCAATCCGGGCGGAGTGGTGAGTGCAGAAGAGGTGGACCTGATAGAACCGTCTCTGGCAGATTTTGGCTTTCTGAGAAACGGAGTAGTCAGAAAAGCCTTGGAGGTAAGGGAACTGTACGACATGAGTTATACGATTCACGCTCCGTTCCAGAACTCTCCGGTAAAGCATTTGAGGGTGAAGCTGAGCGAAATTAGGAAGGAAAATCTCAGCGTGATGAAAAAAGGTCTTCGAATATGCGAGGTGCTCGAGGCCGAGAAAGTTGTCGTTCACGCAGGTGACGTCGCAAATAGCATTGAGAAGAGTCTGAAAAACGTTGTCAGAAATCTACGGGAGCCGTGCAGGATCGGGAGAGACTTTGAGGTGGTGCTGGAAAACCTCTACACCGAAACGGAGTTAGAAGGGTTTGCAAAACTCCGGATGAAACTCTTTTCGTCGTGGATAACGCTTCCGTGAAAAACCTGAGCGTGAATCTGAATGTGGGGCACGCGTACCTCGTACACAGGTAGACAGGCACTCCTCTGGAGCACTTCGCAGAGCTGAGAGATTGCGTAACTCACATGCATGTGCACAACAACTTTGAAGTATAAGGGATGAATACAACCAGCTGAACAGGAAGTCTGATAGTTTTCAAGTGCAGAGCAGACACGAAAATACTCGAAATTAAGAACGGAACGAGAAGTGTTGAATTCCATGTCAATAATTTCGTAAATTTCGAACTTTGAGTTTTTGAAACCATGAGGTATATTTTTTAGTTCTGTTTAACGTTTCCATTTATTAAACTCTTCAAATCGCTTGACTTTAACAAATTGACACTGGTTGACAGACACTTTAAAACTCAAGCCACTCCGTCAGTCAATTAAAATTTGGATATTAAAAGTGCAAGATTTAAATGAGCAAACAATAAATAACTTCTAAAAAAATTACAAAAGCCACTCTGGAGGTGTTCGCGTGCTGCCGCAGTTTTTCGAGTATTCTATGTGCATAATTCTTATCTTAACGGGCATAGCCGGGTGTAGTCTGGAGACTCCGGAGAATTACTTGGGCGGTGAGAAAGTTTTAACGTCCATAGCGGGATATTACGCTCTGTTATCCATTTATCTTTTGGTTTACGCACTTTACTATTACATGGGTACACCTCTGCTCTCACCAGCTGTATTTCTGCTCAAATCTTTCGTCGCTTTAATCTCGGCCTACGGAATTTATCAGGCTGCATCCTACTGGAGAACAAAAATAGAGAACGTAACCGAAACCCTGCTGTACCTTAGCGTCATATACTTGCTGGGCAAAACAAGTCCTTTCAGCGATTTCGGCAAAAAAATGGTTACCGAAATGACAGTTCTGCCCGTTTTCGCTTCTATAGTTATCGTTGTTTTTACAGCTTTCGTAATCGTTAGAATTAAACAGGCTGACATCCCCTTCTTCTTCGACAGATTTGACGTTCTCAGGGTTAGTTTTATGATTACGGCTCTAATTGGCTTATGTTACTTCGGAAATGGTGTATCCTTCGTTTCCTGCTTTTTGATAACAGTCCTCAGCATTTACGCACTCTCGAGACTATTCAAAATGGCAAAATTTGCGGTTACTAAGTAAAAATAATTTTTAAAACTTAAGAGTTAGTAAAAAATGTTTTATCTTTGCTCACGAATTTTCGTGCATGAAAGTTCTGGCATTTCAGCACTACCCAACCGAGCCAATGGGATACGTTGAAGAAATCCTGAAGGACAGGGGGATAGACTACGAATACATCAGGCTGTACGAGGAGAAACTGGACTATTCCGAGATAGATTCGAAGGTAGAAGAGGCAACTCACCTCGTCTTTATGGGAGGTTCAATGGGGGTTTACGAGGAAGATAAGTATCCCTTTCTTTCCAGAGAGAAGGAAATAATAAGCTCGGTGTTCAAGCAGAAGCCTGTGATAGGTTTCTGCCTTGGAGCGCAGTTAATAGCCAGCGCCTTGAAAAAAAGGGTTTATCCGTTTAAAAAAGAGCTCGGATGGTTCGAAGTGGAGAAAGTCTCAGACGACATTGCCGTCAGGGGGCTGCCGGAGAGAATGGTTGTTTTCCAGTGGCATGGAGATACGTTCGACCTTCCCGATGGGGCAGTTCTGCTGTACAGAGGCTACGAGGTAAAGAATCAGGCGTTCAGGGTGGAAAAAGCACTGGCGCTGCAGTTCCACCTCGAAGTCACTGAAAAAATAGTCAAAACCTGGATTGAAGACGAAGACATGAGCGAAGACGAAAAGAACAAAATCCTGCGTGATACGGAAAAGTACGTGGAGAAAGCAAACGAGCTGTGCGAGGTGCTGATAGACAACTTCCTGAAGCTGTAGCTTTTCAGTTGGATTAACGTATTTGGTTGACAGTAAAAAGAGGGGGCGTGCCGAATAAAAACAGTTGAAAGCAATGAAAATAAACTGCAAACAACCGCTTTAAAAGGGTGGTAAAATGTTACTGAAAGAGGAGGAGCTGAGAAAAGAGGCTGTGAAGATTTCTGCGTATCTGATGGCGATATCTGCGAGGACTGCGCCGAAGTCTAAGGGTGAGGACGACATCGAAATAGTTTACGTTGACGGGGAAGAAAAAGACAGAATCGCAGAGGAAATGATAAAGTGCGGTAAGGAGAAGAACATTTACGGCTTTATCAGAGATGGCGAGTCTCTCAGGAAGAGCGAGGCAGTGCTCTTAATCGGCGTTTTTGGTGGTAAACCCGTAAAGCTAAACTGCGGTGCCTGTGGGATGAAGTGCGATGAGCTTGAAAGAGTTGAAAAGAAAGAGGGCAAGGATTACAGAGGACCGAATTGCGCCTTCAAACTTATAGATCTGGGTATTGCTATAGGCTCTGCTGTAAAGCTCGCATCTGTGATAAATGTGGACAACAGGGTAATGTACAGAATTGGAACCATTGCAAGAAAGCTCGGATACGCAAAGTCTGACGTTGTTATGGGAATACCTCTCTCGTGCACGGGCAAGAATCCGTTCTTTGACAGGAAAGAGCAGAACAAACAGGACAAGAGCAAATGAGCGTTGATGATGTTCTGGACTTTCCGAGTTCGAGCCTTTCAAGAAAGCTGGCTGAAAGGTACGGATACGACGAATTCATAGTCAGGAGATGGCTCGGGCTTTTTGGAGAGGAAGCATTAGAGCTGATAAAAGCGATGGAGAACGTTCCAAAGTACATTAGGGTAAATACGCTAAAGATTGAAGAAAGAGAGCTGTTGAAGAGAATGGAGGACAGAAATTTCGAACTAAGGAAAACTGAAGTCCCATACTGCTACGAGGTTGTGAGGGAGCCTTACTCCGCCGGCTCGACGCCTGAATACTTGATGGGGTACTACTACATAATGGATAAATCTTCTTGTATTCCTCCCTTAACTCTTTTTGAGGAGGTCGATACAAGCGAAGGAAGCGTGGTAATAGCCGATTTTGCAGCATCTCCCGGTGGAAAAACAACGATGCTCTCCCAGCTTTTAAAGGAAAAAAGAGTTAAAGGCTCCATTTTAGCCATAGAGGCTCAGGAAGACAGACTTCAAGCTCTGATAGACAACGTTCACAGAATGGGAGCTTTAAATGTGGGAGTTTTGTGCTTAGATGCAAGAGAATTTCACAGGTATGGATACAGAGTCGACTTCGTTCTGTTAGACGCACCGTGCAGCGGGGAAGGTATAATTCACAAGGACGAGAGCAGAAAGAGGAGTAGAGGAAAAGAGGATATAGCGTTTTGCAGTCTCCTGCAGAAGCAATTGCTTGAAAGTGCCGTTAGAAGCGTTAAATCCAGAGGTGTTGTCGTCTACTCCACGTGTTCTCTAACACCGGAGGAGAACGAGTTCGTCGTTCAGTGGGCCATAGAAAATCTGCCGGTGGAAGTTGAAGAGATAAACCTGCCCGGCAGAAGCGGGTTGAGGAGGGCTGGAGCTTTTAAGTTTGATGAGAGAATGAAATTAACAAAGAGGTACTACCCACACACGGACAGGTGCTCGGGATTTTTCGTGGCAAAGCTCAGGGTGCTTTAAAATAGCGTTTAGGAGTTTACTTTTAAGCACAGGCAAATAATAAAGAATTTATAAAGTCTGCAGTTTGTCAAAGATAATGAACAAAAATGAAATAAACGAAGTAATTCTAAAAGTTTTTGTAATCTTGTTTTCTGGCTTTATTCTGTTTACCGTAATTTTACCCTTTACACCAAAATGTTACAAACAGCTCTCGTCGCAGATACTAAGCATCTCAGCGTTTTTACTGGGTTGTTACCTGCTCAAAGAAATCTTCAGGATAAAAAAAGCAGAAAGGCTGGAGTTGTTCGCTGAAAACGTAACTGATAAGGTTGTAAATTTCTGGATATTGATTACAGTTACGTATTTTCTATTCTTTGCGTCTGTTTTCTTTCTGCTCATGTCTTTAAACACTCCGTCTTACATTTTGATGATTGCCCTGATCGTTCCAAACTACGGTTTCGCATTTGCAATTATCGTTTATGCAGTTTACAAACGCAGGAGTAGGAGAAAAATTAGACTTAGATTTAGTAAGCAAAGGTTGCCCATAGCCATTATCGACCTGATTTTGGCCGCTATTTTCTTTTTTATTGCCGGTCTGACTGGTGTGGTTAACCTGAAACACTTGCTCGTTTTCACCGGTGTGCTTTTCTCAGCTCTGGCAGTTCTCAACTTAGTGCTTCGAGGTTAAAAGCAGGAATAAACGGAAGAATTGTTTTTCAAAGCGGATTTACATGTAATACTTTCTGTGTTTATGCTGTTTTTGGATACCTTTTTGCGATGGTGGTAACTTTCGATGAGGCGATGAGTAAAGTCGTGGGGGAAAGGAAAGTCAGAATAAAATTCGGATTCAACAGGCAAAATTCCGGCAATAATCGACTCTGTAGCTGCCTATCTCATGTTACTCCTTGCAAGCCTGATGAGTTCCACGAAAATTCTGGCGTGCATTTGCGTTTTCTGTTCTTGTTTGTGGCTTTGAGTTATTTGGTACCAGAGCTATAGACTTCGTTTTGAAAAACAATAGCACAAGCCACGGGCGGGATAACTGACTTCGAGTTCGAATCCCATTCGACTTTCAGGAAGGCGTCTAAGTTGAAATACTGTTCTGCAGGAGGTTTGATCAAATGAGTTTCTACAAGTACAATCTCCAAAGAGCTCTGTAGAACTTCAGGGAAAAGTATCCAGAGAACTTTGAATTTGTTGAGGATTTTGCAGAGGACTTAATTGCAAATAGAATCTCAGAGCTAAGAGTGTACTCCTACATCTGCTGGTTGAGGAGATTTCTGGAGATTGTCCCAAAAAAGCTTGAGCAATGGGAAAGAAGAGACATCAGAAAGGTGATAAATCACTACCAGAGGAGGGTAGAGAAAGGAGAACTAAGTGAGAACACACTTGTAGAAGTCAAGAAAACACTAAAAAAGTTCTTTAAATGGGCTGGAAAAGAAGAACTGGTGAACTGGTTTACGGGCAGTGGATGGGAAAACAGAGTATCACCCAACGATCTCATCACAGAGGAAGAATTCAAAGAGATGATGAACGCATGCATGAATTCGAGAGACAGGGCAATGATATCTTTACTTTATGAATCCGGGGCGAGAGTTGGTGAAATCGGCTCAATGAGGATAAAAGATGTATCCTTTGGCGATTATGGAGCGATTGTGTGGTTGCCAAAATCTAAGACAGTTAGAAGGAAGCTAAGAGTGGTTTACTCAGCAAGATATCTTTCAGAGTGGTTATCTGATCATCCATTAAAAGATGAGACAGAAGCTCCACTCTGGATAAAGCTCACAGGGTAGGAATGCGATGAAAGCCATGGCTTATGATGATATAAGAAAGATAGCAAATAGAGCAGGAATAAAGAAGAGAGTACATCCGCATTTGTTCAGGCATACAAGGGCAACAAAGCTTCTATCAAAAGTTTCTGAATCAATTGGAGCAAAATACATGGGTTGGGTTCCTGGAAGTGACATGGTTAGAGTTTACGTCCATTTAGCAAGCGAGGATGTTGATGAGGCCATTTTAAGAATGCATGGCATCAAAACGAACGGCAATGGCAAAGATTTGGAAGTTAAGCAGTGTCCTCGCTGCTTAATGGTTAATCCTGCAACATCAAGGTTCTGCTCAAGGTGTGGCTTACCGCTTACGGAGGAAGCAATACAGGAAGTCGAAGAGTGGGAGAAGAGGAAGGCTGAAGCGCTAAACAGCCTCTCTGATCCTCAGGTTCTGAAGCTTCTGATGGGAATGCAGAGAGAAATAGACAGACTTAGGGCAGAGATTGAAAAAGTAAGGAGTGAAAGCGGAGGAGGGATTGAATGAGATACTTGAAATGGGATGAAACACTCTTCAAGAACGAGAATGTGTTCGATCCCGATTATCTTCCTGAAGTTCTTTTGCACAGGGGAATGCAGCTCACAGCTCTGGCAGCAAATCTAAGGCCAGCTTTAAGAAATTCAGCTCCAATTCATACCCTTTTATTTGGTCCTCCTGCCACTGGCAAGACTTCGGCAATCAGGACGATTTTCAGCGAGCTAAAAGAGTACGGAATTTGCACGGTTTACATAAGATGTCCTCTGGTTGCAACAGCATACAAGGTCATGGCTAGGATATTTGAATGCGTGTGCAATCACCAGCCCCCTCAGACGGGTGTATCCATAACAAGGCTGTACGATTCGATATGCAGCAAGCTTGCAGAAGACGGAAAGGTTCTCGTAGTTGCTCTCGACGATCTGAATTTTCTGGAAGCGGATGTTGCGAATGAAATTCTCTACATTCTCCTGAAGGCACATGAAGAGTACGCCGTTAAGATCGGGATCGTTGCTGCTGCGACTGAAAGAGTTATGCTGGACATGAAGACGGGAGCGATCTTCCATCCCGACGAGATCTACTTTCCTTTGTACGATGAGAGCGAGATCAGAGATATCCTCAGGCAGAGGGTGAAGCTGGGGTTTTACGATGGAGCAATGACGGATGAGGCGTTTGATAGAATCGTTGAGCTGACAGCAAAGGTGTGCGATCTGAGGTTTGGAATCTACCTGTTGAGGATGGCAGGAATTGAGGCTGAGAACAGGGCTAGCAGGAGGGTGGAGGTCAAAGATGTTGAGATTGTATATGAAGGTGGGACCAAAGTTTTCCTTGCTAAAAGCATCTCAGCTTTAAACAGTGATGAGAGAGAAACTCTGAAGATAATCTACTCTATTAAAGGAGACGTGAACTCAGGAGACGTATTCAAAATCCTCAAATCAGAAGTTAACATGAGCTACACCCGATTCTACGAGATAATCAACAAGCTGGAAAGACTCAGGCTGATTGACGTCGTCATGGGAAGGAAAGGCAAGGGAAGGACGAGGTACATCATAAAGAAGTACGATCCCAGAGTAATGCTAAAGGCTCTGATGGAGTATTAGTGCCGTGAGGTAAGAACGTGAACATCGGAAGATTGGAAAATAGTATTTGTTGAGTAAAATCATGGAAATCAGCGCTGAACAAGAGGTAGAAACTATTAGGGATGCGATTGAACAAAAAAGAATTGAATGGGTAGTTTTGAGGGTTGGGGGTAGCTGATATGGGAATAAACTTGTTAAGGCTATGGAATTACTGGAACATTCTTTCAATCATCATTGGTAGCTTTTTAATTGCAATGCTCTCAGGATTTTCAGCTTACTTTCTCTTTAAATTCCTTGGATTTAGCGGTTCTTTTTCCGACTCAATGGGTTTTCTTGCCCACTATCTCACTATCTTTATTTCAGCGACTCTGCTCCTTAAGCATGCTGCCGAAAAAGGCTATGCTGTGTTTAAAGCTCCGAAAAGTCTGATTTTTGTTGCAATTCCTGTGTTAATAGTTTCTCTGATCTTATTTAGTTCCGGAAACTTTCTGATGATCTTCCCAATTGACGCCTCGTTGATAACGCTTGCATTTGTTGTTGCCTACAGACTCGTTGATAAAAAGGGAAAATGACGTTAAGGAAATATCCTCTCGCAACCCTGTATACATTACTTTTCTTCCTGAACGTCCTCGATTATCTGACGACTGTTTACTGCTTGGAAAACGTCCCGAATTGCTATGAAACTAATCCCTGGTTTCAAACACCTGATGTGATGTTCAAATTCAAGATTCTCTACGGTGTTCCCGTAGGAATTGCTGGAGTTCTCGTTGGTTTTGCCTTTGACAAGATCAGAATGAGGTACAGATCAAAACCCGTTTTACTTGGTTATTTCGTTTTATTTGCCATAATATTTGCAGTCTTTGTTAAGTCCTGTCTTGTAGTTGCTAACAATATTGATAATATTCTCAGGTACGGTTAGCCTTCTGATATACTCCAGCTTCATCCTTTCTTTAGAGGTTTTTCCCACTGTCCAATCTCAAGCCTGAACAACTTCAATAACTCTCTTTGTTTTTCCGTAAGAATTAATTCTCCGTTCCTCTGCTCTGGATAAATTTCTGCTTCATCCCAGAACTTTTTCCTAACACTTGTGGCTATTCCTATTTTCACACCAGCTCTTTTCAGCTCTTCGATTAACTTTTTTGCGTTAAATAGATAAACATACGATATAACCCAAGGTCTTTTCTTTTCCTTCGAGGATTCTGGCGGCGAGGGTTCACCTGTCATAACGAGGTAATAATCTGGAACCGCGTTTTTGTTGATATCTAACATTCGCTCATTCTTTCCGTACCATTTGATGTTTACAGTCTTGCCTGCAAGGTTGCCACTCCTAAAATATCCATCAAACCCTTTATTGGTTGCGGACCTCTCCAATTCTATATCGAAAATCCTGGAAGCTATGAACTCCCCAACATGGCTACGTTCTGCAGGTCTATTTATTATTCCTGCAATCTCGTTATCTATTTCTATTCTACATTTAATTAGTTCTGCAAGTTTTTCCAAATCTTTGTAGCTGTTCAACTCAAAACACCTAAAACTTAGTCCCTCAGATATTGCCCTCCAACTGGAACAAAACGTTTTGGCTTGATAGGTTTGTCGTACTTTTTAATATCCTCAAGTTCGATGGCCATCCAGAGCTTTTTCTTCTGCTGTCCTCTGCTCTTCCATCCAGACTTCCATCTCTCTTGAGATTTAATGTACTCCTTAAGCTCATCCTTGGTAAGAAAAATCCTGTCGCCATAGGTTTCGTAGAGCTTCATAGGGTCTTCTGAAAGAATAACTCTCTTTATCTTCGCCTCCCCAACGAATCCTGTATCTTCCCTCGACTGATAAAAAACGAACTTCATACCTGGCTTTAGTTGCTTCCAGACAGTGGCTGGCTTTACAAAGACATCTTTGCCCTTGAAAAAGCGATCCATAAATTGTTTGGGAATTGGATACGTTACTCCAACGATTTCGGACATCAAACCACCTATGTTACGGTTTTATTTCTTTACCCCATCTATAGTAGGGAAGGAAGTGATTATCGTTTAAATCTTTAACAACACTTGGCTCGGTTACAAGTTTCCTCATTTCCCCTTCGCGTGTCCACCCAGCAAATGTAGAATTGGCACTTCCTTCAAAAGCTAAAACACCATCAACGATTACTAACTTTTGGTGTGATTCATAATTGTATTTTATAGTTATATTCTGCTCCCATACAGATTCGACGAACTTTCTCAAAAAGTCATCTGGCTTCATCACAACTATTTTAATTTTGCAACCTGCTTTGGCTTTTATAGCGAGGACACCTGCAAAAAATTGATCCACTTCCCCGCTGGCGATATTTATAAAATATCTTGCAGCTGCAATTACATTCAGAAGTGTCCATAGATCAATTTTTGTATAAAATGAGTTACATAACTTGGCACCTCCGAATATATTTCCTCTAAATGTCTGACCATCTCATCTTTTTTGAATCCTCCAAAGCAATTTGCAAATTCATAAATTTCTTTATAACCGCATTTGGGGCAACTTTCTTTAAAGTATTCGAAATCAAAGTATCCACAATTAGGGCAATAGCAGATTTCAGGAGAAGATAACACTTCAGAAATCAATTCATCATCCTCCAAGCTAAAAAGAGTCTTGAGATTTAAGTTTACCCAGTCCTCAAATTTTATTTTTTCCTTAGCACAATCTTTGCATAACTTTCCATATTTTTGTGAAACATAGTACACCTCATCTTCTCCGCAATTCGGACAGAAATCCTTTTTATTATCCATTTCTCACCACACTACTAAATTTTTATCTCCTCATGACGTCTTAATCAGCTCCTTCCCCGTTTGGATCTCCTTTCCCTCTTTCTTAGCGGCTTCAATCCACAGCTCGATTGCTACTTTGATTTCTTTTAAAGCCTCCTCCTCAGTCTCACCAAAGGCAGAACAGCCAGGCAGCTCAGGAACTACAGCGATATACCCTTCGTCTTCTTCGCTGTAGAAGATTGCATGCATTTTAAATCCCC
>WAPX01000010.1 GCA_015520485.1 Archaeoglobaceae archaeon
TAAGAAAACGTAAGCGTGGAAAGAACTTCTTCCTTCAGAAGCCCATGGTTAGGCATTCCTTCGAATCTACATCTACAGCAGCCCAAACAAAGATTAATTTCTTTTCAAGCTTTGTTTCGTCTATCGCTATTAACCTTCTTTTCTTCTTTTTTGGCTGTTTTAAGACTTTCTTAAGCCTATGGTAGTAAATCCTAACAGATTCATGACTTATCCCCTCAAAAAGTGATAAGAACTTGTTTCTGAAGAAAGACTGAAGAAGTATAGTAGAGCTGCTAATATCTTTAACTCTATACCTTTCTTATTCCTCCAAAGTTTGTAGATTTGATGCAGTCTACCAACTGGCTTATTGGGGGTTGCATATCTTTTATTTAGTTCATTTATTTTTTATCCCTATTCTTGACACTCTCCCTTTAAAAATGAAGTGTTGAATGTTGATGAGCAAGAACTAAGTTTAGAGCTGAAGAGAACAGGAAAAGATAATATAAAAAGCGGAAAAAGGCTGAAAAGTACATGACGGAATACGTAACACACCCGCTAATCAAGGAAAACTGCGTCGAAAGGAGAGCTTATCAGGTGGCTATAGCAGCTACAGCTTTGATGTACAACACCTTAGTAATACTCCCCACCGGGCTCGGAAAAACAGTAATAGCCCTCCTCGTAATAGCTTCGAGGCTTCACAACGAGGGTGGTAAGGCACTCGTTCTCGCACCAACCAAACCACTCGTGGAGCAGCACGCTAACTTTTTCAGAAAGACAATGAGGCTCGACGAAAGCGAAATAGTTGCTTTGAGCGGGGAGGTCAAACCTGAAAAAAGAGCTGAGCTATGGGAAAAAGCCAAACTCGTTGTTTCCACTCCTCAAGTCATAGAGAATGACCTCGTCATGGACAGAATAAGCTTGGATAACGTTGTGCACGTAACCTTTGATGAAGCGCACAGGGCTGTTGGGGAATACGCCTACGTTTACATAGCCGATACCTACTTCAAACAGGCAAAAAAACCGCTCGTTCTCGGCATGACTGCGAGTCCCGGCAGTGACATGGAGAGAATAAGGGAAGTAATCAGAAACCTAAGAATTGGGGCAATAGAGATCAGAACTGAAAGCGATGAAGACGTGAGACCTTACATTCACGAGAAAAAGATTCAGTGGGTTAAGGTGGAGATGCCGGAGGAGCTCAGGAACATAAGAGACATGCTCATGAAGATGATCGAAAGAAGGCTTAAAAAGCTCGAAAAACTCGGAATCAGGACAGGAGATTTATCAAAAAAGGAGCTGCTTGCTCTGCAGGAGAGTCTTCAGGTTCAGGCTGTTGAGAGTGGAGATGATACGCTTTTTGATGCTGTTTCAATACTGGCAGAAGCGCTGAAACTCTACCACGGACTCGAGCTGATCGAAACGGAAGGCGTGGAGGCTCTGAAAGAGTACCTCAAAAAGATATTGTACGAAGGTAAATCGAGGGGGGGAAGCAGGGCTGCCAGAAACATAGTTTCTGATCCAGCATTTAAAGACTTGCTTAATGTGGTTTCTTCGTGCAGAAAAGAACACCCAAAACTCGACAAGCTCGTAGAGATTGTAAAAAAACAGCTCAGCGAAAATTCGGACTCAAGAGTAATAGTTTTCACGAACTTCAGGGATACGGCAGAAACCATAGTGGAAAGACTTAAAAGAGAGGGGATAAAAGCAGAGAAGTTCGTGGGGCAGGCAAGAAGGGGAGAAAAAAGAGGAATGTCCCAGAAGGAGCAGATAGAGATTCTCGAAAAGTTCAGACGTGGAGAAGTACAGGTTCTCGTTGCCACGTCCGTTGGAGAGGAGGGGCTTGACATACCGAGCACCGACCTCGTTGTGTTTTACGAAGCCGTACCTTCGGAGATAAGAGCAATACAGAGAAGAGGAAGGACCGGAAGAGCGAGAGAGGGTAGAATAGTCGTGCTCATAACTAAGGGAACGAGAGATGAAGCTTACTACTGGGCAAGCGTGAGGAAGGAGAAGGCAATGTACGCAAAGCTCTACGAGCTCAGGGACGAGCTCATGAAGAACGTTACAAAAAAAGACTGGTTCGGCGTAAAATCCGGGGCTGAGCAGCCGTCAACTCTAAGCGAGCGTCCCTCCTCTACCTCTGCTCCAAGCGAGCAGGGCGAAACAAAGTCAAAGTTTTCCGGAGTCAGGATATACGTTGATTCGAGGGAATCTCACTCAGGAATAGCGAAGAAGCTGAAGGAGATGGGAATCGACGTTGTAGTTCAAAATCTCAGCGTTGCAGACTACGTCCTCAGCGACAGAGTTGCTGTGGAGAGAAAAACGGACAGGGACTTCGTGGAGTCTCTCGTTAAAAAAGACAGAAACCTGTTCACCCAGCTCGCAAATCTGAAGTCCTCGTATTCAAGACCTCTGCTGATAATAGAAGGAGAAAACGTGTACAGAATAAATCCCTCCGCCGTCATCGGTGCGATAGCAACCATAGCTGTGGACTTTGGAATACCCGTTATAAGGACGAGAGACGCTGATGAAACTGCAGAGTACCTGGCCACGATAGCGAGGAGAGAGCAGGTTCTCAGAAAGAGAAAGCCCGCTCTGCACGACGGCAAAACCAAGAAAAGTCTGAAGGAAATGCAGGAGTACGTCGTGTCTTCCATGTCCAATATAGGTCCCGTTACGGCGAAGAACCTGCTTGATTACTTCCAGACCGTTGAGAGGATTGTGACTGCAGACGAGGATGAACTGGTAAAGGTACCCAGTGTCGGCAGAAAAACGGCTAAAAGAATAAGAAAGCTCGTAACAACCCCATACAGGGAAGCTGATAATGTTTTTGACGATCAGTCCTATTAGTTTGCATCGCTTTTCTGTTGTTCATGTTTGTATTGGCAGTATGTTTTGTTTTGGACAGTTACCACGAGGTGTAATGTTTTAAAATTAGAACCAGAGTTTTCGCTGGAATTTCATGAATATACGGTCGTTCATCAACCTACTAAGGTCCAAGGCTATTTCAGAGGTCGTATTCACTGAACACTGCAGATGGCGTCTTAATCAGAGAGGTTTCAGCGAGGAAGACGTCAGAAAGTCACTATATGACAGACGGCATCTTAGAGAAATCTTTTAGCAGAAAAAAGACAGGTTTTAAGTTATGTTACGAACGCCTTTCCAATAGGGATTTAGATGTAGTTGTAATCATAGATGCAAAGCACGTTAAGAGCAAGCTGAAGATTGCTGTAGTTACCGCGTTCTTGCAACACTCTAAAAGGAGAACGGAGGTGAAGGGAGATGAGAAAGGTTAAATTTAAGCCCGTGGGTTATGATCCACTTGCAGATTTACTCTTTGTTAGCGTTCCGGACTGGAAGTATGAATACTCTGTAATGCTTGGTGACGACGTCATTCTGGACTTTGGAAGGCTTTCTGGTAGAAATAGATTAAGCATTGCAGGATTTGAGGTATTCAACGCTTCAGAGAAGTTTGGGATCAAAAAAATATCTGCTCAAAAACATAAGAAAACTTAAAGCAGAAATAAAAGTCAGCGAGAAGATTGTTAGGTTAAAGATTGAAATCTGTACTCTCCAGAGAACGAGAGAGAAGTCCCAGTTGAAGATTCTGGAAGCTTCCAATGCTGGAATACCAAGTATAGTTGCATCAATAAGGGTTTAAAAATTATACTACCATAAAATTATACTACCATATTGGATTCTGCTCTACCAGCAGTTTCGCTTGGATTTTTGTGCGTATCACACCCGTAGTATCCTATTCGCTTTAAACCAATTTCCTACCAAAAAATATATATAGAACTACATATCTACCAATCCCTTGAACAGGGTAATCGTAAATCGCTTTGAAATAGGCGGGGGTGGTGTTATGGCAACTCTGCAGGGGCAGCCCGTACTGATACTGAAGGAGGGAACCCAGAGAACTGTTGGAAGGGATGCTCAGAGGCTAAACATAATGGCAGCGAGAGTTATTGCTGAAGCTGTGAGGAGCACTCTGGGCCCGAAAGGTATGGACAAGATGCTCGTTGACAGCCTCGGAGACGTTGTAATTACGAACGACGGTGTTACGATTCTGAAGGAGATGGACATAGAACATCCGGCGGCAAAGATGATTATTGAAGTTGCAAAGACTCAGGAAGATGAAGTTGGTGATGGAACGACAACCGCTGTAGTTCTCGCTGGAGAACTGCTGAAGAGAGCTGAGGAGCTTCTCGATCAGGACATTCACCCGAGCATAATTGCGAGAGGTTACAGGCTTGCATGCGAGAAGGCAATGGAAATTTTGAACGAGCTTGCAGTAGACATAAACGTTGATGACGTGGATACGCTCAAAAAGGTTGCCGCTACTGCCATAACAGGAAAACACGCAGAATACGCTGTGGACCACCTGAGCAGCATAGTCGTGGATGCCGTCAGAAAGGTTGCGGAGGAGAGAGGTGGTAAGTACTACGTCGATGACGACGCAATAAAGCTTGAGAAGAAGCAGGGAGGAAGCGTGGAGGACACGGAGCTCGTTGACGGAATAGTGCTCGACAAGGAAGTCGTTCATCCGGGAATGCCGAGGAGAGTCGAGAACGCTAAGATTGCAGTACTGAAAGCAGCTCTTGAGGTAAAGGAGACAGAGACCGATGCGGAAATCAGAATCACAGACCCGGAGATGCTCCAGAAGTTCATAGAGCAGGAAGAGAAGATGCTGAAGGACATGGTTGACACACTCGCCAACGCCGGAGCAAACGTCGTGTTCTGCCAGAAGGGTATTGACGACCTCGCACAGTACTACCTCGCAAAGGCAGGAATACTCGCTGTGAGGAGAGTTAAGCAGAGTGACATAGAGAAGCTCGCGAAGGCCACCGGAGCGAAGGTTCTGACCGACCTGAGAGACATAAGCAGCGAAGACCTCGGAGAGGCAGAGCTCGTTGAAGAGAGGAAGGTCGGAGACGAAAAGATGGTGTTCGTCACCGGATGCAAGAACCCGAAGGCCGTAA
>WAPX01000011.1 GCA_015520485.1 Archaeoglobaceae archaeon
CTGAACTGCTCAACGAGTTGATAGATCTATCCAAGACTGTGTTACCGGAAGTTACCGACAGGGCGAACATGATCTGGCCGTGGAGCGGTGGAAGAATTCCGAAGTTTCCAAGATTTGCAGACAGGTTTGGCGTGAGAGGCGTTATAATATCTGAGGTTGACCTGCTTCAGGGTATTGGTAGAGCTCTCGGAATGAAAGTCGTTGAGGTCGATGGAGTTACCGGTTACGTGGACACGAACTACAGGGGGCTGGCAAAAGCCGCTTTGAGGCATTTAAAGGAAGGTTTTGTCGTTCTGCACCTTGAAGGGATAGACGAAGCGGGACACGAGGGAAATTACGAATTGAAGGTGGAGGCAATAGAGCTTTACGACGAGAAAATAGTCGGTTACATACTGGACAGGGTTGACCTCGAAGAGGTCTCCATAATGCTGCTTCCCGACCACCCAACACCGGTTGCAGTGAGAACGCACGTCGCCGAACCCGTGCCCTTCCTGCTCTACGGGGGTAAGAAAGATGACGTAAAGGAGTTCACTGAAAGGAGCTGCAGAAAAGGCATGTTCGGTGAGGTAGATGGCTTAAAGCTTATGAATTTGTTCTTCTCCTGAACCTGCGTGAAGTGAACTGGTAGAGCGAACGAATTTAAATGTAGCTCCGCCAACCGACCCGGGATCATGCTTTTCACCCGGGTGTGAGAGGCGGAGCCCGGTACATTGTCAACGTGAGGGCAGATAAAAATTTTGGAGGTTTGTTCTATCTTTCCGTTCTTCTCAGCTTCTCTCAACCTCTCCTCAGCTGCAGTCCAACAATTCTGTCAACCTCTCTCAAAAACTCTTTTTCAGTTCCTTCAGGTATCGTCGCTCCAGCGGCGACGCTGTGCCCACCACCTCTTCCCCCAACCTTCTCAGCTGCTACTCTCATGACCTCGGACAGGTCAACGCCAAGCTCTACAAGCCTCTGAGTGGCTCTCGCGGAGACCTTAACACCCTCGTCAGCGTTCGCAAATGCGATTATCGGCTTATCAGTGCTGACCTTCGAAAAGCACATTCCGGCGACGATTCCGACTATTGTATCCATTATTGCGTTACCGGCGTGAAAGTACTGAACGTTTTCAAGCTCAACTATGCCGATTTCGTCGACTGTTTTTATGCCCTCGGAGAGGTTTCTCCTGTGGTTCTGAAGCAGAGTTCTCGCTCTCTTAAACGCTCTCTCAAACCTCGATTCGGGTATGCCGTTGCACACGCCAAGACACACTTCCAGACCGACCCTTTCGTGTCCGTACCTCGCTGTGGCGTTGAGCAGGGTGGAAAACTCCATTGCATCTCTCAGCTCCGTTCCCTCGGGCTGTTCTTTCAGTATGTACGTCTCTCCAACAAGTCTCTCTATCGTGCTGAGTGGATAACTGCACCTCATGAGCAGCCTGACGAGGGCTGAGGTCAGTCTAACTCTCTCCTCTCTGCTGAGGTCTATCCACCTCCTCCACAGATCACCGTCTTTCGGGGGAACATTGTTGGACAGCATGAACTTCACGGAACCCTCTTCGCTTCCACTCAATCCGGGAAGAAACGGGTCAAACGTGAACTCGAACATTCTGTAAACGGGCCTCGTCTGCTTTCCAAACAGCCTGAGGTCCTGAACCCTTTCAATGACGCCTTCCCTTATCCCTTCACCCAGAATCAGTCTGTTAAATGAGAGGAGTTTGCCGTGGCGAGAATCCTGAAGGTCTCCAACGCACCCGACTATTGCTAGGGACGACAGTTTTCTGTTTGCGATGTCCATGCATCTTGCAACGAGGTAAGTGGCTGGAGCACCTCCGAACTCGTAACTGCCGTCTATACCAAAATCGTGAGGGTTTAGCTGGTATTCCACTTTTTTCAGGGGCACGTGGTGGTCAGCAATTACACATTCTATTCCGTGTTTTTCTATTAAGTCAACCTGCCCGCTTCCGAGATCGGTAAACCAGATGAATTTTCCAGAATTGGCTAACTTTTCAATCGTCTCTTCGTCGAGTTGCTTCACGAAGGTAACCTCACATTCAACACCGGAATTGGTTAAAGCCTGACAGGCAATAGCTCCGGAGGTTATACCATCAGCGTCAATGTGAGTTACGACAAGAACTTCACCTCTGCTTTTGAGAGTTTTCGCCAGAAAATGTGCTCTTTTACACATGGGTTCGAACTTGATTCTTAGTTTTTCTTTCATCGCTGTGTCTTCGACATCCCGTTAATTAAACTTAAACATCTCAGGGCTACATCAGGAAATCTTTCAGCTTCTCCATTAAGGCGAAAGGATCACCTGAAACAACTGAGGTTCCGGCGTAAAGCTCCATTCCACCAATATCGGCCGTTTTTGTTTCGATGTTCCCCCTGTCAACGAGCCTCAGCAGTATAAGGTCTCTCTCGCCATACGGGGGAACGTAAGCGGCGACGTTAAAGCTCATGACTCCCAAGGAATAGTAGCACTTCAAGGCGGAGGAAAGAGGTCTGGAAAAAGATTTCAGGTCGTCGGAAATCATCAGTACTTCCTTCTCCTTTACCGGCGTCAGGTGAGCGAAAACTTTCGTTTTTCCGAACTCAGCGCCCAGCTCCAGCTCGCTGTGAACGTAAAACAGGTCGTTCAGGTACTCTCTTCCGTACTCTTTAAAGTAGCTCTCTCTGAGTTTTTTAAGCTGTACGGATTTCGAGTACGGTTCTTCAGCCATTAGCGCCTGTGCGTGCCCATGAATAATGCTTGCTCCCGCTCTCCACAGGCAGTTCCACATGAAAAAAGGACACCTTGCTTCCGGATTGCAGGAATTTGCTCTCTCAAACCATCTTTCCACGACTTCGAACATGTCCTCTATAACCTCAGCGCTGCTCACGAGCGGGTTGTGCTCCTTAAAAATCACAACTGCATGCATGCAGTCGTACTTTGCTATGTTGCTTGCTGTTATGCAGTGCTTCCCCTCCACCCTGCCGAAAACATCAGACGGAGTCCTGTGGATGGGGTCGCAAAAAGCACAGTTCTCCACCTCAAGGTTCGCCTCGCTTTTTGCGTCGAGAGGTCTTTTTGCTCTCAGTTCGTTGAACAACGTGCTCTCTCCACTCAGTTTGTTCGTAACCCTGACTATCTTCTGTTTTTCGCACTCACCAAATCTGCTTTTGGCCCACTCCTTTATTTCCCCGGGCAAAATCAGCTCGCCTGTGCACGTTCTGACGGAGTAAATTCTGTAAAAGATTTCTTTAAACTCTTCAGATTTGGAATTGACGATCTCTTCAAGTTCAGATATTGTGTGCATAATTGAATTTTCTCAGTGAGGTGTTAAGTGTTTCGTATCCACAGTTTCACGCGTAAGCGGGCAATTGTAGCTGAAAGTTACTAAAAAGTTAAATTTTGAGAGCTTGAGAATTGGAAGATGCTGCCTGATGTGCAGAAGACGAAGCCAGACCTGCCGGTAAGGCTGAACAGGGTTGGTGCGAGGAAAATAAAGAAGCTCGTTCTTGTTGATAGAGGGGACAAGAGGCCTGTCGTTCTCGTTTCAACATTTGAAGTTTTTGTGGACTTGACTGAAGATCTGAAGGGGGCGAACCTGAGCAGAAACTTTGAGGCTGTTGATGAGGTTGTAGAAAGGCTAACGGAAAAGCCTGTGAAGTGGATAGAGGAGCTTACCGAAAAAATTGCAGAAAACCTGCTAAAGAGGCACGAATACGCGAGCAAAGCTGAGGTTAACATGAGTTCAGAACTAATACTGAGGAAAAAAACGCCTGTAAGCGGTATAAGCACGCAGGAAATCGTAAAGATATTCTCAAGCTCAAGTGCCAGGAGAAGCGGGGAAAAGGAAACGTGGATTGGTGTTGAAGTCTGGGGAACAACCGCTTGTCCATGCGCTCAGGAGCTGATGAGAGCTAAAATTGCTGAAAGGCTGAAGAAAAGTGGATTTGGTGAAGATGAAATAAATAAAATACTGAACTGCACAGTTGTTCCAACCCACAACCAAAGGGGCAAGGCCGAAGTCTGGGTTCAGCTTAAAAATTACAGAATTCCGCTTGAAAAACTGATAGAAATAGCCAGAGCGGGTATGAGCTGCGAGATATACGAGCTGTTAAAGAGAGGGGACGAAGCAGAAGTCGTCGAAAGGGCCCACAGAAACCCCCTATTTGTTGAAGACAGCGTCAGAAAAATGGCGGAAAAAGCGGCAGGTTTGCTGAAAGAGGCGCCGCCAGAGACCCTCATAATCCTTAGGCAGGAAAACGAGGAAAGCATACACCAGCACAACGTTTTTGCAGAAATAAGAACGAGTGTCGGTGAACTGAGGAATCTCGTGTGCTAAGTTTGGCGTATACCTGTCTAATCGGTAAACGCCGTCAGTTTTCGACAGAATTGGTGATTATCATTTATCATTGATAATCTTTCACCTGTGTATTGGATCAAAAACGTCAGTGTGATGTGGCAGATACTGTGAGAGAAGTACATTTTTAACTGGTTTCTAACGAGAGTGTCAAGAATAGGGACAAAAAATAATAAACTAAAACTAAAAAAGACATGCAACCCACTACAAAAGACTTTCGAAGGAATAAGAAAGACGTGGAATTAAAGGTGTTAGCTTTGTTACACTTCTTCGGCCTTTCTTAAGAAAACAAGCCGATTCCTTTGAGGGGATGAGTCACGAATCGGTTAGAATTTACTACCACAAAACCCAGAGTCTTGAAGCGGGAAAGAAGGTTAATAGCGATAGATAAACAAAACTTGAGAAGGGACAAATCTTCGTATGGGCTGCTGTAGATGTAGATTCGAAGGAACGCCTGACATGGGTTTCTGAAGGAAGAAGTTCTTTCTACGTTTTGAGAGAAGCCAAATACTGCGAAAATAAGCGGAAATAGTTTAATAAAGGATTCTGGTACAAATGGGCTTTACAAAGGCTTGGTTTAAAATACGAGCATGAGACGTTTGGTGAGAGAAATGCCGTAGAAAGGTTCTTTTTTAGGCTTAAAGAAAGAACAA
>WAPX01000012.1 GCA_015520485.1 Archaeoglobaceae archaeon
AATCGACAATACCTTTCCATTCGTAGCATTTGCAGTCGATTCCGAGAAGGGAAATTGCTCTCAGAGCTGTGTGCGTGACTATGTCGTCCACGCTTTTCGGTCTGGTGTAAAAAGCTGGAACCGGCGGCATGATTATCGCTCCGATCTCGCTTAAAGCAAGCAGGGTTCTGAGGTGGCCTGTGTGAAGAGGTGTTTCCCTCACAAGCAGTACAAGCCTTCTCCTTTCCTTCAGCGTTACGTCAGCAGCCCTCGAAATCAGGTTGTCGGTAATGCCACATGCTATGCTCGATGCAGTTTTTATGCTGCACGGTGCCACGATCATACCATCATGTTTAAAAGTGCCGCTCGAAAGTCTGGCACCTATGTCTTCGTTCGAATAGATTGTAGATGCCTTTTTTTTGACGTCCTCAAACTCTATCCCCTCTGCTTTCATCGTGAGCAGTGCGGCTTTCGAAACTATCACGTGAGTTTCCACACCTTCCTCTCTCAGAATTTCAAGTATTTTCAGACCGTATATCTGGCCTGACGCTCCGGTAAACGCGACTATCACCTTCACGCTGGCGAATTCGTATGCCTTTTATATAATTCTGCCGAACACTATTCAATGTCTGAAAAAATCAGGGTAAGCGATCAAAAGGTTAAGGTGAAGATAACGAGAAACGATACCTCCCTGTCAGTATTCCGGGCTTTGAGGAAAGGCCGTTTATCTGGAGCGGAGATAGCCAACAGCCTGGGTATAAGTCGAACTGCCGTCTGGAAGGCGATTGAGAAAATCAGGAGTTCCGGCTATACTGTGGAATCAAAAAGGGGGAGGGGTTATGTACTCATGAAAACTCCTGAATTTCCGGTTTACGAGGTGGCCGAACTCTGCTTTTCAAAAGGCGTGGAGGAGTTCTATTTTTTCAGCGAGGTTGACTCCACGAACTCTTTCCTGAAGAACTTGATTTCCGAGAGACCGGTAAGAGCAGTGGCAGTCGCTTTGGAGCAAACTGCCGGTAGAGGCAGACTCGGAAGGGTGTGGGTCAGCAAAAGGGGTGGTCTGTACCTTTCTCTAACCCACAGAGTCAGCATGAATCTGGACGAAATTCCCAGAATAACACTGTGTACGGGAGTGGCGGTGTGCAAGGCAATACAGAACGTTTGTAACTGCGACGCATCACTTAAATGGCCAAACGACATTATTCTGAACGGAAAAAAACTCGGTGGAATACTCTGCGAACTGTGCGGCGAGTCTGACAGCGTATGGGTTATAATTGGTATAGGCGTAAACGTGAAAAACGAAGTACCTGAAAACGCCATCAACCTCTCGACCTATGACGTTGCAGTGGGAGACCTCTGCAAATCCGTTTTAAACAGCGTTTTTCACTACCTCTCCAAATTGCCAGAAAAATGGAATGCTATAAGAGAGGAGTGGCTTAAACTTGCAGAGCCAATGCTCGGCAGAAAGGTGGAGGTGTATTCCGCTGGAAAGAGGTACACGGGAATTAGCAGAGGTATAGACGACAGCGGAGCGTTACTGCTTGAATCGGATGGGAAAAAGATAAGAGTCTTTTCGGGAGACTGTTTTCACGTATAGCTTCAGGAGGTGATAAATTGAGCGAAGAAGACATAGAGTGTCCGAAATGCGGAGCCAAGGTTAAAGTAGTTGAAAAGCTTGAAAAAGGTGAAAGAGCAATCTATTTACTTGAATGTCCGAAGTGCGGTGGAAAGGGAAAACTCATAAGAATAGGGGAAATAGGTGCAGAATTCCTTGATTTTGAGTGATTTTATATTTTACAGTTGATCAGACTGTTATCAGATTTCACGATTTGTTTTTACAGTCGCAAGGAATGCAAGGTATGCATCTAACTGAATTCTCTCATGTGAACCTTCTGTAAGCCTGAAGTCAACCTCTCCGAGTTTGTCCACCAGCTGAACTTTGATTTTTTCGTCCATGCTCGATGAGCTGATTTCTCTGAAAAGCTGGGTGATCACGTCCTCTCCGCTCATACCGTACTCAACCATGAGTTTGTCGAGCTTTTCTCTCGCCTCCATGAACTTTCCCTCAAGAGCCGTTTCGAGGAGCTCCTTTACCTCTTCAGGTCTAGCCGTGGCAGTTATCTGGTACACGGTATCCGCATCTATGACTTTGTTTAGCGCAGCAGCACCCTGCAGAGCATTTATCGCCCTTCTGAAGTCCCCACCGGAAATGTAAATCAGGGCCTCCAGCCCCTCGTCCGTTATCTTAACACCCTCGTTTTCGCATATCTCCAGCAACCTCTTTTTCATGGCTTCCGAAGGCACCGGCTTGAACTTGAAAACTGCACATCTCGACTGTATCGGTTCTATAATTCTGCTTATGTAGTTGCAGCTTAAAATAAACCTGCATATTTTGGAGTACATTTCCATTGTTCTTCTGAGTGCTGCCTGAGCATCTGCAGTGAGAGCGTCAGCCTCATCCAGAAATATTATCTTGAACGGGGCGTTTATCGGAGCAGTTCTCGCAAACTCCTTTATCTTGTGTCTAACAACATCTATACCCCTCTCATCACTTGCATTCATTTCTATGAAGTTGTCTCTCCACACATCTCCGAAAAGGTCTCTCGCGAGAGCCACAGCACTCGCAGTTTTTCCAGTTCCCGGAGGGCCGGCGAAGAGCAGGTGAGGTATATTCTTTCTTTCAACGTAACCTTTAAGTCTCGTAACTACTTCCTCCTGATCCACAACTTCGTCCAGCGTTTTTGGCCGGTACTTTTCAACCCATATTTCGTATTCAATCATTGTTACTATCTTAGCATAGCAGTATTAAACAGCTTTGATTTTGATGGAGTTTAATGCAGATTTGCATTCAAAATGCTGCGGAGTTCAAAACAAGTTCAAATAAAGAAAATATTCAATTAAAATTTAAAAAATAAAATATTAAGATGTGTTAACTTTTGGGTACTCTTTGTGGAACTGCTGTATTAGCTGTGTAACATTAACTCCACCCTTCTGCTTGACGAGTTCTGGAGTGCTGTGGCACTGGAAGCAGTATGGAGATACCCCAAGGAAATTATGACATTTTCCGCAGAACTTATCGTAAGACTTGTGGCACTGGAAACACTGAACAAGTTGGGTTTTGTAAGGAACATCGTATGTCTTGCTTATGTAGAGCCCTTCACCCTTTCTGACGTTCATTTCCCTCCACTTCACGAGCAGCTCCATGTGGTCTGAAATCATGTACTTCTCGCTTTCAACGCAGTGTTTCTTGTTTTTCGGAAATACGAGCCTGGGAGGTGTTATTTTTTCACCCATGGCAGCATTGTACCACACTGGGACCGTAACGGCTATGAGAAAAACAATGATACCGGCAATAACCCACTTTGTGCTGTACATTGTGCATCACCTCATTCCTCTCCACCCTTACCGGGCAGAGGGTTGCCTCTAAGGTCAAGTTCCCTCTCCTGTTCCTCATCGCTGAGAATCAGTGCGTTGCCTACGAGCTCCATCATACCACCAACTTCTACAGGTATCTTCCAGAACTCGAAAAGGTGCGGGAACGCTGCCTTGTCTATAGCGCATATCGCAC
>WAPX01000013.1 GCA_015520485.1 Archaeoglobaceae archaeon
ATTACTGTGATGTAATCTGCTAAATTCAATAATTTTAGAAAATTGAATAAATTAATTAAATTAAAATAATTATATAATTATAGCTTAATAATAATAGAAACGTGAGAGTTACAAACGTAAGTTGGAAAAATTTAAAAACTACATATAAGTAAATATACTTAAAAAGTATGAACGGTAACGCTTATATTCAATCTGTCAGTAGCTCAAAATGAACATGCTTGAGTGCGATTCAAAAGAAAATAAAGAGGATGAAGCGGGTCAAAGGCTTGCTGAGAGAATATTCAGGTCGTTAACATCAAAGCACAGTCTTGACGACGTAATGAAAGTCGTGGAAGAAAACAAGGACAGAACAGTGTATATTGTCGTTTCAAGAGAAGAGCCAGAAACTGTGAGTCTCGTGGCCGATGTAGCTGGCAAATACTCTAATGGCGAAATTCTCGCCATACCCGTTCCAAAGAAATTTGCTATACTCGAGCCGGACAGAAACTACTTCGAACAAACACTGAGAGCGAATATATTCCTTGCTGTAATGGGCGTTGATGAGAGGGAGTTGCACAGGTAAAAACTACTTTACCGGAGTGTTTCGTTGTTTTAGCCTGCAAAAAGCACAGATGTCTGAAGTCGTTATCTCCCCGCACAGCCTGCAGTATCTGTAGCTTTCACCGTTGCTGCCAGTGTGAGTTTTTGATTTCAGGTATTTCACCAGATTCATTACAAAACATCTTTTGAATCCCGGCTTTTTTCTTTCGATATCGTAAATTATATCCTTCCACACGTCTTTTGATGGTGCATAGGGGCAGTTCTCGTTCAAAAATGGCACACTCCTGCAAACGCAGTAAAGCATATTCTCTTTTTCACTCGAAAGGTAAAGTGGTCGTACTTTTGTCACCATTTTGTCGAATCCCTCCGTTCTCGGCAGAAACTTGGCACTCCAGCTGAAGTTTCCTGAAAGCCAGTTTTTGAAGAAGAAAGCCAAGATATCATCAGACGTGTGTCCCGTTGCTACGCAGTCAAACCCATTTTCCCTCGCAAACCTGTTCATCAAATACCTCTTTGCGGTACCACAGGCGGAGCATTTTTTTCTTTTTGTGTTTATGTTTTCTAGGCGTATTCCGTAATCTGAAAGTCTTACGACGTTTAGATTAACGTCCAGTTTTTCGCAGAGTTTTTCTACCACGTTTAGTGACATCTCTGAATAATCTCTTATACCCAGATCGATAAACATCGCCTCCAGTTTGAAATCAGCCGTTTCAGATAAGCTTTTCATTACAGCAAGCATGGCAGAGCTGTCTTTTCCTCCAGAAACGCAGGCAAGAACTTTTTCTCCACTCTTTACAATTTTATACCTTTTTACCGCTCTTTCCACCTGTCTTTCGTAAAACTTCACGTAACAGTCTCTGCAAAGACTGAGCCTGTACTGTTTCAGTACTTCTACTGCCCTTTTCCCGCAAAATCTACACCTTATCATCCGATCACTTCGTAAAATACATTACAAATTACTCCAGCAAAGCTAAATACTCCTTTAACATTCTTGGAAATTTTGAAGCTTCTACATATCTAAGACCCATTCTTTCACTCCACTTTCTTATACCAGCGTCACTGCTCACAACTCCTGCTTCGAGCTCTTTTGCAAGCAGCAAAACGTCGAGATCAGGGGAGCTATCAAGGATGCCCTGTCTGAGTGTCGTTTTATATTTATCCCGAAATCTGCTGATTAAAGACCCTATCTCTCGCTGAATTTCTTCTTTTTTTCCTGCAGTATCCGCGCTGATGTCGTCTCTCAAAACAATAGATGACGTTACAGCCGAACTCTCCCATATATACTCTTCTGCCAGTTTCCTTCCCCTGTTTATCTTCTCCCTCATAGTCAGAACGTACTCGTAAAAGATAGCAGCCGGTATTTTTACCTCGTATCTGTTTGGTGTTTTCTTCACGAGCCACGTATCCAGTTTTATAAAAACTTCTTCACTGCACTCGTATCGCTTGAGGAAGCTGACAAGTTCACCGTAAACTGTTGGATACGGTATGTAGCAACTTATTTCAAATTTTAAGCGGGCTTTTGCTATTAAATCGAGTATTTCCTGAGCAGACTCGCACAGGGTTTCGTATCCCTCCCTCATTCTCAATCCCGTATCTGTTATGGCAGTCGTGTCGAGAACGAATCTCTGTTTCATTACAGTCAGATTATGCAGGCGAATAAAGTAGTTTTTGCAAAATAGTCGAAAGTGTTTGACGCCGGAGTACACTTTAAAAACTTTAAAAACCTGTTCGTTGTTCTTATATTTTATTATTATTTGGCTTTTGATTATTTGTTTATTTCTGTTTACGTTTTTAGACCTCAGTTTTGGAAACCCATATTATAAACACTTTCACAGCTCCAAATAACTCTGAAGTGGCTGTTTATACTGTAGCCGCATTCAATCATTATCGAACCTGAAATTGTAGTAAAACAAACTAAATTTTAGTCCCTAGCTACTAATAGAAAACCTTATATTCTCGCAAGAACACTTAATACAAAACGTCGTCTATCACGGCGTTAACAACGTGGTAGACACTGGGAGGTGGTTACGTGGCGTGGTGGTTCTGGCCACTGTTCCTGTTTGTATTTACCCTGCTGATAGGCATAATTTCTCCAGTTTCCGGAGTTGGAGGAGGAGTGCTTTTTGTACCACTCTGTACAGTGATAACACCGTTTAACATAGACTTCATAAGAGGGGCTGGATTGGTAATGGCTGTAACCTCTGCATTATCATCGGTGCCGTATTTAATAAGAAAAGGGCTTGCAAGCCTTCGTATATTCGCCGTTATCGCGCCGGTGATGGTCATAACGTCTGTCGTAGGTGGCTGGATAGGGCTGTGGGTTACAAACGCATACCCCAACGGTAAATACGTAATAAAGGTGCTACTGGGTGCAATAATACTGCTGGTCTTTCTGGTGATGGTTCTCTCAAAAAGAGTGGAGTTTCCAGAGGTCAGAGAAGAGGACAGAGATTCCCTGTCGAAGAAGCTGAACATATGGGGTGAGTACTACGAACCAAACATCGACGCAATTATCGAATACACGACAAAGAATACGCCTTTATCCATAGTAGTATTTGCAGTAATAGGATTCGTGGCGGGTATGTTTGGACTTGGGGCTGGATGGGCAAACGTTCCAGTGCTAAATCTCATGATGGGTGTACCGATAAAAGTTGCAACTGCAACAAGCATGCTCATAATAACAGCAAACGCTCCAGCTATTGGTATATACCTGACTAAGGGAGCAATTCTGCCTTTAATAGTTGTTCCATCAATTCTCGGTATAACAATTGGAGCAAGAATAGGTGCCAAGGTTGCTGAAATCATGAAGCCAAAATTCGTCAGATGGCTTGTTCTGATAATACTTCTGATAGCGGGCGTTCTGAACGTAATTAAAGGACTTCAGGGCATGCACGTGATACCTCACATCCTTCCGGGGGTGTGATGCATGACCGAGATAAAGAAAGGTGCCGGAAAGGAGATAACTGTTGACGAAATGGGGCTTGCCTTTGCAAAAATAATGACAATATTTACAGTAATCGGTATAGTGCTGATGGTACTGCCGGCGATATTCTACTTCATGGGAATAAACCAGTATGTACCGCTTACCGAAGCCTACAAGTACTGGAGGCAAAGCGCAAGTGACTTCTGGCTCAACGTAACTGGCAGGCAGGTTACCGGATACTCCTGGATATTCGACCACCTTGATAAAACAGACTGCCTCAGCATGATAGGTGTGCTCGTGCTGATGATAACCCCCCTGCTTGCAATGCTTGCAGGAGCCGTTAAAGCTGAAAACAAAACGTACAGGACGTTGCTTTTAATTGCTGCAGTTGAATTCATAGCATCCATACTTGTTAAGTCAATAGCGGCTGCGGCGGGTGGAGCGAAGAAGGCTACAAAGCTTGTAAAGAAATAACCAGTATATCTTAATTTTTTATTCTAAAGAAAGATTTATTTTAGATCAAGCTCATGCTTTATTTCAAGCAAGCTTTTAATGGCTATGTCGTAGAACTCCTGTAAGTCTATTCCAAGCTTTTCGATTAGCTTTATCCTCTCTCTGTTACAACCAGCAGCAAAACTCTTATCTTTAAACTTCTTTTTAACGGTTTTTGGCGTTACCTCGCTTAACTTCCTGTTTTTCACCAGAGCACAGGCTATTACAAGCCCAGACAGGTTATCTGCTGCCTGTAATGCTATTTCAGCAGGATTTTCCGGTTCAAATAAAGAATAGTTGTGTCTTTTCACAGCTTCAGCTATATCGTCGTTTAGGCCATATGATTTCAAAATATCGTAACCCCTGATACCGTGTTTGTTCATATCTCCTTTCACAAGTTCATAATCTATATCGTGAAGTAAGCCTATTAATTCCCACCTGTTTTCATCTTCTCCAAGTCTCTTTGCAAGTCCTTTCATTATTGCCGATGTTGCAATGCAATGCTTTATGAGGTTCTCGTTGCTTATGTATTTTCTCAGGAGCTTTAAAGCTTCCTCTCTGTCCATAATCCTCCTGAAATTTACTGAGTATTTGATTCTGTCGGTCTTTTGTGTTTTTCAAGCATCTATTTGGATTCCCAATTTTCTAACTCATCAAATTTTAATCCAGTTTAGAAATAAATATATACTTAGCCTAAACATTAAATTGAGATAAACCTCAAACTGCATTTCTTTTACGATCTGGCATCGATAAGCTTATATAGTGTGATAATAATCCTAATCATTAGGAGGTGGTGGTTGTGAAACTGCCGTGGTTGAATAAAAAGGAGAAAGCAGTGTCTCCAGTAATTGGCGTTATACTGATGGTCGCAATTACAGTCATACTGGCAGCAGTCATAGCAAGCTTCGTCTTCGGTATTGGAAGCAAAGCACCAAAAGCAGCCCCGCAGGCAAGTTTGCAGGCCAGTGCAATAAACGATTCAGCAATAACGATAACGCATCAGGGAGGAGACTCCATACTTTGGAATGACATAAAGATAATTGTAACCAATTCAACGGGGAACTCTTGGTACGCTCAGCTTAAGTATAACGCCAGCGCCAGCAGTAGTAATTATGTAGTCACTGCAACAGGTTCAACTTTAAACGTTAAAGTCGTTAACCCGAGCAATTATCAGTACTTTGATCCCGGTGAGCAGGTAACTATAAGTCCAACTTCTGGCACATTTGGAAGCTCCGGGCAGTCTGTTAACATTAGAGTTATTGACACAGCAAGTGGTCAGGCAATTCTAACAACGACAATAGGACTGCCGTAAATAATTTTTAAGTTTTTTGTTATCTGCTGTAATATTTAATAATTTTTTAATTTAATATTAAGCTATTTAGCCTTATACCCTCGTACAAACTGCACAACCCTTATTATACCAGCACCTACCAAGGTTTGCGATGATTGCGGCGAACGTCCTGCTTATGCTCGTCGAGCTAACTGCAATTCCCTTTCTGCTCTATCCTCTAAGGTATTACCAGTCAAAACTTCTCTCGTTCGTCACGGTATCTTTTCTCGCGTTTTTAACTGCACATTTCATGCCGTATCCAGAGGCGTTTTACATCGTTCTCTCAGTCTGGCTTGTCCTTTCAGCTCTTTCAGTCTGGAGGCTGAAAAAATCCGGAAATCTGTCGGAGTGGTTTGACCCTTCAGTTGAAGTCGTGTTTTTTCTTGCATTTGGTTATTTTCTCATCCTCAGGTGGCTGAATCCTGACATATTTGGAGCTGAAAAGTTCATGGATGCGGCTTTCATAAGCTCTATTTTGGCATCACCAGATCTTCCCCCTCTTGATCCGTTTCTTGCCGGTTACAGACTCAACTGCTACTACTATTTTGGACACGTTCTCGGAGCTTCAATAACTCTCATGAGTTTTACGAGCATTCAGTACGGGTACAACATAGCCATGGCGATTATTGCTGCCTATTCGTCGTCAACGCTTTACGGCTTTTTGAAGGACGTTGGAATGAAAAAACCGTGGATTGGTGTCGTATTCACACTTTTCACCGGTGATTTCTACGGTTTTTACGAGCTTTTGAAGGATGCTTTTACAGTTCACAGAATTTCCTGGCTGTACTACTGGAACGCCACAAGAGTTATACCCGGAACGATAAACGAATTTCCGTACTTCAGTTTTCTCCATGCGGACTTTCACGCTCACGTAGTAGCCATTCCTTTATTTATACTTTCTATTTCTCTGCTTTATTCCATGTTCTGCTCGAATTCCGGCGATAAAAGTAAATTCCATGAGAAATTGATGTTTCTCCTCTCGCTCGTACTGATGAGTGCCGTTCTGTACCTTACCAATAGCTGGGATTCTCCAGTTTTTCTGTTATGCTTAACGATTCTCTTTATTTTAAACTTCAAAAAGCTCGATCTGCTCACGTTTTTATCTTTACCACTATGCACCGCATCAGCTTACCTGGCGTCAACGACCATACACTCCGCGTCAGCCGTAGTTCATTTGGTAAAAGTATGCACTCCAGTTGTTCCCTTTTTACTCTACTTTCTGGTACCTGTAACCTTTGCATACTTCTGGGTTTTTTCGTCTCTTGTGTCCTCAGGTATTAACAGGCAAGCGTTAAAGCACGCCTTAACAGTCATTGCGTTTTCACTGATTTCGTCGTTTTTCCTGATACTGAAAGGCGTGCAGATATCTATAGTTCTTTTGCCCCTTATGTTTGCTTCTCTGCTTTTACTGAAGAAAAAACCTTTACTCGCCTCGTTCGTTTTTACAGCATGTTTCTTCACGATGCTTCCAGAATTCGTGGCAATAGACTGCAGAATGAATACGGTTTTCAAGTTTTACGAGGTGAGCTGGATACTGTTTTCAATTCCCGGATCTTTCGTTTTTGATAAAATTTCTCTCAGAAGCCTCAAAAACCAAAAATCTGGTTTGTTTGCAGCAATAGTTCTTGGACTGTTTCTAACAGCTTTTGCTTACCCATGCATTGCAACTCCGCAGAAATGCAGTCCCAGAAGGTTTACACTCAATGGCATGGAATTTACGAAGTATTTCGGAGAATACAGAGCCCTTTTATGGGCACAGAAACATGTAAGAGGTGTTCTGATGTCTGCATCGTACAATTGCTACACGTATGGGGGCAGGTTTCCTGCATTTACGGGAAATCCAGTAGTGGTTGGGTGGGCGTGCCATGAGGTTCAGTGGAGAGGAAAAGCAAAGATGCTCGGTGGCAGAATGTTCGATGTACAGATGTTTTACAGGAATCCTGCGAAGTACTGGTATGTTCTCAAGAAATACGGCGTGAATTACGTCATTCTCGGTTATGAGGAAAGGAAGGAATTCGGTGCAAACAGGGAGAAGTTTAAACCCCTTGTCGGGAAAATCCTTAAAGTAGTTTACTCGGACAGGGACGTGGTGATTTATAGGGTTACAAGCTATAGTTATAAATTCTGATGCAAATCATCTTAGTAGTTAAAATAACAACCTTTTAGCAGTGCACTATATAACAAACCTCCAGCTCTGTTTTTTGTTCTTTCTTGAGCTCTCCGAGAAAAAGTTTCTCTATTGGTATTTCACCGGAAGTTTCGTACCCGCAATTCAACCCACTTTGTAAAGCTCGCAGTTATGAAATGCTATTTATACTGTCGGAAGCCCATAACACCTTCAAATCATGCTAAAATACCATGCTCGGTTTTCAAACTTTATCTCTTGGTTTCAGTCTATTGTTGTAACTCTTTTTATTTAAAGTTTTGTTAGTGGATTCTTGTTTAACCAGCTTGACATTCCGCCAACAAACACAAAAAATTTAAGCAAAAACTAAAATTTTTAAGAGCTGTTGAGAGCTGAAGGTGTAATCTTTTTGAGTTTTCCCTGCTCTATCAGACTCTTCAGCTCCTCCACGAGTCTGAACTTCTGAACCTTGCCTCTGCCACTCACCGGGAAGGAGTCCGTGATGTGCACGTACCTCGGAACCTTAGCACTCGCAATCTTCCCGTAGCAGTAATCAACAACTTCCACGGGGTCGAGCTTTACACCGTCTCTGGGAATTACGGCTGCTGCCACGACCTCTCCCAGATCTTCATCCGGAACTCCCACTATTGCGACATCCTGTATTTTCTCAAAGCCCCTGAGGTACTGCTCGAGATCGAGTGGGTACACGTTGAAACCACCGACTATCACGAGCTCTTTTTTCCTTCCCTTAAATATTACGTAGCCTCTTTCATCCATTATTCCGAGGTCTCCGGAGTACAGCCATCCATCTCTTATCGTTTCAGCCGTTTTTTCCGGCATCTTGTAGTACCCTTTCATCACGTTGTAACCCCTGCATATAATTTCTCCAACCTGTCCTCTTGGCACCTCGTTGCCGTTTTCGTCAACTATTTTCACCTCTATGTCCGGCAGGGGTTTTCCGACGGTCTTCACTCTGTCCTCTATTGTGTCATCAAGGCTTGTCATCGTTATTCCCGGAGAAGCTTCAGTCAGTCCGTAGGTTATACACAGGTTCGCTCCCATCTCCTCGAGAGTTGCTCTCATCAAATCTTCCGGACATGGAGCTCCAGCCATTATTCCCGTTCTGAGAGAGGAGGTGTCGTACTTATCCGTTCTCAGCACCCTTAGCTCTCTGAGAAACATTGTCGGTGTGCCGTGAATTGCCGTGCACCTGTGTCTTTCGACTTTTTCGAGCGCATCTCTTTCGTTGAAGACAATAAGAGGAACCACTGCCCCACCAAAGTTTGCCATGAGCGTTATCGACATCACACATCCAAAACAGTGGGTGAACGGAACGGGAACGAGAAGTCTGTCTTTATCGTTAATCTTCATGTTTTCTCCCTGATCATAGGCATTTTTTATTATCTGGTGCTGGGAAAGCATAACTCCTTTAGGAACGCCGGTAGTTCCTGACGTGTAGAGTATGAGTGAGACGTCATCAGGCGTTACCTTCTTCAGCTCTTTTTTGAATTCTTCATCTTTATCCCAATCCTTTCCAAGCTTCATCAGCTGATCAAAGCTCATTCCTCCAACCTTGTCCACATCTTCCTCAGGATTTTTTCCAGCGACTATTATGTGCTTCAGCTTCGTCTTGTCCCTAACCTCGTTTATCATGTCGGCAAATCTCCACTTGCCCATAGTCTCGTATGTTATTATCGCAGTCGAGTCCGAGTGACCGATTATGTGCTCAGCCTCAACCGTTCGATACCAGTGGTCAACCGGAACGAGTATCGCTCCGAGCATGGGTATTGCCCACCAGCAAACGACCCACTCCGGAAGGTTCTGCATCCACAGGCTGACCTTGTCTCCCCTTCTTATTCCGAGTCTGTAGAGTCCGTAGGCAACTTTCATGACTTTATCGTACAGCTCCCTGTAACTCATGGTATAATCGTCGGTAATTACGGCAGGATTTTCAGAAAACTTTCCTGATATCTTTTCAATTCTCTCTCCAAACGTCTCCCATTCCCTGTACGGCACGGCTATCACCGTGTTTCAATTTTAAATGATTTATCACCACTGGCAGATACGGATTGTAAGGGGTTATAAAAATTTAGCCTTCCAAGCCCGAACACCTGAAGCTCCAGCTTCGACTCGGAACCGGGCAAATGGGAAACAAAACAAAACACTGATATACTTTACAACCGACTGCTATCGTGTTAAGCGTTAACGAGCTTGCCTACTCGATAGTTGAGGAGATGTTAGACTACAGAGAGGAATACGAAGAAGAGTGCAGAGTGTCCTTCCATATGCTTGACAACGGAGCGTGGGTTGTGGACTGCGGTATAAATGTTGCCGGGAGCATCAGTGCTGGCATACTGTTTTCTGAAATCTGCATGGCCAACCTCGCTGATGTGGACGTCAGGCTTGAGCACGTGAACGACGTACCGGTGCTGTTCGTTGACGTCAGAACAGACTGTCCAGCTCTTGCGTGTTTGGCCTCTCAGAAGGCGGGATGGCGGATAAAGGTTGGAGATTACTTTGCGATGGGGAGCGGTCCGGCAAGAGCTTTAGCTTTGAAGCCAAAAGAAACGTACGAAAAGCTGGAATACGAGGACGATGCCGAGTACGCAATCATAGCCCTCGAATCAGACAGGCTTCCGGATGAGAGGGTTATAGACTACATAGCCAGAGAGTGCGATGTTGAAAGCGAAGACGTTTACGCTTTAGTAGCACCGACATCTTCAATTGTGGGAAGCATACAGATTTCTGCGAGGATAGTGGAGGTTGCTTTATACAGACTTGAGAAGCTGGGTTTTGACGTGAAAAAAATACTTTCAGGTGCTGGAAGCGCTCCAGTTGCTCCAGTCATGGGGGATAGTATCAAAGCCATGGGCGCAACCAACGACTGCCTGCTGTACGGAGGAAGCGTTCTCCTCTATGCAGACTTCGAAGAAAACGAGATGAAAACGTTGAGAGAACAGAAATTAACCTCCGACAAATCTAAATCATACGGAAAGCCGTTTTACGACCTGTTTAAAGAGGCGAACTACAGCTTTTACAGCTTGGATCCATCCTTATTCGCTCCAGCAAAACTGGCAGTGTGGAACATGAAAGGAGATTGCGTGGTGAGTGGAAAGCTTAACTTTGAAGTTTTGCTGAAATCGTTTGGTGTTGGGTAATTACCTAGCCCAAAAAATCTGAACAGTCCGGGGGGATAAATTTGAGGAGTGAGGATATAGCAAGAGATGCAGTTCTGGCTGTACTGATGATAGTTTCAGCCGTACTGCTGACTTCAGAGTGGCTTTCGATTTACAACAACTTCAACTTAACTGTGGTTTTCTTCGCGTTTCTGTTCACCCTTTCTCTCGGTGCTCTGATAATAAGCCTTGTAATCAGAATGCAGAACCTGATGGAAGAGCTGGAGAGCGCAAAAAGGATAATATCGATGAGCTCAGTCGAAATGGAAGAGAGAATTGATGCGAGACTCAGGGAGTATCTCGGAGACCTTGAGGACAGAATAGAATCCTTGGAGAGAAGGATATACAAGTAAAAAGGTTTTATTCAATTTCCTCGAGTATATCCTTCAGCATTTCAACTCCACAGCAAACTTCAAAACTTCTAGTTTTGTAGTACTTGACGGGTTTTCTTCCGCAAAATTCGGTTTTGCACGCGAGAAAACCGTGATTTACAAGTTTTTTGATGTGAGCGATTAACAGCGGTTTGGATATTCCGAGTTTTTCTCTCAGTTCCTTTAAAGTTCTCTCTTCCAGACAGAGGGCGAGAATTTCGAGCCTTACTGGATTTGCCAGAACTCTCAGCAGTTTGGATAGTTCTTCTGCCGTCTCGCTCATCGTTTTCCCTGCTCACTCCCTCAGCTCCCTTCTCAACTCCTCTATTTCTCTTCTGAGCATTTTTATCTCTTCAAGTAAATCGACCATTGTTCTGTTTAGTTCGGAATTTCTTTCCGGCTGTCCCGCATCTTTCATGTATCCCTCCTGAAGGTGATTTCTCAGAGCTGGAGCGAGAATCCACAGTATGTACAGCAAAGCTCCAACGAAGATCACAAGCAGGCCAAGTGATGTTATCCAGTCCATAAATTCCGGTGGCAATGGTACAGGCATAGGTAAATCTTTGTTTACCTACTATTTAAGTATTTCGATCAAAACAGTACTTCACAAGGATAATATCTATTAGGTTCCTTAAGGTTTTTAGCACCCTTGTATCGGCAAACTGTAGAGATTGCAAGTTAATATTTGTTTGGGTAAATAATTATTTGTTTTTAGCGAAAATGCATAGGCTGTTAACTTCCGTTTGATTGGGAAAAGCGTATATGCTCTAGGTGTTCTGTACAAAGCAACAAGTCGGGGAGTCGGTAGATATATTGCAAGGGAAACAACAACGGATGTGGTGTTTACCCGCCAGAGGAGGTTTTGGATTCCTTAAACCTGAACAAGGGAGATTGCCTAAAAGTGTATAAACCAGTGGGGCCTAATATTGCCTTTCTTTTTTATTTCATAAGTATATAATAACTATAATACTTTCTTTTTCTCTTTTAAAGGCTGTTTGCATGTGCTGGGTTGCGGTCTGTCAACTGAAAAAAACTAAAGCAGTGGAAGTTATGGATACTTTCGGGACGATTTTCGGTGTCTTTAACAATTGAAAGCTGAGTTTAGAGTTTTCCGCCGTGGATGGTGAAAATATTGACAACGTGAAAGTTCTAGATAGGTGATATTTCTTGAATCAAGGATTTGATATCCATCTTGTCGAATATAAACTTGCTGGCTGGTTAACTGGAGTATGTTTTCACTTTAAATCTAGATTATGGTGTTCCATCAAACCAATAACCAATCTCCATCCATACACCCCCGCACCAAAAACAAACAACTAATTCACCTCCTCTTCGGGACATGATTAGATTACCTTAAAACAGAAAAATAATAGACAGTAAAA
>WAPX01000014.1 GCA_015520485.1 Archaeoglobaceae archaeon
CCTTAGTAACAACTCCTTCAGGCAAGAGAATTATCAGCACTATCAGCAATGCGTAGAGTATCATTTCGTCGGATATGTGTACGGGAGAGAACGAATTGAGGAACGTTGATACTTGAATCAACACCCAGTTTTTGGCAACGTATATAGCGAAACCTCCAGCCGCACTGCCGTAAAAGGTTCCTATACCTCCCGCTATAACGCCAAGTATTATTTCGAGCATTAAAGGAATGCTGAACGAATCAACGCCCACTGTCATCTCGTAGTGGACTGACAGAGCTCCAGCCAGTCCTGCGAAAAAAGCGCTGACGCAAAAAGCGAGCAGCTTGTACTTTACGACGTCTATTCCAACAGCCTCGGCAAGGTCTTCATCATCCCTTACAGCCCTGAGCTTGACGCCAATGCTGGAGTTTACGAAAGCGTACATGGCTGCAAGGCAGGAGAAGCAGAATACGAGGGCAATGTAGTAGTTTTCCACCACTCCACCCGGCAAGGCTTTGGAGAATGGAATTGAAAAACCCTCATAACCTCCAAAAATTCCAGAGTATATGTTTGCGAGCTGAATAAAAATCAGCGGAAGTATTGCCGTAACAAGTGCCAAGTAGTATCCCTTAAGCCTCAGGCAGATCGCACCTATACCCAGTCCGAAGAGAGTGGCTACTATTCCCCCCATCAGAATGGTCAGGAAAATGGGCATGTTGGGATGTGGGATTCGGGAAGTGCAGAGCAGAGCAGTTGTGTAAGCTCCAATACCTATAAACACTGTATGCCCCAAGTTCGTCTGTCCAGTATATCCAGCAATTAAGTCCCAGCTCACGCAGTAAACCACGAAGATAAACGCCAGTCCAAGCATGTAGAGCACAGCAGTGTTGACAGCCACTGGAAGTGCAGCAAATATCGCCATGCTGAGAGCGAAGAAAATTAAAGCTCTTGTTTTGCTCTTCATTTCACTCTACCCCCATAAGTCCCTGCGGTCTGACAACGAGTATTGCTATTATCGCGAGCATTGCAACGACTTCAGCCCATTCAGAGGCGAATAAGATGGATACGGCGACCTGCATGTAACCGATAATGAACGCAGCTATGATGCTACCTCTAACACTACCAAGACCGCCGAGAATGACTATTGCAAATGCGTATATCAGAACCCTCAACGCGGTCATCGGATTCACAGCATAAATCTGAGCGTAGAGTATCCCGCCAACTCCTGCGAGCAGAGCTGACAAAAACATGGTTATTATATAAACTTTTTCAACGTTTATTCCTATGAGCATAGCTGCCTCGCAGTCCTGAGATGTTGCGACTATCTCCTTTCCACGTCTGGTTTTGTTTATGAAGCAGTCCAGTGCGACAATTATGGTTATGGAAATGATGAAGGCAAGAATTCTCGTGTACGTTACAGGGATTCCTGCTATGGATACGCAACCTGAAACAAAGGGTGGAATTGATATAGAGACATCGCTGAACACTGACAGCAGGATTTCCTTGATAAGCAAAGCAACGGCAAGCGTTACAAGAATTACCATCACTTCGTATCGCCTGACCGGCTTAACTGTAAAAACGTAAACGGCAACGCCAACAAGTCCAACCAGCAGACACGCCACAGCTGAGGCAAAGAGGAGCGCAGTTACTCCCGGAACAGCTCTGGAAACGAGGTCGTACAGAACCAACGTGAAGTACGCTCCGAGAGCGAAGTATATTCCGTGAGCAAAGTTTAGAACTCTTGCAACCCCGAAAACGAGGCTGAAACCGGAGGCTACAAGAGCCCAGATCCCTCCCACTATGCTGCCGAGCACGATTATTTCAGCCAGACTCATGGTATCTCCTGCTTTTTTTGCTTCTCTGACACTTTGATACTCTCTATCAAGCAAGCGTTACGGAATTGGAGCCTGCAGAAGTGAGTAAAAAGATTACGGTACGTTTTCAACTCCTCTGGAATTACTAAATTTCCGAAAACTTTAGACACAGCCTTTCCAGCAGCTTCTTTCTTTCTAACACCTTATTCAAAACCTCTGCACCGTTACCCGTCGAAATAATCGATGTAACAGGCTGGTAACGTTCAAATTCTTCACCCCACCTCGGTATGTCCGCGAAGAACGGACTGTGTGGCGAGATATAGGCTCTCAGTTCTGAAGGACTGTAGTAAATAGCCCTGCAGGCGACCCTTTTTGGCTTTAATTTCAGGTCTTTCAGGTTTAATTTTCCCTCGAAAGCTTTGACATGGAGGTCGAACAGACTTGCGTCGTGGCTGAGCTCAAAAGAGTCGAGACTTCCCGGAATTCTCGGATTCAGCTCGAGAACGAAAACGCTATCGTTGCAAACGACCATGTCCACGCCACAGCAACCTTCCACGTCAAACAGGCTTGCAACTTCCTCGGAAACTCTCCTCGCCTTAACAAGCACATCTCTGCTGAGCGGGGATACTGCTTCAACTGGCGTAACGTTTCCGGAGTAGAGAAATCCGCATGCATTCATTTCCTTCCAGCCGGAGAGGAGTTTGTTTATTGCTATGCACTTCGTGCAGCTGCTGCTGGATAGAACTATTGCCGATATCGTTTCCCCTTCCACGTACTTCTGCGGAATGTATTCCCTCTTTTTTCCCCTTTCGTCTCTTTCGCTTTCGAATTTCAGGGCTTCAAAATCGCCTGAAAAATCGCCTGAAAAAACTATCCCCGCGCCTCCCCCACCAAACCTCGGTTTGAGGATAATTTTGCCGTTTTCAAAGCTTTCTCCAATTTCGGGATACGCTATTCCGGCTCTTTCAAGCTCTCTGTAAAACTTCAGCTTGTCCAGACACCTGTCATCAAAGCTTCCAGCTACCTCCACCTTTCTCCTGATTCTGCTCGCAAATTTTTCCATTCCCGTCGTGAGGACGGCAAACGTTCCTTTCGCTTCGCACAGCCTCACAACAAGCTCTACGGAATTCTCGTCAAACCTGTAGTATTCGTCGGCGTAAAGCTTTAAGTCTTCATCGCAGTACTTGGCCACGGCAAAAACTTCGTATCCTGATATTTTCGCTGATTTTACGGCATTTCTCGCATTTATTCCTGCAACGACTGCCATTCCTTTATAATCCTCCTTATAACGTCCTCCTCATCACTTCTGTACACGCTTCGAAATTCGCCCTCTCCGCCCTCTAAGAGATTTTTGATACCCCTGAAAACGACTGCCGGTATCGAGTAATCTCCCTCTCCCATCAGCAGGTTCGCAAAAGCGGCAATTTCATCAGCCACGCACTCGCTCGTTTTCGTCAGCCTCTTTCCGAAAAGGTCTTTTTTGCCAATCCAGTTTTTCAGGGGATTCACTCCAGAACATCCTATGGCAAAGCCCGTAACGCCCTTCCTAAAGCACCTTCCGTTCGTATCCGTGAGTATCACTCCAACTTCGCAGCCAGAAATTTCTTTTATGGCAACTCTTAACTTCCTTGCACTCAAATCGGGGTTTTCCGGTGGAAGCAGTACGAAACCTTCCTCGACGTTTGACCTGTCCACGCCAGCGTTTACGCATACGTTGCCAAACTTCGCTTTGACTAGCAGAAACGGATGACTTATCAGAATTTCCTCGCTTTCCTCAAGCACGGCCTGAACGAACCTCGCCTCTTCCCCGAGCTTTTCCGCTATTTCAACAGCTTCTCTGGAAGGAGTGTAGCTGTCCAGTTTTCTCACCCTGCCCTCAGCCCTCGACACGATCGTGGAGCTGACAGCAACCACATCTCCATTCGAAACGCATGGTGCTATTATTTCAGCTATTTCCCTCAGCGTCGTTTCCTTAAGCAGAGGAAACCTTACGGGTATTACTCTTACCTCCGACACGCACGTTTTTGGATGCCTGGATAAATACAGTTTTTCCTGAAGTTCAGCGGACAGCAACGGACAAACGTTAATTACTGCAAATCAGAACTACGGATATGTTAGACCTCCTCAGAGTGGAAGCGATGAAAGCGGCGGAGCTGATAAGGAAGGCTGAAAGCGTTCACATCTTCACTCATTACGATGCAGATGGAATAAGCAGCGGTGCTGTGCTTGCAACAGCCGTAAACAGGCTGGGAAAGCAGTTTCACGTTACATTTTTTAAAGGTCTCAACTCCGTGCCTGAAAGTGAGGCTGACCTGATAATTTTATCGGATATGGGCAGCGGATGCCCGGACATAGTTGAAAAAATCGAAAGAGACGTTGTTATAGTTGACCACCACGCACCAGTGGGCAGGATAGAGAGCGGAAATAAGGTTGTCGTTCACGTAAATCCACACCTCTCCGGACTGGACGGAACGTATGAACTCTGTGCGAGCGGAGCGGCGTTCGTTGTAGCTGATTGTTTGGGGGATAACGACGACCTCACAGGTGTTGCAGTAGCTGGCATACTTGGGGATAAGCAGAAAATTACTGGAGGCAACGCCGAAATAATAAACAGAGGGGTTAAATCGAAGAACATAGAAATCAAAAAGGGCCTGAACCTACACTCCGGAAAACTCAGAGACGTTTTGAGAACGTCAACAGAGCCTTTTCTCGATTTTTACGGAAAAGAAGAGGAACTCGACGAATTTCTCAAAAAAGCGGGATTCAGCGGTGAAGAGGAAGTTGACGAGCTGAACGAGGAGGAGACGAGGAAACTCGCCAACGCCATTGTTCTCAGGCTGATTAAGCAGGGAGCTTACGAAGGAGTCCTTGAGGAATTTATAGGTAAAAAAATTATTTTAAAAAGTGAGCTGATAGAGAACGCCATAACGTTTACGGATGTCGTCAATTCATGTGGAAGAGCTTCTGCCTGCAGCATCGGATTTGCGATATGCGTAAAAGACGACAGGTACCTCGAAAAGGGATACGAAATCTGGAGAAAGTTTCAGACAGAGTTGCTTGAAGAAATAGTCAGAAGGAGGGAAGAGGTAAAAGAGGGCGAATGCATCAGGTACCTCGTCATGGAGAATGCACCCTCCACGGGTCCGGTGGCGACTGTGCTTTCGAGATACCTCTTCTCGGACAAACCTTTTATAGCTGTGAACATTAAAAACGAGACCGCGAAGGTTTCGTCGAGAGCGAATCCGAAGATAAAGGTTGACCTCGGAGAAGTTATGAGAATTGCGGCTGAGAAAGCTGGAGGAAGAGGTGGAGGACACAGCGTCGCCGCTGGAGCGACGATACCCCCTGAAAACGTGGAAGAGTTTATCAGAGAGGTGGATAGTCTTTGCTGTGCGATGCTGAACTCTTCTTAGAGTGTGACTGCGCAGAATTAATAGCAAAAGCGCTAAGCGTTGACGACCCCACGTGGTGCAGAAGCGAAGGTGAGGGAAAGATCTTAAGGATAAAAATAAAAACTGAAAGAGTTGAGAGCCTGCTTTCAGCGTGCGAAGACTACTTCAGGACTTTGAGAGCGGCCGTGAATGCACTCGAATCCCTGAAAAAGTTTGAATATGGAGCAAATAGGTTAAAGTAAAAATGAAAATTTATAAAACTGTTAAGCTTAGCTGAATGGGAAAAAAGAGGTGCAGGATATGGAGATTTACTGTGATGTTTGTGGTGAAGAAACAGAACACGAGTTGATCAGAGCTGATAAAAACCTGTACAGGTGCAGGTTTTGCGGAAGCGTTGTAGAATTAAGGCCTGAAAAGGAGGTCGAGCTGAGAGCGATAATCAGCTCTGGGGCAACATCCAAGAGGGGCAGGATAAGGGTAAAACCCGGCGATTTGCTCGAAACGGGGGATGAGTTAATCGTCGAAGTTGACGACGGCTTCAAGATTGGAGAGATAACGTCTCTCGAATTTAAAAACGGGTCGAGGAGAAATTCGGCCATCGCAAAGGACGTTTCGACCGTGTGGTTGAGGGACGTTGGTGAAGTGTTCGTGAAGATAAGTCTCCACAAAGGTGCGATAACAACCCCCTACAAACTGCTCGTTTCCGGAGATACCGAATTCGAGGTTGGAGAGGTGCTCGAGATAAACGGAAAACGCTTCAGAATAGAGAGGATGAAACTCATAAATGGAAGGCTGCTAAAAAAAGAGGGAGACAGAGCAGAGGCGAGGGAGATAAGGAGAATTTACGCAATGTACCAGAGACATTACAGGAAACGCAGGAGACGAACGTAGCTTTTGCTATCATACCGCAGTGATTTGACTCAGCTGTTTTTTAATTGCTTAAAATTGTACGTATAAGTTCAGCTGAGATTGCCATAGATGTCGATGGTGTTATATAGTTAGTGCACTCAGGTAAAAAAGGGATTGGCAATGGATGCGACAAGGAGGGCTGATAGAGGCAGAAATGCCAGAAGCTCCAGAGGGAGAGACAGAAAAGCTGAGAGAAGGCTTGAGGACTACGCCTACGTTATCGATTTCCTGCCCTACGGTCATCCAGAGGATAAAAGACCGATACACAGAAGGGAACCACTCGCCCAGCTGGTTGGGGAAAACTACTTCACACTGCTCGAAGTAAGTATAAAGAAGGATGCATCACCGCTCATTATGGACAGGCTATACATAGGCAAGGGGGAGAGAGATGTCGTCAACAAAATAAAGAAGAAACTCAGGTACGAGGAGCTAACTCCCGCAGCAAAATCGGAGCTGCCATACGTTCTGGAGCACATAGTAAAGCAAAACGAGGACAGGTTCGTTGAGTTCTTCAACAAGGCTGAACCCATAACCACAAGGCTGCATCAGCTTGAACTGTTACCCGGAATTGGGAAGAAAACTATGTGGGCGATTATAGAGGAGAGAAAGAAAGAGCCTTTCAAGAGCTTTGAGGACATAGTGAAAAGGGTTAGAATAACACACCCCGTAAAGCTGATAACGAGCAGGATAATATACGAGTTGAAGACTCCAAATGTGAAGTACAGACTTTTTACTTAGTTTTATTTTATGAAGTTACATAAATTCAGGGGTCAGCACATACTGAAGAACAGAAAAATAGCCTTCAGAATGCTCCGGCACTCTGAAGTTGAGTCATCTGATACGGTCGTTGAAGTGGGATGCGGAACCGGAGTTCTGACGGAACTCCTGCTTTCCAGAGGTGCGAAAGTTGTTGGGATAGAGATAGACAGGAGATTTGTTGAAATACTGAAAAACAGGTTTAGGAGAGAGATCGAAAACTCGCAGTTTGAGCTGCTGTGCGGCGACGCTTTAAAGGTTGACTTTCCGGAGTTCGATAAGTTCGTTTCCAACATTCCCTACTCCATCTCCTCTCCTCTAACCTTTAAGCTGATTGAGCATGAGTTTGACAGGGCAGTGGTGATGTACCAGAAAGAATTTGCGGAAAGGCTTGTGGCTACGAAGGGGAAAAAATACGGAAGGTTAAGCGTAATGGTCAGAGCCTACGTTTCTCCGAAGATTGTTGAAATCGTTGACAGAACAAATTTCTACCCCGTCCCCAGAGTTGACTCGGCAATAGTCGTCATGGAGCCGTATCCCGAAATAGAGGCTGACGTTTCCGCCTTGGAAAAGGTCGTTTCTGCTTGCTTTCGTTTTCGCAGAAAAAAACTCGCCAGAATTTTAAAGCAGCTGGGATTTCCGGAAAGTACTGTGAGGAAGTACGGGGATAAAAGGGCTGAAGAGCTCACGCCACAGGAGTACGCTGAACTGGCAAATCGTCTGAGCGATTCTGCCTGAGCGATTTGCACGGTCGGTAATAATCAGCTATTTATATTTTGAAATTAAGTATTAATCATGGGGTACATGGGTAAGATTCTTGACGTCAACCTCAGCGAGGGCAGCGTCAAAGTCGGGAAAACGGACATGGAAATAGCCGAGAAGTACATCGGCGGTAAGGGCTACGCAACTGCCGTCCTGTACGAAATTCTCAGGGAATATTCAAAAGAGGGAATTTCTCCAAAGGACATAAACCCCCTCGGGGAAGAGAACGTAATAGTATTTGCCACTGGACCCGCAACCGGAATCGCGGGCTTTCCATCATCTGGCAGGTATCACGTAATGGCTCTCAAATCTCCTTTAACGAATTCCATTGCGAGTGCGAATTCTGGAGGTAAATGGGGGCCTTACTTAAAATTTGCCGGATTTGACGCTGTAATAGTAAGAGGTGCTTCTCCTGAGCCGGTATACCTCGAAATCTTCGATGGAGGGGCAGAAATAAGAACGGCAACACACCTGTGGGGAAGGACGACATTTGACACGACAAAAATTCTTACCGAGAAGTACGGAAAGTGCAGCGTAACGTGCATAGGTCCGGCAGGAGAGAATGGAGTTCTGTTTTCAGCCATAATAAATGACAACCACAGAGCGGCTGGGAGAACCGGCGTTGGAGCAATAATGGGAAGCAAGGGATTAAAGGCGATAGTTGTTGGTGGAAGCAACAGACCTGAACCGGCTGAACCGGGGAGGTATAAAGAAGTCGTTAAGAAAGCTGTGGAAAAAATAAAGTCCCATCCAGTAACAAGTGAAGGTCTGCCTAAGTACGGAACTGCCGTTCTCGTCAACATAATAAACAATGCCGGAATATTCCCGACGAAGAACTGGCAAACCGGAGTGCATCCAAAAGCTGATGCCATAAGCGGTGAAACTCTCGCCGAAAAGTACCTCATAAGAAATGGTGCCTGCTGGGGCTGTCAGATAGGGTGTGCGAGAGTAACGAAGGTTGATTCTGGAGCTTATCAGATAAAGTACTCTGAAGGCCCGGAGTACGAGTCGATATGGGCTCTTGGGGGAACAACAGGTATAGAAGAACTCGACGCAGTAATCAAGGCAAACCACCTTTGCGACGAGCTCGGAATTGACACGATATCAATGGGTTCAACAATAGCCTGCGCAATGGAACTCGTGGAGAAAGGTTACATTCCCGAAGAGCTGCTTGAAGGGATCGATCTGAGGTTTGGAAACGCTGCGGCAATTGTTGAAATGGTCTGGAGAACTGCATACAAGAGCGGTTTTGGAAAGTATCTGGCTCTCGGCAGTAAGAGGCTCGCAGAGCTCTTCAACTGTCCCGACCTTTCCATGAGCGTTAAGGGACTGGAGCTTCCGGCTTACGATCCAAGAGGTGCGAAGGGTATCGGCCTCAACTACGCAACTGCAAACAGAGGTGGCTGTCACGTTACAGGCTATACCATATCTCCGGAGATACTTGGTTGCCCTGAGAAGATCGACCCGCTTAGCTACGAGGGCAAAGCCCAGTGGGTTAAGGCATTCCAAGACTTTACCTGCGTTGTAAATTCAGCCGTAAACTGTCTGTTCACGACGTTTGCTCTCGGTGCTGAGGACTACGCACACCTGCTCTCCGCAGTTACGGGCAGGGAGCTGAACACCGAAGATATAATGCTGATCGGAGAGAGGATATACAACCTCGAAAGGTACATAATGAACCTGTACGGCTTCGACGGAAAAGACGATGTCCTGCCCAGAAGGCTGCTCGAAGAACCAATGCCTGAAGGAGCTGCAAAGGGAGAAGTCGTCGACTTGGACAGGCTGAAAGAGGAGTACTACAAACTCAGGGGATGGGAGAACGGAAAGCCGACGAAAGAGAAGCTTGAGGAGCTCGGCATTCCCGAGTTAAAGCTCTCCAAAGTTTCGCCAGTAGTATGAAGTCTTTTTATTATTACTTTGATTTTTTTAAAAGTTATTTTTGAAGTTGCTCAGTATCTGGTTGTACTACTGGCTGCATATTCATATTACTTCATAAAAAATTAAAATACCTAATATTCAAAGCAAAATTAGCTGAGATTGTTTAAATTAACTTTTGAATAATCAGCCTGAAATAGCCAACATAAGGAATTCTGTAAACTGCGACCCCTACAATCCAGCTTGGCTTTACCGGGCGCGTCAGCTCAGGTTCGTCGGGAATGGGATTGTGATCTCCCTGAGTTATGTATCCGGAACTGCTCGCGATTACGACCTTTCCTACGGGTTTATTCGTCACTATTAACATGTTGTGGTACACTCTCAGTTCTCCGAGCTTTCCTGTTGTTCTGTTGATTCCAACTATTGGCTGACCCCTGTTTACCCATGCTATCACTCTGTGGATTATTGGAGTTACGTGGTCGTTGCCGTTCGGATGGTATACTATTACATCTCCGTAGTCGCCGAACGACCTGTAACCAACTTTTTTCCCCTCAACCCATGTGACAATGCTCTTCTTAGCGGGGCTCACAACTATTACGACGTCGCCTATGTTGAGGTGGGGAACCATACTTCCCGACTCCACTGCAACCATGAACGGCCAAGTGCCCGTTAACGCGTAACCAGCACTGAGGATAACCGCAACAATAATTAGTGCATAGGCAACATCCTTAAGCGTTCCCAGAATGTCGTCCATGTCTGGAGGAAATGGATATGGTAATTAAAGATGTCGACACGAGCAGGCTTATAATAAAAAAATTCGCCTTGGAAGGGTTCAACGTGCAGCCCAAAGCCATAGAAATGCTCAGTTCTTTAAAGCCGGGTGAAATTGACAGAGTTATATCCCGGGTATGCCAACTATGTGCCGGGTCGTTTATAGTCACGGAAAAGGACGTTAAAAAGGTTCTGGATGGCCTAAACGGTAACAGGTGTACCGGGTTAAACAGAAGAAAGACTGAAAAAATGAAAAAACATGTAAACGGCGTGAACCGCGAAAAAATGGAAAAGATTACCGTAAAAAACAGTGTAAACCTAACGCAACCCATTCAGGTGCTTAAAGACGTCAGTGGGAAATCCTGCTGTCAGGGAAAAATAGAGGATTTCGTGGCGTACTTCAACTCCCGCTACGAAAAGCTCTCGTCAATTCTCAGGACGAGGGTTAATCCGGTACCCATTTCTGCTCTGAGGAGGCTGAAGTCTCAGAACATCGAAGTTGTGGGTATTGTAAACGACCTTAGAGAAACCAGTAACGGAAACGCCATGTTCGAGCTCGAAGATAAAACCGGCCTTGTTAACGTTGTAGCCACAGGAAAGCTCAAAGACGTGGCAATGGAACTGCTCGGTGACGAGGTAATTGCCGTAAGTGGTATGTGGAACGGCAGGTGTATAATTGCAGACAGAATAACCTTTCCGGATTTGCCGGTAAACGGGAACGGTAAAAAAGGATGGGGTTTTTACATAGCCTTCATATCTGATACTCACTTCGGCAGTACAACTTTCATGAACGACGCCTGGCAGAGGTTTGTCGACTTCATGAACTGCGAAGCCGGTAACGAGAAAGCACACAAACTTGCCGAGAGCATAAAGTACCTGATTGTAGCTGGAGACATCGTGGATGGAGTAGGAGTATACCCCAATCAGGAGAAGGAGCTCTCGATTACTGACATCTACTCTCAATACGAATTCGCAGCGGAACAGATAGAAAAACTGCCCAAGCGGCTGAAGATAATTTTGTCTCCCGGAAACCACGATGCAGTCAGACAGGCTGAACCCCAGCCAAAGCTGCCGGAGGAATTCGCATCTCTATTCCCCAAAAACGTAATACACGTGGGAAATCCCGCTCTGGTTACGCTCGACGGAGTTAAGGTTCAGATTTACCACGGAAGGAGCATAGACGATTTAATATCGAAAATCCCGAGGCTCAGCTACGAGAAACCTCAGGAGGCAATGGTAGAACTCCTGAAGAGGAGACACCTCTCTCCGGCTTACGGAAAGAGGTCTCCAATAGCTCCGGAAAAAGAAGACTACCTCGTTATTGAGGACGTGCCGGACGTTCTGCACTCCGGACACGTTCACACTTTTGGAACAGCATTTTACAGGGGTGTTTTCGTCGTTAACTCAAGCACCTGGCAGTCCCAGACGGAATTCCAGAAAAAGATGAACCTGAATCCCATGCCCGGTATAGTTTCGATATACAACGGAGAAACTGCTGCAAGGCTGAAGTTTGCCTGATTTTCTGTTTTAAGTGTGCAGTATAATCTAATCCGTGAGGTGCCTGAATGCCAGCACAGAAAACCCTGAGGTTTAAACTCAGGAAGATATTTTCGGAGCTGGAGGACAGCATAGATGGAACGATGCTTTTGTCCAGAAAGCCCGTTTCCTTTCTTGGAGATATAGACGTGGAAACCGGAGAAGTTGTCGCTGGAGACAGCGACGTGTTCGGTGAGAGAATAGCCGGCAAAATCTTCGCTTTTCCTTCTGGCAGGGGATCGACGGTGGGAACGTACACGATTTTACAGCTGGCGAAAAATGGAAAGGCTCCAGAGGCGATAATTAACAGAAGAACTGAAAGCATAATCGTTGCAGGTGCTGTTATTTCGAACATACCCCTGTTCGATTCCCCCGAGCCCGATATTTTCGCGCATAACTTAAAACCGGGGCTGTACAGGGCTCGCATAGTCGATGAAGGAGAGTTTGCGATACTGGAAGTAGAAACTTCAGGAATTGATGTAAGAATTACGGGTTAAAGGTAAAGGGGTTTGTTGCCATGGATCCGGCCACGCTGGAATCGATTGTGCGCGAGGTACAGAAAACGTTCAGAGTCTATTCAGTGGAAAAATTTGAAGAAAACGGAGAGGTCCGCTTCAGGCTTTACGTAATTGAACCGGATTTAAAAACTTTAAACGAGCTGTCATATAGAGCTGGCGAACTTGGTATAGACGTTGAGCTGAAAAAGAGTCTGGGAGAGGAGTTCATAGAGGTCAGGCGAAAAAAGCCTGAAAAAAGCAGGCTGTGGTTAAACGTTCTTCTCCTCGCCCTTACATTTGCAACAACGACTTATGTTGGCATGAGCTTCTATCCTCCAAACCAGAACAGGCTTGCCGGTGGTGTTGTTTTCTCTGCAGCAATTCTGTTCGTTCTCGGCAGTCATGAAATGGGGCACTACTTCGCAGCCAGAAAGTGGGGTGTAAAAACGTCCCTGCCCTACTTCATACCTGCCCCCACAATTCTCGGAACTTTTGGAGCTGTGATAACGCAGAAAAGCAACTGCCCGAACAGAAAAGCTCTGTTTGATCTGGGCGTCTCCGGACCTCTGGTCGGCATTCTTTCGTCAGTAATCGTTACGTACATCGGCCTTAAAATGCCAGCTCCCAGCGTAAGCTTTCACACGCATTACGTTGTAATTGGAGAGCCACCCCTCTACAGAGCTGTTGAATTTTTAGCCCACTTCCGCGGTAATTTCATGAACCCGGTTGCCTTCGCCGGATGGGCGGGTATGTTTCTCACCTGTCTGAACATGATTCCGGTTGGACAGCTTGATGGGGGGCACGTTTTGAGGGCGATGATTGGAAAAGCGAGCGATCAGGTTTCAAAGGTTATGCCTCTGGTCGTGCTCGGTATAGGCTACTGGGCAGATATGTGCTGCGGTGGAGGTGCGATATGGATAGTCTGGTCGCTGATACTGCTTTTCTTTTCATTCGTGCCCCATCCAAGTCCAGTGGATGACAGCACAAAAATCGATAAAAAAAGGTACGTTACAGGCGTTATAGCCTTCGTAATTGCAGCTCTCTGCTTTACTCCGGCACCTTTCAGGATGAAGTAATTAACGTAGTTTAACTTCAAACTTTTAGGTGTCTTTAAGTTTTTTATGCAGATAGTCATCGTATGCCTGAAGGTCGAGCAGTCCGTGACCGCTGAAGTTGAAGAGTATTACCTTCTCCTCACCCTTCTCCCTCGCCTCTATTGCTTTATCTATCACAACTCTTATTGCGTGATTCGTTTCGGGAGCTGGCACTATACCCTCGCTCCTCGCGAACATCACTCCAGCTTCGAAGGTTGGAATCTGACTCACGGCTGTAGCCTTTATTATTCCGTGCTTTACGAGCAGGCAGAGAGTTGGAGCGTCTCCGTGATACCTCAAACCACCGGCGTGTATTGGTGGCGGTATGAACGTGTGCCCAAGGGTAAACATCTTCAGCAGGGGCGTGAGGCCTGCTGTGTCTCCGTAGTCGTACCTGTACTCTCCACCTGTCAGAGTTGGACATGCCTTCGGCTCAACGGCAATTATTTCAATTCCCTCTTTTTCGGCTTCTCTCACGAACGGGTAGCAGAGTCCTGAGAAGTTGCTTCCTCCACCGACGCAGCCAACTATTACGTCCGGTTTTTCGTCAACAATTTCAAGCTGCTTTTTTGCCTCCAGCCCGATTACTGTCTGGTGCATCAGAACGTGGTTCAGAACGCTGCCCAAACTGTATTTCGTATCCTCGTGCTTTACTGCATCCTCTATTGCCTCGCTTATTGCAATTCCCAGGCTTCCCGGATTGTTCGGGTCTTCGCTCAAGATTTTTCTTCCGACTTCTGTCCTTTCTGACGGCGAGGGTACGACTTCTCCACCCCATGTCTCCATCAGAACTCTCCTGTACGGTTTCTGCATGTAGCTGACCTTTACCATGTAAACCATGCACCTCAAATCAAACAGCCTGCACGCAAAGCACAGAGCAGATCCCCACTGACCGGCTCCGGTTTCAGTTGTTAGTCTCTCGACACCCTCCTCAGCGTTGTAGTATGCCTGAGCTACTGCAGTATTCGGCTTGTGACTTCCCGGAGGGCTCGCACCCTCGTACTTGAAGTATATCCTCGCCGGAGTTTTCAACGCCTTTTCGAGCCTTTCAGCCCGAATGAGAGGTGTTGGTCTCCAGATTCTGTAAACGTCTCTTACTTCCTCCGGAATTTTAATCCACCTTTCACTGCTCATTTCCTGCTTTATCAGAGCTTTCGGGAATATTGGCTCTAAGTCTTCTGGCTTTACGGGCTCTTCTGTAACCGGATGCAGCGGAACCGGCAGGGGTTCTGGCAGGTCCGGGATTATGTTGTACCACTCCCTGGGCATTTCGTTCTCGTCAAGCGTTATCTTCTTCTCGTTCTTCTCGTGTTTCATAGGCTGAGGGAATAACTGCATGATTTAAACCTTGTTCTTGTTCTGCGGAACAAATCCCGCTGTTCGGGTTTCGAAATCATACTTACGTGGATCACGCAATTACGTAAACTGGACACGCACAGCATCGACAACAGTATTAAACTGACTGCACACAGCAACAGAAAATGAAGCCTGAAAAGCCCGTGAGGTTGAGGGATTTCGTGAAGTTCAGGGACTGCTACTTTTCGGTCGTTTCTTACTTCAACTATCCTGAAGTTAAATGCCTGCTGAGGTACGCCCCGGCTGAAATGGTTTCAAACGAAAATTTGGAGGTAAGGGGAAATTACGTAAAGCTGAGTCACGAGCAGGCACTGGAGTTCTTCAGGGAGTACGAAAGAGGAGGCATATTTTACATTCCAGCCTGTGAAGTTGAAGTTTTAAAGCCAGAAGAGTTAACGCCCAAGATCGTTGAAAAGGACGGTGTTGCGAAAAAAGTTTACGAGTTTTTCAGAGTTCCACCGTCGCACAAGGGCGTTACCGGCTCCCGGCTGATCGGTTTGAACAGGGAGGATTCAGACGTTGACTTCGTGGTTTACGGAGACTGGTGGTTCAGGGCGAGAGAAGAGCTGATTAGAGGTGTGAAAAGAGGCGTTCTCTCCCAGCCAGACGAAGACTGCTGGAAAAAAATATACAGAAAAAGAAGGCCGGCAATAGACTTCGACACGTTCGTTCTGCACGAAGAAAGAAAGTTTCACAGAGCTTTTATCGGAGAGACTTACTTCGATCTGCTCTACGTCAGAGACTACGACAGGATTTACGAATTTGAAGAATTTTCGGGAATTAAAGCCGGCATGGCTGAGATAACCGGAAGACTTGCAGACGATTCAGCGGTGTTTGACTACCCTGCAAGGTACCCGCTCGAGGACGTTGAGTTCGTCCATGCAGAGCTCTTTGATACAGATGAAACTGAAATTAGATTAGACGACGTTCTGAGTCTCTCGTCGATAGAAGTTCTCTCCTTTACCCACACCTACGCAGGTCAGGCGTTTGCCGGGGAGAGAGTGAGGGCTTACGGTGTCGTGGAAATAGGCTCGAAGGTAAAACTCGTGGTGGGCACACGAAGGGAATGTGAAGAGTTTATAATTTCTGAAAGTCTGGTAAACCGCAATGGTTGAGGACAAAAATTACGACCTGTGTTTTATTTCTGGAGGAACAGGAACTCCGAAACTGCTCAGAGGCTACTCCGTATTAAATCCGTACTTCAGTGTTGTTGTGAACGTTGCTGAAGACATCTGGATTTCTGGAAATAAGCTGTGTCCGGACATAGATTCCGTTATTTACGCAATAGCTGGAGTAATAGACGACGAAAAGTGGTGGGGTGTGAAAGGGGACACCTTCGTAACTCACGAGAGGTTAAAGGAGCTCGGCTTTGACGAGGGGCTGATGATAGGTGATACCGACAGGGCAACACACATAGCGAGGAGCGAACTTCTAAGAAAGGGATACACTCTAACTCAGGCTACGAGGATCGTAAAAAACTCTTTTCAAGTCAAAGCTGAAATCCTGCCGGCGTGTGAGGAAGAGGTTAAAACGTACGTTAAAACCCCGGAGGGATGGATGCACTTTCAGGAGTTCTGGGTTTTGAGGAAGGGCGAACCCGAAGTGGAGGACGTGGAGTTCAGGGGGGTTGAAAAAGCTGTCATCACCGAAGACGCAGGCAGAGCCATGGAGAACAGCGACGCTGTGGTTATAGGCCCGAGCAACCCGGTAACGAGCATACTGCCGATACTTGAGGTTAAAGGCGTGAGAAAACTTCTGAAAGACAGAGTCGTGATTGCCGTGTCACCCATAGTAAAAGGTAAGCCCGTGAGTGGTCCGGCTGCAAAGCTCATGAAGGCAAAGGGTCTGGAGGTGTCTGCAAACGGCGTTGCAGAATTTTACTCGGACTTTCTGGATCTGATTGTCGTTCACAGCGGTGACAGGTGCAGTTACAGGCACGAAGAGACGAACATACTGATGAAGAGCAGAGAAGACGAGGTGAGGCTGGCAAAATTCCTGCTCGGGGTTGTAGAAAAACTTTTAAGATAGTAATTATATTTTTGGTGTAAACCGAATTCTCAGTAGATGTAGGCATCGACCACCACGTGTATTACGCCGGGAGAGTAATTTTTAACCTTTTTTACGCACTCTATTCTTGCATTTTTTCCTGCAGCTCTGGCTGCTGAGATAACTCTCCTTACAGGCCTCTCCAGAACGGCTTCGGGTACGGACTCGTGGTAGTGAATCCACCCCCTTCCCTTCAGAGCCCTTATTGCCACTGGTAAAAACTCGTGGCAGTTTATATGCCCCATCACAACTCTGTCAGCAACTTTTTCCGGAGTTACGAACATCGAATCTCCGAGCACCGGAATTACTCTATCCTCAACTTCGTTCAACCTTATGTTTTCAATCAGGTAATGATAGGAGTCCGGATTGATTTCTATGGCGTAAACCTTTGCTTTTTTTGCCATTGGGATCGTGAAGTACCCTATCCCGGCAAACATGTCAACGACCACTTCGTTTCCAACAATTGTTCCCATTCTCATCCTCTCAGCCTGATTTCCGGGGCTGAACATGACCTTCGACACGTCGAACCTGTACAGACATCCCCATTCTCTGTGGATTGTCTCTCCATCTCTCCCGGCAATAAGCTCGACGTCCGGTTTTCTGAGCATGCCCCTCTTACCCCTGTCCCACCACACCGATTTGCAGTGGGGGTTTATTTCGAGCAGAGTCTCTCCTATCAGGCGGGCGTAATCTCTGAGCTCTTCCGGCATTTTAACGAGTATGACGTTTCCGATTACCTTGTAAGCTGAGGGTATGAGTTTTTCCAGTTTTTTCATTTCACTTTCTGGAAGTTTCCGTTTCAAAGCCTCTTTCAGGTTTCTGGCTCTTGCGTAAACGGGTTTTTGCTGTTCTACGATTTCGAACTCAAATTCGGCCATCTCCTTTAGAGGTTTCAGAGATACCAGATCGCATTCTACGACTGGTATTTCCACCTGATCGCCCCTGGAAACGATCAATCTTTTTCTGTCCCTTAAATTCAGTATTTCCGCCAGTTCCACCGCTTTTCCAGCATCTTTTTTATTCACCCTGAGTGCTTTCACGTCAGAAAATTAGAGCAAGCGTTAAATAAGTGTAAGCCAAGCAGCGAGTATGGAAGAGGGTAGTGGAGACAAAAACTCATCTCTGAGAGAAAAAGTTGAAAGAGTTATTGACGAAGAAATAAGGCCTGTGCTCGTTCAGGACGGTGGAAACATTGCGGTTATCGACGTTGACGAGGAGAAAGGTATCGTGCTCGTTCAGCTTCTCGGAGCGTGTCACGGCTGTCCGATGTCCCAGTTCACTCTTGGCATGTTCGTGGAGCAGAGGTTAAAGCAGAAGGTGCCTGAGGTAAAGAGAGTGATTCCGGTTTAAAACTCTGTAAAGCTGTTCAGGGGGTAGTCATGGAGTCTTTTGAGAAACCCAAAGACGGAGATGTCATCATCATAGAACCTCTGAACAGCATAGTGTTTGATGGAAAAACGATATCCGGTAAGAGAGTTAGCTGCAAGCTCTTCGGTGGATTCTGCGACTGTGGCGGAGTAATGTACCAGAAAGCCCAGTTCAAAAACGGAAAGTACGGAATACTCGTATCAGAGTGCGAGAAATGCTGGAAAAATAAAGCTCTTGTTTTCTCAGGTGATGGAAAGGTTAAGTCAAAACTCGACGTCAGGGTTGTCGATAGAAGCACGATATCCGATTTCATCAGGTCTGTTTTGAGTCCCTCTGAATTTCAGGCGCTGCTATCAAAAGCTTCTGGCGAGACCTACAGCTACACGACCTTCAGCAGAGCAAAGAAAAAACTCGAGAACATGGGGATAGACGTCGATAAAATTCTGGGTCTTTTTTAGCTCGATTTGGAGGGATTGAAGATTTAATTCGAATTTAAGTTTCAATAAATAAAAAAATCTGTAAAAGATCAAATTTTAATAACCTCACCCGGTTTAACTACTTTTGCTTCTACACCCTCCTTCAAAAGTAATTCTACAAGTTTTTCCGCGTTTTCCCTCTTGTTCTCTTTCTCGTAGTCGTAATGGAATGGAACGACGAGTTCTGGCTCAAGTTTCTTCAACTCCTCAACGTACTGGTCGAAGAAGTCTGGAAAACAGGCAGTAAAAGCCAATTTAACACCCTCTGCTTTCGGGAATTTTGCCGAGTCTCCGGGGTGCAAAACTCCCCCGTAAAAGTAGCTGACAGATTCTTTGGCCTTCCAGCACCAGCTCTCCAGCACTTTTATTCCATCCACCTCGTCTCCGGGTTTCACGGCTTTTCCACTTATTCCAAATTCATCCAGAGTTGCTCTGGGTGCGATGAGCATATCGTATTCGATTCTCTTCAGCTTCTCCACGTCTATGTGATCCGTGTGCTCGTGAGTTACGCAGACGATTCTGTACTTTTCTTTTGGATTCACCGTATAATTTGGATCTATGAGTAAATCGAAATCTCCAGAGATTTCCACACACGAGTTACCGAGCCATCTGACTTCCATGTAATACAGTAACTACTCTCAGGATAAAAATTCAGTGGTTTTCGTCGATTTTTCCGATAACGAGAGCGACGTCTCTGCCGTACCTGAGGTCGATAAAATCAACTTTTTCTACGGTGAAGCCGGCTTTTTTCAGCAGTTCTGAAATTTCTTCAACGCTGTAAAATCTGGCGTTTCTGTAGAAAGGGCTGTTCTTCTTCCGGTACTCTTCGGCAAGTCTCCCTTCCGGAACGAAGCAAGCGATAACTTTACCACCCGGTTTGAGAACTCTGCCAGCTTCCCTCAACGCTTCAAGCGGATTCTCCACAAAGCAGATTGTAAAGGCAAAAAGGACGAAGTCGAAAACCCTTTTGAAGGGCAAACTTAAAGCATCGGCTAAAATAACCTCAACTCCACGCTTTTTCGCGAGTTTCAGCATGTTTGAGGACACGTCAACCCCAGCTACGACACCATCCAGATTTTTCGCAAACCTTCCGGTGCCTACTCCCACTTCCAAGCCCGTGCCTTCGGGCAGGTTTCTCTTTATGAGTTCGAGCTCCTTTAAAAAAGCCTCTCTATGCTTATCGTACCAAGCATCGTATTCCATCCACCTTTCATCAAACACGTTAGCGGACGTTTAAAATCCCCCGTATTCTGTACGCGTTCTTTCTGACTGTCAATCATTTCAAACTTCCTGCTGAGTTTAACAATTTAATGACATTTAACAGTTTCAGCGACGTAAAGGAAAAATTATAATGTCAACAAACATTACTCCGGTACATCAAGTCCGATCGTGTTTCTGTACCTCATTCCAGGGAAGCTTATCTTTAATACTGCGCTGTAAGCCTTTGTTCTCGCCTCCTCGCAGTTTGAACCCCTTCCAACAACTGTTAGAACTCTTCCTCCCGTTGTGCAGTAGTGTGAGTTACACGTGGCAATACCGTTGGCGTAAACAACTGCGCTTTCCATCGCTTTTTCAATACCATCTATCGGCTGATTTGTGTAGTGGTCTCCCGGATAACCGGGCTTAAATCCTTCCCTCCCCTTTAAAGCGCCGCTCACGGCACAAACAGCAACGCAGCAATCCCTGCTGAACACAATTTCAGAATTATCAAGCTCCCCGTTTATTACTGCAAGGGACAGCTCGTAAATGTCGCTTTCGAGTCTTGGCAGTTTCGCTTCAGCTCCGGGATCGCACTCTCTAACGTTGACCTCGAGGACTCTGGGTATCAGTTCGTCCCCCTCTCTGACGAGCATTATGACGGGATAAAGAATTCCCCTGAAGTCGTAGTTCCTGATTATCGGATTCACCACAGTATCCATTATCTTCTCCTCTACTTCCTCGCTGACAGCGGGATGAGGACTCACAGCACCCATTCCACCCGTGTTTGGATTTATCAGCTTGCCCTTCTCAAAAAACTCTTTTGCCTGCTCGAGCGTTATGAACTTCTTCCTGACGCCAATGTAGAAATTCCTCATACCTTCCACGTCGTCGGGATCGAAAGCCCTCTTGTAGTCTTTTGCGTGGCTGAAAGACTTTGCCGTTTTTCCATCCGTTATTGCGGTAAAAGCGACCTCTATCCCGTAAAGCCTCTCCTCGACAACCACTCTGTTACCGGCATCTCCAAATTTTCTGTCGATCATTATTTCGTCAACTGCTGTAAGGGCTTCTTCCAGACAGTCACAGACGTAAACACCCTTTCCAGCAGCCAGCCCGTCTGCCTTTACAACTACCTTTTTCCCTCTTTCGAACTGCTCTCTTATGTACTCCTTTGCTTCTTCGGGGTCGTCGAAGTTTCTGTAATCGGGAACGGGCACACCTATTTTTGACAGAAAATCCTTCGCCCAGCACTTGCTCGCCTCTATCAGCGTTTGACTTTTTTTCGGACCAAAACACGGAATGCCTTCCTCCTCGAGTCTGTCAGCTATCCCGAGACTGAGGGGCTCTTCCGGACCAACGAAAACGAGGTCAACGTCGAGCTTTTTTGCCGCTCTTACCACCCCTTCTAAATCTCTTATTGATTTTGCCTCGTTCAGCTGTTTGCACTTTGGAAAGAAGTTGCTTCCAGCGTTTCCGGGAGTTACGTACACCTCGTCAACTTTCTCGCTTCTCGAAAAAGCGTGTGCTATTGCGTTTCCCCTGCCTCCAGCATCCACTACGAGAACCCTGACCATGCAGGTACTGCAATTTTGAAAGTAATAGCGTTTTGGTTTTGCTCATGTCGAATTCGCAAATAACGGGATTTACGGGAACACATTCGTAATTTTATTAAACAATTAAACAAATAAAAAACAAGTAATACACAAACGAACAATTATCCGTAACCAACAATGCCCTTTGCCGTAACTTTTGCTCTCTCCTGCTTGGACTTCTCCTCGAACCTTTCGTAGAACGACATCATCGACTCAGTTATGCTTGGCTTGACCTTCTTTAATGCCTCGATGAAGTGTCTCCTTTCAACGTATTCTGCGTCCAGGTTCTCTCTCATCGCGAGCATGACTGCTTCTCTGCAAATCGCTTCTATGTCAGCTCCAACGTATCCTTCAGTGAGCTCGGCGAGCTCCATCAGGTCAACTCCTCTGAGTGGCATGTTGCGCGTGTGTATTCTGAATATCGCAAGCCTGCTCTTCTTGTCTGGAGGAGTGACATAAACGAGTCTGTCAAATCTACCGGGTCTCAGCAGAGCTGGATCCAGCATGTCAGGTCTGTTCGTGGCCCCTATTACTATAACCCCTTCGAGGTCTTCAAGCCCATCCATTTCTGTCAGAAGCTGGTTCACGACTCTTTCCACAGCTCTCGTTCCCTCGTCAACACCTCTTATTGGTGCTATTGCATCTATTTCGTCAAAGAATATGATGCACGGAGCCACCTGTCTCGCCTTGCGAAATATCTTTCTAACGGCTTTTTCGCTCTCTCCGAGCCACTTGCTGAGAAGCTCGCTCCCCTTCACGCTTATGAAGTTTGCGTTGCTCTCGTTCGCAACAGCCTTGGCTATCAGCGTTTTACCAGTTCCCGGAGGTCCGTAGAGAAGAACCCCTTTTGGAGGTCTTATCCCGAACCTCTTGAACTTTTCCGGATAGCGAAGCGGCCACTCCACGGCCTCTATAACTTCCTTCTTAACGTCTTCAAGCCCTCCAACGTCATCCCAGCTGACTTTTGGAATTTCAACCAGCACTTCCCTCATTGCCGAGGGTTCAATTCCCTTCATTGCCTCCTTAAAGTCGTTCATAGTAACTCTTATCGATTCGAGCAGATCTGCAGGCAGTTCCTCGCTGTTCAGGTCTATGCGCGGTAAGTACCTCCTCAGAGCCACCATTGCGGCTTCCTTGCACAGAGCCTCTATGTCCGCTCCAACGAATCCGTGAGTCTGATCAGCTATCGTCTGAAGCATAACTTTTATTATGTTTCTGTCCAGCTCTCCTCTCATTTCCTCCGGTATCAGCTTGTCTATACAGGCTTTGATTTCCTTTTCATCGTCGGTGTCCTCAACTTCCTCGATAGCGAGTAAGACTTTCTCGGAATCCTCGTCGTTCTCTTCCAAGGACTTCTTCAGGTTGTACAGCGCTGGCAGGACAAATTCTCTTTTGTACTCCGGCTCGAGAGGCATGTTCCTCGTGTGAATCTGAAGGATTTCGAATCTGCCCTCTCTATCGGGCACACCTATCTCTATCTCTCTGTCAAACCTTCCCGGCCTTCTGAGAGCTGGATCCACCGCATCTATTCTGTTCGTAGCTCCAATGACTATAACCTGGCCTCTTTCTTCCAGCCCGTCCATCAGGGTTAGAAGCTGAGCAACCACCCTTCTCTCAACCTCTCCCGTTACGTCCTCTCTTCTCGGCGCTATCGAGTCGATTTCGTCTATAAAAATGATTGAAGGACTGTTGTCCTTCGCCTCCTCGAATATCTCTCTGAGCCTCTGCTCGCTCTCCCCGTAGAACTTGCTCATTATTTCCGGACCGTTTATCGTGTAGTAGCTCGCACCTATTTCGTTCGCAACAGCCTTGGCTATCAGCGTTTTACCAGTTCCCGGAGGTCCGTGAAGTAAAACGCCCTTTGGCGGATCTATTCCGAGTCTCTGGAACAGTTCAGGATAGCGTAGTGGAAGCTCTATAATTTCTCTTACCTTCTGCAGCTCAGCTTTCAATCCACCTATGTCTTCGTACGTAACTCCTCCTCTGCCAAGCCTCTCAAAGCCCTTTGCTGGTCTGTCCCTGTATATCACTCTTGTGGTTTCGTCAATTATGACCACGCCTTTTGGCTCCGTTTTTACGGCCACGAAGAGTAAGGCCTGATTCTGACCGTACTTCCCGAATCCCGCAAGAGCTGGAGCACCGATTATGGGAATTAAATCTCCTTCTATAACAGGCCTCTTTAAGAGCTGGTGTTTCAGGTAATCTCCAACGTCCATTCCGTAAACTCTGAAGTCCATCTTTTTGAGGGGGGCAATTATCACAACTTTTGCAGGCTGATAATTTGCCTTTCTGACTTTAATCGTGTCTCCAACGCTGACTCCCGCATTTTCCCTTATAAATCGATCAATTCTTATTATGTCCCTCCCCCAGTCTCTTTTTGGAGCTCTCCAGACCTTTGCAACTGTTTTTCTCTTACCTTCAATTTCTATTATGTCTCCGGGTGAAATTTGAAGTCTGATCATTGCATCCGGATCTAAACGAGCGATACCTCTACCAGAATCGCTCGGATAAGCCTGATTTACTTTGAGTGTTAGTTCAGGTGCCATGAATATGATTAATATAAGAACATATATAAATACTTCCCTGAGCGGTGCTGCAAGCCAGTATTCGTTAAAAATTAAGAGATTGTGACCTGAACAGGTGAAATTAAATACTGAAAAGAGCTAAACTATTTATAACTTACAATCTACCCAGCCACATCTTTATTATGCATTTGAACATGTACAGACTATCTTTTGCAATTTTAACTCTCGTCTCCTCCCCCTGCTTCCAGCGAACAGGTATTTCAACAACATCGTATCCCATTCTCTGAGCAAGAACGAGCACTTCTGTATCCCAGAACCAGTGGTTATCTTTCACGTTTGGAATTATCGAGAGTATGACATCCCTTCTGAAGGCCTTGAAACCACACTGGTGGTCAGAGAGCTTGGATCCGAGAAGCAGCCTGACGAGAAAGTTGTACATCTTTGACGGTATGTCTCTCTTCAAAGGCCTCTCAGTAACGCTACCCTTTTTCAGCCTCGATCCAATGGCTATTCCGTGCTTCATGGCTTTATCCAGTAACTCCGGAAGGTGAGACAAATCAGTGGAGAGGTCAACATCCAGAAAGGCAATTACATCACCCTTTGCAAAAGAGAACGCTCTGTTGAGGGCTCCACCCCTGCCAAGCCTTTCATCGGAGTGCAGATGCAGTATTTTTTTACCGTCTGCGAGTCTCGCCGCAATTTTGTCAGTTCCATCAGTGGAACCATCTTCAGCTATTATTACTTCGTAGTCGTATCCGGTCCTTTCCATCGTTTCAACAACGGCTTTTACAGCCCTCTCTATGTTTCTGGCTTCGTTGTAAGCCGGTAAAATCACTGACACTTTCGGCTTTTTTTGTCTTTCTGTTACATTTTTCGCTACCGTTTCTGCCATCAGGCTAAAAAGGCGAAAACTGTATTAAACTGTTTTCAGTCGCAGCACTGATGAGCAAACGGTTCAAAAAACTGTTCAGAGTTGTCCAGTACCTCGTGGGAATTGCAATACTTGCAGTTCTTCTGTACAGCATAAAAGGTGACCTGAAAAACCTCAGAAGTGTTGACCTGAAGCTATTTTTGCTCTCAGTATTTATGTACGACCTGCTTAACGTCGTGCTGTCGTACAGAGTTTACTACCTGCTGAAAAAAATTGGATACCGTACACGCCTGTCCTGCGTTTTCCTCGCAAACTTAGGGGGCATGGTTGCGGGAGATGTAACTCCGGGTAGGAGTGGATACATCCTCACGGCAAAACTGCTCGACAGGTGCGGTATTCCAGCTTCAGATGGAATGGCTGCTGTAATTGCGCCACAGGGCATAGACTTCGTTGTGAAAGGTGCTGGAGCGAGCTTGGCAATAGCAGTTTTCGGATTTTCAAATCCACTTGCGGGGCTTGCAGTTGTTGCCGTTGGAGGAGTAATTCTTGCTTTTATATGGTACGAAAAATCAATTCACTTTGCCAAGAAACTTGCCCCAAAGTTCGTTCTGAGCATTCTCGATAAATCCGGTATTTCCAACGCAGTCTCCGGGATGGTCAAATCGGGCGTGGAAACGAGAAGGTTTGCTCCTCAGATACTGATGCTCTGCCTCCTCGGCTGGGTATTCGTTGGAATTCAGTGGATGTTTGTTGGCCACTCATGCGGCGTGCTTTTCCCGGCTTACGTTTACTTTCTGCTTCAACCCCTCATATCTGCGTTGATGTTTGTTCCCATCACTCCGGCAGGACTTGGTATAATGGAAGGTGGTGCAGTCGTTGTTCTCTACGCTCTTGGAATTCCACCGGCAAAAGCCGCTGTTTTCGCTATTCTAATAAGGTTGAGCTGCGTTTTAGCGGATTTGCCGGGAGTTGCTACGTGGTTAAAGCGTTAAAACTAAAATTAAAATGTTAAAAAATAATAAAAGAATAAAATGTATTTTTTATCCTAACTTTTTTAGATTCTATCTTATACTTGGATTTTTAATAGAAAACTACAAATATCAAATGTTAAGAAGTTGCAGAAAGACTTGATTCGGGTGAATATCATGAGCAAGCATAAGAATTTAATTAAGCTGATTGTTTTGGTTGCTTTAATCGCAGCTGTTCTAACTGGAGTTCTGAGGTTTCATTTCCAAGTAACCAAATCTCGGACCGTTAAGTTTCCTGAATATCTGGGAAATTTAACCGCTGATTACACTGCCAGTATAATGTTTTCAAAGGTTTTACTCCTTCAGGAATCCTACAGCTATCACGTTAACGCTTACAGGTACAAAATACTCTATAGACTCTGGAATGCTCCGGTAACAATTAAAAAGGAAGCTTTTCCGTGTATAGTCCTTAAACTCATTGGTGATGGCGAGAATATAATCTACTTTAACTACAGCCATATATATGTTTCAAATTTAAGTGCGTTCAATATAGTTAAGAGGCTTACCAAAAGAAACGAACTGGGCATTATTTGCAATCAGTATCCTGAGAGAGGCAAGCTCTTTAAGAACGGAAGTTATAGTTTGAGTGCTTTCTACGAGGTATATCCACCAATTCAGACAGACGGTAGATACGACCACGTAAACTTAAAGCTCGCAGACAAACATGTGTCGTACACTTCAGTTAAAATCTACATTTACGATCCCAACAACACCGTTCTAAAAATCTACCCTCACATGAAAGAGTACAGCCTGAAAAAGATAAAAAACGGCTGGTTGATTGAGAGTAACTCTTCGAGTGGACCTATTGGGGTTGAGTTCCTGTTAAAACACGGAGCAATTAAAGGATTTTACCAAAACGTTTCAAATGTCTTGAGCTTGGTGGGAAAAGCAGGTTCTGCTGGATTTGGTGGAGGAATGATTGGAGGTAGATAGGTTTTGTGATAAAACATATAATCGCTATCTAAATTTATTGTTTAGGTACTCTACCAGAGGGTGTCAAAATAAACACTTCCAGTAGTTGTAGAAGGCCATAAAGCTCTTCAGCCAGCTCTGCATTCAAAAGAACTTTTAAGGAAACCGTTTCAGAGCCTGTTTGCTCTTTCTTTAAGCTTAAAGAGGAACCCCCAACAGCATTTTTCTCACCAAACATCTCTATATCTCAAACTAAGCTTCTGTAAAGCCCGTAAATACCAGTTTTTATCCTATTCTTGACACTCTCATGCAAGAAAGACGGAAAGAATTTTCAACTTTAAAACCTCTTAAAAGCTTTTAAACAGCTTTTTTTCCGTGTGGCAAATGAGGTTATCAGAAGTCTTTAAAGAAGTCCTGAAAGAAAAGGGAATTACGAGGATATGGCCGTGCACGGACATGTGGAAACTTTCAGCTCTCGTAGCGGAAAACAGGGCAGTGGTCTGCAAAGCAAGGAACTGCAGAATTTCAATGAATCTGGATGAGAAGTGTGAGATGAAAAGTGCTCAGGCCTGCGTGATTCCGGCCAGTAAATGCGATGAAGTAATTCTGAGCGGAGATGAACTGCTGAAAAGAGCTGGTAGATATCCATTCGTGCTGATAGACTGCAGGTATCACAGCGTCCACACGGAAAAGGAGTTAAGGAGGTTGAGGCTGCAGCTAAAATGCACCGTGGGAGTAATAAGAAAATTCATGTGGAGCGGGAAAATGGTTGTTACCGGAAAAAAATTTCCCGAAGTTGAGACTCCTTTCTACCGTGAAGCCGAAGAATTTTTTAAAGAAAAAAATATAGAAAAAATATTGTTACTTGACCCAAATGCAGAAGAAGAATTTTCAAATAATGATAAATATGACTGTTACGTTATCGGTGGTATAGTTGATCTGTGTGGCAACAAAAAAGGACTCACTTCTAAACTCGGAAGGGAGCTGGAAAGAAGTGGCGTGGAAGTTATTTCAAAGAAGTTTACGTTAAAGGGTGACGTAACAGGAGTACCGGACAGAATAAACTCCATAGCGGAAATACTGCTCATGTGCGTGATAGACGGAAAGAATGTTGAAGAAGCAATATACTCCGTCCAGTCTCCACTCGTGGCGAGGTGGAGGCTGAGAAAAGAGCTTGCAAAACTCTCTTTCAGACTCGATAAACTTGCTGAACTGGACTTTCCTGTAAGAGCTGTGAAAAAGCAGGATCTCAAAAAGCTTGAATGGTTGAAAATCAGAGAAAAGGACTTTTACCGGGAGTGCAGAAAACTCGGTTTTTACGTTATCGACGAATCGTTTCTGAAAACGATTTCGGGTGATGAGTATGGCGTTCGATGACTCTAATAAAAGTGTGGAAAGTACAGAAATGCCCGGATTTAATTCAGCAGAGCTGCGAGAGATAAACTTGATAGACTGCCACGCACACATGGAGCTGTACAGGAAAAGCGATGTTGAAAAGGAGATTAGAAAAGCAAAAAGCTGTGTAAGAGCAGTTTTCGACTCAATGACTGAGTACAGAAAAGCTCACGTTCACAAAAGCTGGGAACTTCTGAAAAATTACTTCGGCTTCATTTTTCCAACTTTGGGTTATCACCCGAACGAAGCCAAAAGGGGAAACTGGGAAAAGGTCGAAAGAGTTGAAGAATTTCTGCTCGATCACGCAAAAGAGATAGTAGCCGTGGGAGAGATAGGACTGGATTTTTACCATGCGACAGCAGATAGAGAGCGGGAAAATCAGCTGAAAATTTTCAGACATTTTCTTTCTATCGCATCCGAACTGGATTTGCCTGTTGTCATTCATGCGAGAGAGGCGGAGGAAATAGCCATAAGGGAAGTTGAAAGGGCGGGTGTTGAAGCTTACTTTCACGCTTTTGCTGAAGCCGAACTGACGAAAAGCGCACAGGATGCAGGATACATAGGAATAAGCACGGGAATAGCGTTTATGCCTCAGGTTAAGAGGGTTGCTGAAAAGGCATCTGTTGAAAGGATGTTCGTTGAAACGGACAGCCCGTTTATGAGTCCGTTCAAGGGTATGACGAACAACCCCTGCAACGTATCAGTTGCTGTGAGAGAACTGGAAAAGCTTAAATCTATTGAAGCTGATGAAATAATGTCTGCAGTACTCAAAAACGTCAGGGACTTCTTCGGAGTTGAGCTATAGGTTTCGAAAGTTCTCAGAAAATATAACGATAAATTATTTGATATTTTCGAGTACGTATTTCTAATTTATCGTAATGGTTCATACTTTTTAGGAACCTTTGTTAAACCTTAAAAAGCGTTTTTTGGCCCTGTAAAGGGTATTTAAAAATTATCAACCGTGCATGATTACAATAATTATGTTCCAGAAAGTTTATATAAGATAATGACAGTAAATGGTACAGTGATCTGATATGAGGCGATTCGACCGCAGATCTTTTGAAAGAAAGGGTTTAAACAAGCTTTTGAGCAAAGATGAAAAGCTGCTGCTGGACAACCTACAGGATTTGAAGGCCGAGAGCCTCAGAATGAGTATCAAGGAAATAGCCAGAATGGTTCTGCCCGACGAGTACTGATTTTGGTATTGCAAGGCGGCACTCATAGGTGTAAAGCGAGTCAAAGCTTTAAAAGCGAACGGTAAAGGATTCTTATGGGAATAGTGAAGTTGAAGATAAGGTTTATAGGTTTCGAGGAGGGTGATAAGTCCGTGGAGGTTGAAGAGGGCAAAACTTACTCGGATTTGATACTCAGCCTCGGCATAAATCCAGAAACGGTAATAGTACTGCGAAACTCCACACCTCTCCCGCTTGACGAAAAAGTTGAAGGTGGAGAAATAACAGTGATGAGAGTAATTTCGGGTGGTTAATTTAAATTCTCTTCTATTTTTGCTTTTATTTTATTACCTTGAGCAAAACTATTAATACATGGGCAGAAAGCGAATCTACGAAGTTGTAAAGCACTTGCCACAGAAGAACTCGATAAGAGAATCAGAAGGCTCGAAAAAGATACGAGAGCTTAAAAGGCTTTGCATAAGATACACAGAAGGAATAACTCAGAGAAATTAAGGAAAGAGATTCGTGGACGACGAAAGAGGTTCAGGAACTGATAGAAGCAGAGTTTGGAGTGAATTATTCTTCGTGGCAGGTCAGAAGAATTCTCGGATATTTCGGAATGAAGTACGCCAAGCCCTACCAGAAGGATTACAGAAAGCCTGAAAATGCTGAAGAGAGTTTAAAACGCACGTCACTTCGTGACGGCGCGCCGTGCTACGCACGCGAAACCTGAGTAAAGCCGAGATCAAACGTCATAAGATTTACCGATGAAAAGGCTGTTGAAGCAAGCAAATACTGCAAGGCTGTGGAGCTTTGGAAAGCATTAAGAGTTGCCACGTTACCAAGGTTTCAGGATTCTACAGCCTGAACGGAGAGAGCGTAATAGAGTTTTCAGAAAGAAACAGGTCAGAAGACTTCATATCTCAGGAAGATAAGATGTTAATCAAAAAAGGATCGTAATCATTCTCGATTTCAAAACGCATAATGCAAAGTAAGAGAGGAGGCTGAAAAACTTAATATTGCTGGTTTTTCTTCCTCTTTACTCTCCCGATTTGAATCCGATTGAAAACGTTTGGAAGTGTTAAAAGGTTTCTGAGACATCTCCGTTGAATATAGAAGAACTTAGAGAAACGATTGCTAAGGCATTCAAAAAGTTAACGGAGTCGATATCTTTTGCGAAGGGATTGAGAAGTTCTTGGGTGATAAGTTTAGGATGTTATGCACTTAACCGTAGTTTTGCTTCAGACAACCGTTATGTTTCACCACAACAGCTTTTTACAGCTCACTTAGAACTTTCTTAATGGTTTTTGATAAATTTCGCCAGTTTTTCGGGAAAAAGAGTGAAAACAAAAATGAAAAAATTGAAAAAGAGTGTAGAAGCAAAATAAAAAAGGTTAAAGCAAGTTATACGATTTCTAGGGAAGTGCTGGAAACAGCCATAGCCGCTGCAAGGGAAAGTCACCCCCACGAGTTCATAGCCATGCTTGGTGAGAGCAAAAAGAGGAAAAACCACATAGACGAGCTCATTTTTCTTCCTTCCATCAGCGGTGGCGTCAGTGCTATCATACACATGGACATGCTGCCAATGGGGATGAGAGTTCTTGGAACCGTGCACAGCCACCCTTCACCTTATCCGTATCCATCTGAGCAGGACCTGGAATCCTTCTCGAAAAGGGGAAGGGTTCACATAATCATCGCTTACCCCTATACTATGAACAGCTGGAGAGCGTACAGCAGTTCCGGAGAACCGGTAACCGTGCGTGTTGTGGATTAGTGCCGCTGTAATATACGAAGTGGGGCCGCCGAGATTTGAACTCGGGTCACCGGCTCCCAAAGCCGGGAGGATCACCAGGCTACCCCACGGCCCCTCTGAACAGCAAGAGATAACTCGATTAAAAATCTATCGATTATAGCAGGTGTATCTCGGTTATTTTCCTGAACTCAAGGTCGAGTAGCACCATCGAGAACACGGCTATTACAAACGAAACTATGTATATGTTGCTTGCAACAGCCTTCTCGTAAATGTTTGCAAGAATAGAGGCTAAATAAAACATCATAAATACGAGGTACGCCATGAGCGATGGCTGTAAGTTTGCAGGCTCAATTATTAGTGAGAGAAGTTTAATGTATTTAAAAAGTTTTACAAGTATTGCAAACACAACGAGTGCAGTAACAATTATTACTACATCTGCCACATTCGGGCTTAGCCTAACCCTTTCGAATATCATCCACAAAACGGCTATGTAAAAAGGAATATTCAGACAATCCTTGCAGAGCTTAACCTGCGACATTGAACTCTTCAGTATTGTCCTCAGCAGGATAACGTTGAAGATCAGTATGTAGAGAATAACCGTAAGTTCAAGCACTTTTCTCGCAGATGCAAGAAAAACGTAACTGTGTGTTCCGGGAATTACATCAAGCAAAAGCCTTGTAAGTGCAATGGTTACCAGAGCAAGAAGTGCGTAAAAAGTTTCCTTTATCTTCCAGTTAAGCTCCTCTATTTGAGCCCTGCACAGTATGGAGTAGTTTATCAGCGCCACCGCAAAGCTGATTGTGCAGAGGAACGAAATGACGTACGCTGAAATCATCGCATATTATGCTTGCAGAATAACTTAATAAATTTTCGAAAAAGATTTAGTGTGACAGCCTTTTGCGCATAATCTTAAAGGTTTACGTTATAAGTCTTTAACTGAAAAGCAAGTAACACATTAAACTACTGCGAAGTTTTTGCTGCACTCTGTTTGATTTTACCTTTGCCCTCATTTTTACCCTCTGATCTGTTTTTCCACTCGAGGTAATTGCAGTAGGGACAGCCAAGATCCCAGTATCCCTTCTTAGTTCTTATCTTTATTTTGTTGATGCCGTGTTTTTCGCACACCTTGCTGGTGACATACACAGTCCCCTTCTTCGGTAAGGGCAGGGTAAATTTGCAGTCAGGGTAGCCCGAACACCCTATAAACCTCCCGTTTTTGCTCTTCTTTATCACGAGCTCTTTTCCGCAGTCTGGACACTTCCCAACGACCTTATCGAGCTTTACACCGGTTTTAAGGTCTTTTGACAGTTCTTCGAGGTCTATTTTGCTCAGAATGCCATCGAGTATGTTTATCGATTTGCTTACTACCTCCTCTTCACGTTTTTTACCTTCCGCTATTGCGTACATTTCCTCCTCAAGCTTGGCGGTCATATCGGGCAGAGTTATCGTTTCTGCGCTCTTTTTTAGAGCGTCTATGACGGCAAAAGCGGTTTGCGTTGGTCTCAGGGGATTTCCGTAAATGTACTTTCTGTTGTACAGCTTGCTCAGTATTTCGTGCCTCGTCGATTTCGTTCCGAGACCGAGTTTTTCCATTATTTTAATGAGGTTTCCGGTACCGTACCTCGCCGGAGGCTTCGTTTCCTTTTCTTCAAGTCTCTTCTCCTTTATTGCAAGTGTTTGCCCCACTTTGAGGAGTGGAAGCTCAACCTCTTCAGCTTTCGAGTAAACGTAAATGCTCCTCCAGCCAGCTTTTATGAGTGTTTTTCCGGTCGCTCTAAAAATCTGACCGTTGCAATCTATTTCCACCTTTCTCCAGTCCCACACAGCCTCGTCAGCGAGAGTGGCCAGAAAACGCCTCACGACGAGCTCGTAAATTATCCACTCATCTTTTCCAAGCTTTTTCCTGTCAGCAACTGCGGTGGGGTGTATTGGTGGATGATCCTCGCTCTTCTTTTTCCCCTTTGACGGCTTCATTTTTCCAGTCAGAACAATTCTCGCCTCTCTGTCGAATTCCGAGTTGACGAACATGCTGACTATTGAGCTCAGGTTGAGAGTTGATGGATATACGGTGTTATCTGTTCTCGGGTAGGATATGTAACCCTCCATGTAAAGGCTCTCAGCCAGACTCATAGCTTTTGACGGACTCATAAATCTGGACGCCTCTCTGAGAAATTCGGTCGTATTGAACGGCGTCGGCTTTGATTCGATTTTCTCCTTCCTCGTAAACGACCTGACAACTCCAATATCACCTATGGAGCTGAACGCTTTCTCAGCTTCACTCCTGTCCTCGAACCTCTTCACGTGTTTTGCAGTAAAACAGGAACCGTTGCAGAACTCTGCGTATATCTCCCAGTAAGGCTTGGGTTTAAAGTTCTCTATTTCCCTTTCTCTCTCCACGATCAGCCTCAGGGTGGGAGACTGAACCCTTCCAACACTCAGGAAGTTTTTGCCCAGCCTACCAGAAGACACAGAGATAAGCCTAGTTAGAGCGGCACCCCATATGAGGTCGATTTTCTGCCTCGCCTCAGCTGATTTCGCGAGGTTTAAGTTAACGCTTACAGTATTTTCGAATGCCCTTTTTATGTCTGCAGGAGTTATGGCGCTGTACTTGGCTCTATCCACCCTTACATCCGGGTTTACGCTTTTAACCATTTCAAGGGCTTCAACTCCTATCAGCTCTCCCTCCCTGTCGTAATCTGTCGCCACTGTCACTCTGCTAACTTTTTTTGCGAGCTCCCTGAGGAGTCTTACAATTCCCTTTTCCTTGACCTCCTTTACTATTTCAGCTCTTAACAGCTCTCTCAGCGGAACTTTTTTCCAGTCGCTGTACTCTTTCGGGAAGTCGAGTTTTACGACGTGTCCCTTCAATCCAACAACATAAGCGCTGTTTGATGGGGAGCAGTAGTAGTTAACTCCGTACTTATTTTCCTTTCTGACGTCCTCGAACAGAATTGAGGCTATTCTCTTCGCCGTGTTATGCTTCTCCGTTATTATCAGCCATCCGTTCGAACGCTTGGAATTTTTACTTCTTGACATTGGAACATGAATTTTTGGCTTGGATTACAATTACTTTTTGGTATGCTGAACACTTAACCCGAAACGATTTTTGAAAGGTTCTTAAAA
>WAPX01000015.1 GCA_015520485.1 Archaeoglobaceae archaeon
TGTTATGCTTCTCCGTTATTATCAGCCATCCGTTCGAACGCTTGGAATTTTTACTTCTTGACATTGGAACATGAATTTTTGGCTTGGATTACAATTACTTTTTGGTATGCTGAACACTTAACCCGAAACGATTTTTGAAAGGTTCTTAAAAGATTCTTAAAAACAATTTTTAAAGCTGTGCCTTAAAGTCGTAAAACAGTAAAGGAGAGGCAATCCGGTAAAATCTCAAGAGGTGCAGGGAATGTGCGAAAAAAAGGGCGTGCTCGTGGCAATCGAGGGCATTGACGGAACCGGGAAAACGACGCTCGCTGAAAAGCTAAAGAGCTGGCTTGAAAGCAGGGGATTTAAGGCTGCAATCGTCAAGGAACCGGGCAACAGTATCTGGGGCAGGAAAATAAGGGAAAGCTACAGCGAGAACATGGACGCAATGGAAGAACTGGAGCTGTTTCTTAAAGACAGAGCTGTCGACGTAAAGGAAAACATACTTCCAAAACTCTGCGAGGGTTACGTTGTTCTGATGGACAGATACTACTACTCCAACATGGCGTATCAGGGGGCGAGAGGTATTGACATGCACGAAATAAGAGGCATTAACGAGAATATTGCCCCGGAACCGGATATGGTAATACTTTTAGACTGCGATCCGGAGCTGTGCCTGAGGAGAATTGAAAACAGAGGAAAGAGAAACAGGTTTGAAAGCCTGAAATACCTGAAAAAAGTGAGGCAAAACTTTCTCGACATAGCGAGAGAGGACGAAAAAGTGAAGGTCGTGGATGCGAGCAGGAGTGAAGAAGAAGTTTTTGAGGAGGCAAAAAAGCTGTTAAACCATCTTTTAAGGAAGTCTAAGGAGTAGAGCAAACAGGGCAATCTTTTCTCTTTGAAACGGAGATTCTGAAAAATTCCATGTGCCTGAAATCCATTCTCAGCAAATCCCTTGTTACTCCGTAACCGCATAGCAGCTTAATCGTTTCCAGAGCCTGCATGCTGCCAGCTATTCCAGCCACTGGGGCTACCACGGGATTGAATTTGGCCCTGCAAGCTCTCGGATATATGCAGCTGTAACACGGCGTATCTTTACTTCTGAAGTCGAATACCATGAGTTCTCCATCAAAACCGGAGATTGCGGCGTGAACGAGTGGTTTTTTAAGCTTAAAACACACCTCGTTTATCTCGTGCCTTGCCTCTAAGGAATCCACGCAGGAAACAACGACATCGTACTTTTTAACCATGTATGCCGATTCTTTACTGAAATTGGCGTAGGTTCGAACTTCCACGTCTGGATTCAGGCTTTCAACAAACATTCTGGCGGATTCAGCTTTATTCATTCCAGTTTTTCCGGCGTGAATGAACTGCCTGTCCAAGTTGTGGACTTCGACAACATCGCCATCAGCTATGCCAATCCTTCCAACGCCAGCTCCAGCCAGATAGGCTATGGCAGCACTGCCAAGTCCACCAGCTCCTATAACAAGTGCGGAAGAGTTTAAAAGTTTAAACTGATTTTCCTTTCCAATAACTTCGATCTGACGCAAATACCGAGTATTGATACGCATGTTAATGGTTGTGGGGGTGCCGTTAAAAACGCTATGGCGGTGACGGCGGGAAGGCTGCTACCAATGCGATGGCACCCCACATTAACTTTGGTAATGAAAGTAAATAAGTGTTGCGGTTTTAGTTGCGGTTTATCAACTGCTTTGAAACGCTGTTGAGTTTGTCTGCCATTCTGTTTGCCCGTTTAAATAATTTATCCCGAGGATGCACAAAGAAGCCAGAAACCTAAGGGTTTGCCGGATCAGCTTGTGAAAGCTAACGGTCGCATGTACCAAAACATTAAAATACTACTGTGGTGAATATATATTCAAAAGGAGGTGATGCCAGATGCCGAGGTATCCGGGATTTGGACCGTGGAGCCATCTACCGCCGTGGGAAAGGCCGGGATGGAAGTACTTTGGAAGGGGTAGAGGAAGAGGATGGTGCTGGTGGTATTACTACTCAACTGAGGCACCGAGCAGAGAAACCGAAATAAAGATGCTCGAAGAAGAGGCAGCGTACCTCGAAGACAGGCTCAGAGAAATCAGGAGAAGACTGGATGAGCTTAGAAGGTAGCCGACAACATTTATTTCACATATTTATTGTGTGTTTCTGGATTTATTTGAAAATTCAATGTTTAAAAATAATTTAATGTTTAAAAATAAATTAAAAAATTTTAGCTGTATATATTATTTAGGCTGCTGCTGCTTGACCAGGGCCACGTATTGCTGTTGTAGTTTATGCTGCCGTTACCGTTGGAACTACCCCACGATATTGCAACAGCAGTTCCGTTGACCTCCCAGTTGGTGATTGTCCAGTTGTGCACACCGTTGGAAAGCGTAACTGGATTCGATATGTTGACCTCGAACTCAAGGCTCCTCCTGTGGTGCCAAACTATTTTTACCGCAACGTGAGTGTGGCAGGCGATGCATGCCTCGTTTGCTCCTCTCAGCGTGGAGTTGTTTATAGCCCTAAGGACGAACATCTTGTGGGCTGCGAGGCTTCCCGTGTCACCAGGCATCGAAGTCAAGCCAAAACCACCTGCTATTACATAGTCCGATTTGAAATACCCCGGATTGCCATGACACTCAAAACACGTTTGAGCACTTATGCCAAGATAGTAACTCACGTGATTTGTGTTAGCATAAGCTCCATGACAGGTAAGGCATCTTACAGTAGAGGCTGCATGGGCCTGTTTTCCGGGATAAACACTCGTAATTGAGCTCTTATTTACGGTAGCGTAGGAGAAACCTGAGAAGCCAGTTCTGTGACATATCTGACACTGAAAAACGTAGCCTGTCTCTCCCGTGTGAGGTCCAACCTGCAGTCTCATTTCCTCGTATATATCTGCGTGGCATTTCTGACAGGGTATCTGATTTCCGTTACCGCTTATGTTGTACCACCAGTGCTGTCCTGCGAAAAGCGAAGCTGTCTGTGGCATTACGAGAACTCCAATGGCTATAACCACCATAGTGAGCAATACTGGTTTGAGGTTACTCATGATTCACCCCATCAGAGAGTTTGTCGGGCAGAATATATTTTACTTACTATTTTTAGTATTACATTAATAATTTCTGATGTTCCTCAAAAATAGCTGTTGCTGAACAGCAGGCAGATGATTATTAGGCAGATAAACTATTCCGGGAACCGCAACTAAACTTATCCTATGCTTACAACCCTACCTTTATATAACCCCCAGAGCCACTGAGTGTATGAAACTCAACCTCGAATGCATTCCCTGTTTTATGAGGCAGGCACTGAAAGCTTCGAGATTTTGCAGGCTCGGTGAGAAGGAGCAGGAGAAAATTTTGCGGGAAGTCATGGCGGTCCTTCTCAAAGAGAGATGGGATAAAACACCTCCTGAGCTTGCTCATGTTGTTCACGCGGTGGTGAGAAAGTACTGTGGCGATCCGTACGGAGAAATTAAGAGAAGGAGTAACGAACTTGCTCTGAAACTATACCCAGATGTTAAGGAAACAGTGGAAAAAAGTGGAGATCCGCTAAAAACTGCAGTAAAGGTCGCCATTGCCGGAAATATAATAGATTTTGGTGCGGTTGACAAGGATGACGTTGAAGAATTCAACCTCATGGACTTCGTGAGAAAGGTTGTAAACGAGGAGCTTACAGTCGATCACTGCGAACTCTTTAAGGAAAAGCTCGAGACTGGAGAGAGCATTCTGTACTTTGCTGACAACGCTGGAGAAATCGTTTTTGATAGAATACTCATCGAGACCATACTCTCGATCAAGAAGTTCAGGGTAACGTTCGTTGTCAAAGCAGGCCCGATAATCAACGATGCAACGATAGAGGACGCGAGGCAGGTCGGGCTTGACAGAGTGGTGGATGAGTTCAGGTTTATATCCAACGGAGAGGTTGGTGTCGAGAGAAACTCTCCGGAAGTTGGCAGGTGGATAGAAGAGCACGACATCGTGATCTCCAAGGGACAGGGCAATTACGAGGGGCTGAGCGAGTTCAGCGGAATATTCTACATGCTGATGGTCAAGTGCCCGGTTATAGCGAGACACATCGGGGTGGATGTTGGAAGTAAAGTTTTTCTTTATAAATAATATTTATTTTTAAATAAATTGTTTAAAGATCGTAAATTAAGCAAACGTTAATAGCGTTCCGAAACAAGGAATCCACATGAAAGTGGAATCTTACTTGTACAGACGTCTCAACGGAAAAGTTGAATGTCATACGTGCAGGCACAGGTGTAGGCTTGAAAACGGAAAGTGGGGTGTATGCAGGGTCAGAAAGAATGAAAACGGTAAACTTTACGCCTACAACTACGGTCTTGTTTCTTCTGCCGCTCTCGACCCGATAGAGAAAAAGCCTTTTCACAATTTCATGCCTTCCACAAGAGCCCTTTCCTTCGGCAGCATCAGCTGTAACTTCAGGTGTCAGCACTGCCAGAACTACACGATAGCCTTTGCCGGTCTGGAGTATCCGTGCAGGGAGATGAGCTGTGATGAAGTAGTGGAAATGTTCAGGGAGAGTTCAGCGGATGGCGTGGCGTGGACTTACAACGAACCGGCGATATGGCACGAGTTCGCACTCGACTCGAGTGTAAGGATAAAAGAGGAGGGGGGTTACGTTGTTTACGTAACGAACGGATACATGAGCGAGGAAGCGTTAGACCAGTTCGTTGAAGAAAAGGCTTTAGATGCTGCGAACGTTGACATAAAGGCTTTTAACGAGGATTTCTACAGAAAGGTGTGCAAGGCTAAGCTTGAGGAGGTACTGAACTCCGTTGAGTACATGCATTCAAAGGGAATATTTCTGGAGCTCACATACCTGATAATACCCACCATGAACGACAGCAGGGATGAAATTGCTGCTTTTGCAGAATGGGTTTGCGAGCTCGACAGCAGGATACCTGTGCACTTTTCGAGATTTCACCCAGATTTCAAGATGACACACTTACCACCAACTCCCGTGGAGACAATTGAAATGGCGGTTGAAATTGCCTACGAAACAGGCTTAGAGTACGTTTACGCTGGAAACGTCTGGGGGCACAGGTTTGAAAATACCTACTGTCCGAGGTGTGGTGAGCTGTTAATTGAGAGAAGCGGGTTCTTCGTAAGGCAAATCAGGCTTGACGGGGACAGGTGTCCAAGCTGTGGTTACAGACAGAACGTAGTTCTTGAAGTTTAGTTTTATTTTTATCGCTTTTAATATTGGGAACTTTCAGCGTTTGACTGCGTTGAACGAGTTCCCGTTTTCCATCTTAAAGCAAGGTACATGCAGGTACTGCTAATCAGATTATAGTGCTTTGATCACGCTAATAAAAACACACGACTAAGAAAATTAGCAAAAAAATATAATCCTCAAAAACGCCCACATGTCAAATGCGGGTATCTGAGATTTTTGCAAGCGTAGCTGGAGAAGGTTCTTGGATGGGAAGGCCGTCGATTTTTATCAGATTTAGCGGATGCAACCTCTCCTGCGAATGGTGTGACGAAAAACACGCGAGAACGGGTGAAAACTTAAGTGTAGATGAGGTCGTTGAAAAAACAGTCGAAATGAGTGGAAACATTAGAAGAGTTGTTATAACTGGTGGAGAGCCGTTACTCCAGAAAGAAAGCTGCGTAAAACTAATAACAGAGCTGAAAAAACTGAACTACGCCGTGATGATTGAAACAAACGGCACTTTACTCAACAGACTCAATCAGAAAGAAAAAGAAGCTGTTAGAAACTGTGAAATAACGGTCAGCCCGAAACAGGGAAAAATCTCGGGAAACGCCATCAGAGCGGCAATAAGCCTCGCATCTCAGTTTAAATTCGTCGTCGGTGAGGGGGAAGGGGCGTGGATGTTAGAAGATGTAAAAAAAGCCGTTGAGAAGTACAGGATAAACAAAGATGTGGTCTGGCTGATGCCCATGAGCGTAAACGATACGATAGACGATGAACTCGCAAGAGAAATATGGGAGTTCTGCGTCAGAGAAGGTTACAACTATTCGGACAGATTGCATGTTAGAATCTGGAAAAATATCAGGGGTAAATGAGTGCAGACACTGGAATAAAAATTTTAAATCCCGGATAACAGTCCTGACGACTCTGGAGGTGATCACTTGCTGAAACTCACAAATTCAAAAATTGTTACCCGATTCAAGTTTAGCGGAGCTCACAAACTGAACCTGCCGTACGAAAGCAAGTGCTGCAGATTGCATGGACATTGCTGGAAGGTGGAAGTAGAGGTAGAGGGAAAGATACTGAAAGATGGTATGGTGATGGATTTTTCGGAGATTAAAAAGTTGAAGAATGAGCTCGACCACAGGTACCTCAACGACCTAATCAAACAGCCAACGGCTGAAAACATAGCGCTCTGGATAGGTGAAAGAGTTAAGGAAGCTGCAAAGGATAGAGATGTCAGCAAAGTAGTTGTCAGGGTGTGGGAGAGTGAAAACAGCTACGTCGAGCTCGTCTTTTCTTGTGTTTCTTAAAAATCTAAAATCAATTGAAAAGGTGAACTTGGAATGGAGCAGGAAAGACCCGATAAAAGAAAAATTCCGGGCTGGGTTATAGCAGTAATCGTCCTGATATACGCATCTGCCGGATTCCTGGGGGCTGTGCTTACTCCTCAGTACAGAGCAGCTGGAATGCAGGCGTTTAAAAATCCTCAGAACGTCGGCAATTCCATAGTTTACTTCGCAGTGATACTGGTTTTTACTGGAGTTATTCTCGTTCTCGCCCGCTATAAAAGATTTCTTAAAGCCATGCTGTATTTTGTCGTGTTCATTTCGTGCTACTACACGTTTTACCCGTTTCTGGGCATTGCTAGTTTCATTCCTTCAGCAGCGGTGCTCGAGTCTTTAATAAAGAAGCCGAGCTGGATAACGATAGATGTCGCAGCGTACTTTCTGGCAATTGGGGTGATTTCGATTTTTGGAATAAGTCTGGCACCTCTGCCTGCGATAGTGCTGATGCTCGTTCTCGCAGTTTACGATGCGATTTCAGTTTACAAGACCAGACACATGCTGAGCCTCGCAGAATCGGTGACGGACATAAACGTACCGATGCTCTTCGTCGTGCCGACGTCGAGAGAGTTTAAAGGTCTGAAACTCGAAAGAGAGAACGAGGACAAAAAAGCCGTCTTTCTGGGAGTTGGCGATGTCGTCATTCCGAACATCCTCGTCGCTTCGGCACAGAGGTTCACGCAGTCTCCTGTTTTTCTTGGATTAAAGCTCGCATCGTGGTTCACTCTTATTGGTGGAGTTGCGGGACTCCTTGTACTGCTCACGAAGTTTACTGACAGGCCTCAGGCCGGACTTCCGTTCCTCAACCTGCCAGCGATAGCCGGATACGTGATTGGTGTTCTACTGTGAATTTTTTGTTATGCTACCATTTTACAGAAGTTTACAGCATTTATCGCCGTTCATGCTTTCAGCTCCTGAACGCCTGAATTAAAGTTTGCAGTCAAACAACCGTTAACCGCTCGGCCCGTTCACGGCATACAACACGAAAGACCAAACCTCTTAAATAATGCCCAGAAGTATCCCGAGCGATGGAACTGCTCAGAGAGATTACGTCCGAGCTCAAGAGCTCTTACATAGACTACGCGATGAGCGTAATTGTTGGCAGGGCTTTGCCCGACGTAAGAGACGGCTTGAAGCCCGTGCAGAGGAGAATACTCTACGCGATGTACGAAATGGGTTTGCTGTCCAACAAACCGTACAGAAAGTGTGCGAGAATTGTCGGAGACGTTCTCGGTAAGTACCACCCTCACGGAGACGCCGCTGTTTACGAGGCTCTTGTGAGGATGGCTCAGGACTTCGCAATGCGATACCCCCTTGTAGACGGGCAGGGCAATTTTGGATCCATCGATGGCGATTCTCCCGCTGCAATGCGTTATACGGAGGCGAGGCTGGCAAAAATAGCAGAGGAGATGCTCGCCGACATAGACAAAGATACCGTCGACTTCGTACCGAATTTTGATGCAACTCTTAAAGAACCGGTCGTTCTTCCGGCAAAAGTTCCAAACCTGCTCGTAAACGGTAGCAGTGGAATTGCTGTGGGAATGGCAACGAATATACCTCCCCACAACCTGAAGGAGGTTTGCAGAGCAGTAATAGCGTGCATAGAAGATCCGGATATCGACGTCGATGGCCTGATGAAGTACATAAAAGGCCCCGATTTTCCCACTGGAGGAATCGTAACGGGGCTGGAAGGGCTTGTAGAAGCTTACAGAACCGGCAGAGGAAAGGTAATTGTGAGGGGAAAGGTGGAGGTTGAGGGAAGGAAGATTGTGATAAGAGAAATTCCCTACATGGTAAACAAGGCAAAACTCGTGGAAAAGATAGCTGAACTCGTTTCAGAAGGGAAACTCAGTGCAAAAACTGTCAGAGACGAATCCGACAGAGAAGGTGTAAGAATAGTAATCGAGGTGGATGAAGACGTAAACACGGCGCTGAACAAGCTGTACGCTTACACAAACTTGCAAACGACATTTGGAGTGATAATGTTAGCTCTCGTGGACGGAGAGCCGAGAGTTCTCAACCTGAAGGAAATGATAGAGCACTACATCGACCACAGAAGGGAGGTTGTCAGGAGAAGAACCGCTTTTGAGCTGAGAAAGGCCGAGGAAAGGTTGCACGTGGTCGAAGGTTTGAAGAAGGCGATAGAGAACATAGACGAGGTAATCTCCCTGATCAAGTCATCAGCCACACCTGGTGAGGCGAAAGAATCCCTTATGAAGAGGTTTGAGATGAGCGAGAAACAGGCTGAGGCGGTTCTTCAAACGAGATTGCAGAAACTGACATCACTCGAAATAGATTCACTGCTCAAAGAGTACAGGGATTTGAAGGAGAAAATAGAAAGGTACAGGTCTATTCTTGCCTCTCCGGAAAAAGTTGATTCCATAATAGTTAAGGAAATGAGGGAGGTAATGGAAAAGTACGGCGATAGCAGAAGAACGGAGGTAAGAGACGTAGATGCCGAAATATCTGTTGAAGAACTTATAAGCGACGAGAGAAATTTCGTGGTTGTTACAAGAAACGGCCTGATAAAGAGACTCGAAGTAAACTTCAAGGTTCAGAGGAGAGGAGGAGTCGGGATAATAGGAGTTCAGCTCAAAAACGACGTACCTCTGGCAGTGGTTCCATGTAACTCAAAGGACAGGTTGCTGATATTCGATAAAAAGAGAGCGTACTGGATAAACGCCTACGAAATTCCAAAACTTGACAGGTATGCGAGGGGCGTTAAGCTTTCTAATTTCGTGTCGTGCGATGAGGTCGTTTCAATCTTGCCCGTCAGGGATTTCGACGATTCATACCTCCTGCTCACGACAGAAGATGGATACGTGAAGAGAGTTCGCGTTAAAGAGTTCGAAAACGCTAAGAGGGCAGGAATAATAGCAACTTCCGGAGAACTCGCGTTTGTTTGCCCGGTAAATGGAAACGAAGTGTTTATCTCCACAAAGAACGGGTATACCGTTAGATTTAATCTGAAAGAGGTTCCGGAGCTGAGCAGGACGGCAAAGGGCGTGAAGGGCATCAACCTCAGAAGCGGGGATGAAGTTGCGTGGGTCTGCTGCAGGAACGGAGGTTACCTGTTAACGGTATCGAGAAACGGACACGCAAGGAGGAGTGCTGTAAGCGAGTACAGAAAGGTTTCGAGAGGCAGCATGGGAGTGATCAACTACAGGGGAGGAGAAGTCGTCATGGCAGAGGTTGTTGAGGGAGTTGAGAGTTTGATAGTCATGAGTTCAGACGGATACTTGCTGAGAACGTCCATTTCAGACATACCCGTTCAGGGGAGAACTGCAAAAGGCGTTACTCTCTGCAAAAAAGACGTTGCCTGCTGTGCGGTGGAGTTTCAGGTTTCGTGTTAGCTTCAGGTTTTTTTGAGCAGCGAAAAGCCAGAGTGGTAGTCATGAAGAAAACGGTGAAAAAAATAGTGGAAAAGGGAGAAGTAATTAAAGGCAAGCTTCTGTGGACTTACTTTGGGGGAGAAGCAATAGTAAGGATTTACGAAAACGTGGTTGAGAAGGAGAGAAGGCCGAAGAGGTACAGAATTAAGGAACTGGACGACGTGCTCAGAAAAAAGAGAACCAAGGCAGAAGTCAGGTTAATGAACCTCGCGAGAAGGCAGGGCGTAGCAACTCCAATCGTGCTTGACGTCAGAAACTACACGATAGTGATGGAGAGAATAGACGGAACCCCGGTCAGGGAGATAATGAACGAAAACATCTGCAGGGAAATAGGCAGGAGCCTCGCCAAAATGCACTCTGCAGACATCGTTCATGGAGACGTAACGCCGATGAACATGATATACATGGACGAAAAAATCTATTTCGTTGATTTTGGTCTCGCGTTCGTTGATACGGACGTTGAACCAAAAGGTGTTGATGTGCACGTATTTTTTGAAGCTTTAAAAGCCTGCTATGATGAATGGAAAAACCTGAAAAAAGCCTTCATCGAAGGATACCTCGAAACAGGAAATAGAGAGGTAATAAAGAGGGCAGAGGAAATAGCTGAAAGAGGAAGGTACGTGGAGAGGGTTTCTCAGATTTAACGATGAGAGATTTAAGGATGAGGATGCAGTAAGGCTTTATTCGCATTAACAGAACCAGGCAAAAACATCGAAAAAACATTATACAGTCTCCAGTTCACGTCCTTCAATGAACAGAGAAGGAAGTAAAGAGAGCAGAAATGAGAGCATGGTTGTTACACCATGGGAAGTCGGAGGAGTAATAGACTACGACAGGCTGCTGAAGGAATTTGGAATCCACCCGTTCAGCGAGATTATCGATAAAGTACCGGATCCGATGCATCTGATGAGGAGAGGATTGATTTTTGGACACAGGGATTACGACAGAATAGTTGAAGCGATGAGGAGTAGTAAGAAGTGGGCAGTCATGTCCGGTTTCATGCCTTCCGGTTTGCCCCACTTCGGGCATAAGATGACGATGGACGAAATAGTCTGGCACCAGAGGGCTGGGGGTTTCGCTCACGTGGCTGTTGCAGACATGGAAGCCCACGCGGTAAGGGGCATGAGCTGGGAAAAAGTGAAGAAAATAGGAAAGCTATACCTGAAAAGCATAGCTGCTCTCGGTTTAAAACCGCGGAACTGCATAATGTATTTTCAATCCTCGGCAAACTTCGTAAAGGACTTGGCCTTCGAACTGTCATCTGAAGTTAACTGGAGCGAACTCAAAGCCATATACGGCTTTTCTTCCGAAACAACCCTGGCAAAGATGTTTGTTACATCCGTTCAGGCAGCGGACATACTGCACCCTCAGCTGAGCAGGTTTGATGGCCCAAAACCGGTAGTCGTTCCTGTTGGAGCTGATCAGGATCCCCATCTCAGACTGACGAGGGATCTGGCTGCGAGGGTGAGTATTTTCGCTTTTGAGAAAATAGAGGGTGGAGTGAGAATTAGAAGCAGAAAAGGTAACAGTTACCTGAGAGACCTCGAAAAAGAGCTAAGTTTCGAGTTCAAAAGCTATGCCGAACACATAGACGTTTTTGGCGATTACGGCGAAATAGTCGAACTGGTCAGAAAAACTGAGGTTGAAATGGGTGGTTTTGCCTTCATTCCACCTTCTTCAACCTACCACCGTTTCATAACAGGCTTAACTGGCGGGAAGATGTCAAGCAGCAAGCCGGAAAGCTACATTTCTCTCTTTGACGATCCGAAAACAGCTGCAAAAAAAGTTAAAAGGGCGATAACCGGTGGTAAAGGTAGTGCTGAGGAGCAGAGAAAGTTTGGAGGAGAGCCAGGGAAGTGTGCAGTTTTTGAACTGTTCTCGATTCACCTCATAAAAAAAGATGAAGAACTGGAAGAAATTAAAAACAGGTGTAAAAATGGCGAACAGCTCTGCGGACAGTGCAAAAAGCTGGCGTCCCAGCTCGTGGAAGAATTTCTGAAGGATTTTCAGGAAAAAGTCGAGAGCGTAAATCTCGGGGATTACGAGATCATCTGTTAGCTTCTTTTACCTCTTCCACAATTTCCTCAACACTTCTGTTGTTATCAATAATGTTCACAACGATTCCCATGTTTTTGAAGTGGCTTTTTGCACCCTCACCCACCTTTTTCAGAACTATGCAATCCACACCAAAATTCCTCAGCATCTTCGCTATGAGGTAACCCTTTCTCCTCTCAGCTTTGCTGTATTCGTTAACAATTCTGATTTTTGCACCCTTTTTTAAATCGAAGATTTCGAAGTAAGGAGAGTTTAAATCACCAGAATACTCTCCCGTTTCGTTTACCGGAATCGCCACCTTGCTTATCTTTTTACTGAACTTAACTACTGGAATTACATCAATTATATCGGGTATTTCTTTTTTTATACTTTCTATTTTCTCTGTAATCTCCTCCACTTCCTCAAGGCTTACCCCCGGACTTACGGTGAAGTGAACTTCGACGATTTTATTTCTCCATGTACCTCTCACTCCAACGAAATCCACGGATTCCACACCCCTCATTCTTTCGACGTAGTTTGTTATTCTGAGAGCGGTTTCAGCGTCAACTCTGTCCATCAGAACGTCAACTGCGTTTTTCAGAATTTCACAACCTATCTGCAGTATGAGTATGGAGATAGCTATAGCGACCACAGCATCAGCCCACCAGTAACCGAAATAGATGAGAATGAAGCCTAAAACGACCGCAAGGCTTGCTATAACATCTGTTCTCGAGTGCTTCCCCTCTGCAATCAAGGAACTCGATTTCGTCTTTAATCCTACACTTATCTTGTACCTCGCCAGAGCCTCGTTTACGACAACTGAGAATGCGGCTGCTGCGATGGCGTAGTATTCGAATTCCGGAATCTTCCTCAAAATGAGTTCGTTGACAGCGTCGTACATTATGAAAAGTGCTGTAATTACTATTGCCGTTCCAACTCCGAGTTCAGCGAGACTTTCAGCCTTGAAGTGCCCGTATGGATGTTCTTTATCCGGTGGCTTTTCCGCAATCTTAATACCTATCCAGACTAAAAGTGAGCTGAGAATATCGATCATGGAGTGAAGCGAGTCTGCTATTAAGGCTGTACTGTTTGCAGCTATACCTGCTACACCTTTAACGACTGTTAGAATGATGTTTGCGAGCGTGGAAATTTTTCCTGCCTTTATTGCCTCGTCTATGTCAGCATCCATGCAGGGGTTAATTTGAATTATTATTTAAGTTTTTGTTTCGTTTCACATTTCGTTCAAGTCCAATTCGAGACCCAATTGACTAATTACTGAAGGATTTTACTACAAAACATTCCACACATCTTGAGCCTATAGTGAAAACAGTTCTGTAAAGTGGGAGAAGGACTGGAGGCACATGTAGGAAATAGTTAATTTGCATAATACACTTGCAAAAATAAATTTAGTTAAAAAATATAGTCAAATCATAGATCTGCAAACCCTGAGGGTTTCGCTCCTGTTCAGAGGAGCTGAAACGAGGACTGTTGTGTTGCTCATCTGAAACATAACGTTTGTTCTGCCGTTACTGCTCCAGACGTAAGCCGTTACGTTCCCAATTTCTACCTTTTCAGCACTAATGCTGCCGGCAATGGGCATTACGCTCTCCTTAATCAGCATTTCACCGGATCCTTTCGTGTATTCCAGAAGAACCGTGCCGCTGTACGTATACACACCCCTGAGCTCGTAACCCGCCGTGTATTCAGGAGCCAGAATTTTAAACCGGACGTGTTTTTGAGCTTCGCTTACAGTCCTGTACTTCCTTATCTTTATCTGCTCCAGCACTCTGTACACCTTGGCCCCTTTCGGTGGCGTAAAGTTGAACAGGGTATCGTTAACGCTGACGTTATACCTGATGTTCCTGAAAACTATGTTGTATATCGTGCCGTTCAGGTTAAAGTAAAGTCCGGCGACCTTGTAGTCGTGCGTTATGTACATGTATCCGTAAACGTTGGCATTCGTCGAACCGTTTGGAACTATCCGGAGAACGAAACACCTCATGCCGTTGAACGTCCTGTTTCCCGCATAACTCACGTTAAACAGTTCCAAAAGTCCCTCTATATATCTGGCATAATCCGGCGGATGCACGAGTGTTTTTGTGACTTCTACTGTGTTTCTGTTTTTATCGTATATCCATGTATACGTTCCGTTACTTATTAGATATGCGTTGTGCGATATATCATACATCCATATTTTATTACATCCCTTGTTTTTCTTTATTATAAATTTGACACTGTCGTTGTAAGTGATACCACCTTCGAGGAGCGTTAGGTTCTCCATACCCTCCACACTCCTCGCAGACTCGTAATTTCTCTGTACTTTCCGGGCTATTTTCACGCCCATCACTGATGCGTTACTTGCATATTTGCCTGCGCTGGATTTGCTGTGTTGAGCGCAGCCCGCGATGATAACAGCCATCAGGATGAATGCCAGCAGCTTTAACTTCATTTTTAACAGTTCAAACCATGTCCATAATAATTTTTTCGATTGCAGTTAATGCTATCGCCGGTTTCAGCTTAAACTTGCTTCAGATTTCTGCAATTTCGTAATTTTACAGCAGATGCCTAGCAATTATTCTGCCATTCCAAACCTAAATAATAAATTTAAAACATTTAACAGAAACTGAAATGAATAAAATAGATTAATGTTTTCCTTTCTTCCTCATCAGCATCAGGTAGTTTATGGCATGGATAATTGCGTCCATAGACGCCATGACTATGTCTTCTCCGGCAGCCTTTGCGGTAAAGGTGTGTCCTTCATCATCCTCCACCGTAACGTAAACCTCTGCCAAAGCGTCACTGCCACCGCTTATAGCGTCCATCCTGAACTCTGTCAGGTTTACCTTTATACTTTCTCCTGCAAGCTCTTTAACCGCATTGAGTGCTGCATCAACGGGCCCAAGTCCAATGGCAGACGTGACTTTTCTCTTCCCCTCAACCTCCGCGTTTATCACAGCAGTCGGAGTTATCTTGTTTCCTGTGAGCACAGTAACTTCATCAACAACTATCGCCCTTTCCTCCTTCTTCAGCTCTCCAAGAACGACTTCAGCAATCGTGAACAGGTCGAGGTCTGTAACTTTCTTACCCTTATCACCGAGCTCCTTTACCTTGTCCATTATCTTTGTGAGCGTTTCTTCGTCCACGTGATAGCCAGCATCTTCCAGAATCTTTCTGATCTGGTGTCTGCCAGCATGCTTGCCTATAACTATTCTTCTCCTGTGCCCGACCATTTCCGGTGTTATGACTCCCGGCTCAAACGTTCTCGCATCCTTCAGCACTCCGTGAGCGTGAATGCCACTTTCGTGACTGAACGCATTTGCGCCCACTATCGGTTTGTTCGGAGGAATTCTTATTCCAGATAACCTCTCCACCAGCTTGGACGTATTTACGAGTTCTTCTGTTTTTATGTTCGTTTTTATGCCTTCGAGGCTGTGCAATATCATGACAACCTCCTCAAGTGCCGCATTTCCGGCTCTTTCCCCAATTCCGTTGACCGTAACCTGAACTTCGTTGGCTCCAGCAAGAACTGCTGCATACGTGTTTGCAACAGCCAATCCAAAATCGTTGTGACAGTGAACGTCTATCGGAACTTTCAGGTGTTCTCTCAGCTCTTTTATCATTGCGTGAAATTTGAAAGGCGTTGCAATTCCGACTGTGTCGGGAACATTGATTATGTCCACTCCTGCCTCTTCAACAGCTCCGTATATTTCTTTCAGGTAATCCATCTCCGTTCTTGTAGCGTCCATCGCAGAAAACATGCACTCCCTGCCGTGGTCTTTGATGTATTCAACTGCATCGACTGCGAGCTGGATTATTTCCTCCCTGCTCTTTTTTATCGTGTGTTCAATTTGGATCTTTGATGTCGAAATAAACACGTGAACCATGTCTGCGTTGCTGTCCAGAGCGGAATCTACATCTCCTCTAACTATTCTTGCAAGAGCGCAGATGGTGGAGTTCAAACCCAAGTCCGCTATTTTCTTAACAGCCTCGAACTCACCCTTGGATGCTGCGGGAAATCCAGCCTCTATTACATCAACTCCAAGCCTGTCGAGCTGTCTTGCAATCTTTATTTTTGCATCTAAAGGGAAGGCTACTCCTGGCGTCTGCTCTCCATCTCTAAGCGTTGTATCGAACACCTTTACAACCCTGCCACCTCTGCTGTCTGCTTTACCCATAGAATCACCTTTCTTGAGGATTTTATAGATGGGTATAAAAACTTGACTTTACTCAGGAGTGCAACAGTGTTCCACAATACTAAGTGTTCCCGGCAAGCTAACACCACCCTTCACAGTCTGCCCTGAGCAAACTCAGGATGGCTGACCCTGCCGGGGTGTGCCGTGCCCGGGTTGCCCCGGGGTCATGGAAAGCCAGAACTCCTCTCACCAGGGGACCTATGCGGCACGGCTCTGTAGTCCCGTGCTTGCGGGCAGCATCACAGTTAAGCCAGAAAGCACCTCCGCTCCCTCCCCGCACGGGACTTTAACTGTACTTCGAGCTCACCACATAAAAAACTTATAGACTGAAATGATTGACAGAAAAACACTTAATCCAAGGTGCTGTTGGTGGGTTCATGAAATTTGTGCTTCTCGCACCTCCTGTCCTCGGAGCACTGATAGGGTACATAACCAATGTTGTGGCTGTGGAGCTACTTTTTCACCCAAAAAAACCTATAAACGTTTTCGGTTTTAAAATTCAGGGTCTCGTTCCTGCGAGGAGTAGAGAACTTACGGAGAGGTTTCTGGATACTCTTTCCGGCGTATTAACAAAGGAAGATTTTGAATTCGTAATAAACAGGGCTGTGGACAAAGCTGTGGATGAAAGTAAAGTTGCTGCAGGACTGAACTACATTTTAAGCAAACCACCCCTTTCGAATGTCAGGGATTTTGCGGAAAAAGTGAGATTTGAAAAAGCATTCTCATTACTTCCTGCCGCAATTTCAAGGTTTTTACAGGATGCAATCAGAGATGCCGTGGTTAAGAGCATAGCGAATAACATCGATTTAAAAGAATTCGTGATAAAAAAAGCAGAGGAAATTAACGAAGAAGAGGTAGAGAGACTTTTCAAGAAGTTTGCAAAAAAAGAACTAAGATTTATAGAGATTTCCGGAGCCATACTCGGCTTTGTAATAGGTATTGTGCAGTCTACATTCATGTATTTCTTTGTTCATTAGTAGTCATCAACGGTATATTTTCGCAGTCTAAAGTTTCAACTTTATTAAATTTGCTCGCTGAACAGTTTAGCCACATCAAAAACTAAAACAAAAATAAACAAAAAAAGTCCCGCCTCCCGGATTTGAACCGGGGACCACGGGCTTTCTGCTCCCCCTGCGGGAAGCAAGGCAAACTACAGGCCCGCGCTCTACCACTGAGCTAAGGCGGGATTTTCTGGAATTAACGGGATCACGGGATATAAAAAA
>WAPX01000016.1 GCA_015520485.1 Archaeoglobaceae archaeon
ATCCTAACAGATTCGTGACTCATCCCCTCAAAGGAATCGGCTTGTTTTCTTAAGAAAGGCCGAAGAAGTATATGTAGCTTTAACGTAGTCCACTAATTGCCTTAAGACGGGTTGCATATCCCATTTTTTGTCCCTATTCTTGACACTCTCGTCTGTCTAAAGTGATAAAGTTAAATTTAAAATTAAGATGAAACTTACTTACTTAACAAAACTTAAACCTCAATACCAAGCTCGTTGATAACTTTCTCCGGATTTGACTGATAGAGCCTGATAAATCTTGCAACGTCCTCAAACTTCGTGATGTCTTTTTCTGCAAGTTTCTCAAGAACGTACATTCTTCTCTCAAGCTCCTCCTCAAGCTCTTTCCTGCTCCACCCCCTGACGAGCCTGATTTCCTCAAGAGCCTTGGAGCTTCCAATCATGATCTGCTCATCCTTAACGCTGTCCCACTTGAAAACAGTCGTTGTTCTCAGCATCTTTGTGTGGGGGTCCAGACCAACTATTTCAGCTATTTCGACGTTTCTCCTGACTCTCTGGGTTCCAACGTAGGTCTGAGCCTGAACACTTATTATGTCGAGAGCCTCAATCATAGGCCTCGGAACGTTTATGGGGGGATTTTCGAGCCTGTGTATGACACCTTCAACTGAATCTGCGTGAAGTGTGGAGTAAGTTGTGTGTCCCGTACTCATTGCCTGGAAGAGGGTTAGAGCTTCTCTGCCCCTCACTTCACCAACTATTATGTATTCGGGTCTCTGCCTCAAAGCTGCTCTTAGTAAGTCGTACATGTCTATGGATTTTGCACCTTTTTGCAGAGCCTCTCTCGTAACTGCGGGAATCCAGTTCTTGTGGGGTAAAACAAGTTCTCTCGTATCCTCAATGGTCACTATTTTTGCCTTTTTTGGAATGAACAGAGCTGCTGCGTTCGTCGAAGTCGTTTTACCGCTCGCAGTCCCTCCGGCAAAAATCAGGCTTTTCCTGTTCTCTATGCACAGCCAGAGGTAGGCCATCTGCTCGCTGCTGAAGGTTTTCCACTTTATCAGGTGTACAGGAGTTATTGGCTCTTTTCTGAACTTCCTTATCGTGAAGGTAGAACCGTGGTCGGTAACTTCCCTGCCGAGAGTCATCTGAATTCTGCTTCCATCAGGCATCGAGGCGTCGACCATGGGCTCTGCTATGCTTATGTGCTTTCCACACTGCTGAGCTAACTTTATTACGAAAGAGTCGAGTTCGTCGCTTTCAAAGCTGATGTTTGTTTTGAGGTTTGCAAATTTTCTGTGAAAAACGTAAACGGGTTTGTTGTATCCATTGCATGAAATATCTTCGAGCATTGGGTCGTACATGAGCGGCGTTATCTTTCCGTAAAGAACAGTTTCTCTCAGCACGTAGTAAAAGACTTTGCAGTAATCGTCTCTGCTGAGCTTAATTCTGAAATCGCTCAGGATTTTATCCGTCTTTGACTTCAAAATCTCGATTTTTTCGGCGTTCTTCATTTCCTCCGGTAAAACTGGCAGGTATTCGAGCTTTGAGAGGAGCTCTTTCACAACGTTTTTCATTTTCTCGTCGATGTCTGGCTCTTTGACATGGTATGCCAGATCGTTCTCGTCCTCCTTCACAACTATGTGAACGCTCGAAAAAACGTACATGTCGTAAACGGGATAGGCATCTATCTCCAGCCACCCTTCAGGCGGTTCGTAGCTCTTTGCCGTTTCCTCTGCAAGTTTCCTGAAGTGCTCAATGGATGGCCCATTCTGCTCTGAATCTTCTGCCTCTTTTTCACCTTTTCCCGATTCACCTCTGACGTCTTCGCTTTTCTCGGCTTTCTCAGCTTTTCTGGACACGAGTTTGAGCTTCATGGCTGTTAATAATAATGCTCATCATAAGATAAATACTTTGCCTTGACAGCGCAACCGGTACCAGCACAAAGAGCATAAAAATGCGGGCAGAAATCTAACACCATGAACAGCGTGGAAGAACTGATAGCGATGGTTGAAAAAAACCCTCCAAAAACGCTTGAAGAGATGAAAAGGTTGCAGAACATTTTGTCCAGAGCTGTGGTGGTGAGCGGCGAATTCAATGCCGATTACCTTGCAGGAGTCGATCAGGCTTTCGTTGGAAATACCGTTATTTCGGCATGCGTTATCACCGACCTGGAACTGAAGCCGATATGCAGAGTTGTTCACGCGGAGAAAACAGATGTGCCGTATATACCAACATATTTGATGTTCAGAGAAGGGAGCTCGGCAATCCACGCCGTTAGAAAAGCGTTGAGCAGAGTTGACAGGGAAAAAGTTTGCCTGCTTGTCGACGGGAGTGGAATAGCCCATCCGAGAAAGTGCGGGCTTGCCACCTACGTCGGTCTGGCAGTTGGAGTTCAGAGCGTTGGCATTACGAAGTCAAGGCTGTACGGATACTACCGGAAGGAGCCTGAGGAAGTGCTTGAAAGCATTGAACTCGTAGATGAAGTAGACGGGAGAGTTATAGGCTACGTCATCAAAACGTGCAGAAAATGCAAACCCATCTTTGTTTCTCCGGGACACAGAATTTCTCCGGAAGGGGCTCTTGAAGCCGTAATAAAAAGCCTGAAGGGTTACAAGCTTCCAGAACCGGTGAGACTTGCACACAATCTTGCAAGTTCTGTAAGAAGGTGTGGAAACCTAACCATCGACTCCTTCAGCTCTCTCGACGAGTATCAGTGATGCGTACTTTTCAGAGATTTCCAGAATTTTGCCGTCAACTTCAACTCTCAGGTGTTCAACTACTCTTACTGTTGTATCGGGTTTTATGTTTACCTTGCGAAGAGATGCTGGAGCTGCCACAACCCTGTACAGACCCGGTTTTGCCTCGCTGAGTTTAAAAATCTCGAACTCGCATTTTTCACAGACATCGCATTCACTGGCTATGAGACTGCAGACTTTTAAAGCAACTTCCTCACTCACATGGTGCTCTATTTCGCAGCTCAGCTTGCGAGCCTCATCTTCATCAACTCCGAGAAAGTTCGAAAAAAAAGCCTCAAATATCCTGTGATACTTTCTGATTCTTACTGCAAGCTCCTCCCCCTTCTTGGTCAGAATGACTCCTCTATAGGGAGTGTATTCAACGTAACCCATGTCGCTCAGCTTTAGAAGCATCTCAGTAACGCTTGAGGGTCTAACCTTGAGAACTCTCGCAAGATCAGTAGTCCTTGCCACTCTTCCCTCGCCCTTCTGAATGTTGTAGATCGCTTCCAGATAATCTTCCATTCTTTCTTTTTTTCTTCCGTTGGACGCAGTCATGGGATCAGCCGAGCTTTTCTCTCTCTTCTATCTCCTCTATCGCTTCCTCTGCGGCATCCCTTACGTCTTCATCGTTGCTGTTCAGGAGCTTTTTCAGATGAGGCACGTCGTCTCTATTACCTATTTTTCCGAGTATGTATGCAGCATCCTGAAGTGCAACCGGATTGTCCTTTTCCAGAATTTTCAGTATTCTCTGCTTGACCCCCGTTAGTTTCTCTGGATTTTTTCTGAACAGCTCTTCGAGTATCATCATCGCTCCGGCTCTCGCCAGCAGTTCCTGTCTTTCAAGTATGTCGGCGAGTAGCATCAGGTTCTCTTCTTTTTCCACAGCCTGCTTGACCTCGTCTATCCTTCCATCTTCGAGCAGCTTGACGTAGTAATCAACTCTGTAATCCTTACCGCACAGCGCTTTTTCAGTCCAGTCGAGCAGCTCTTCAAGAGAGTGCTCTCCTATGAGCTTAACGTCTCCTATAATAACAGTCGGAGTTGAGGTTATTTCGTACTTTTCTATGAAATCGGGATAGAGCATCACGTCTATCACAGTAACCTTGATTTCGGGATTTGCTATTGCTATCCTGTTAACGCTTTCAACGACCTGAGCGCAGTGGGGACATACAGGTGCAATGAAGACCTTTATCTCACCCCTGCACCCTTCGAGCTTCAGGTTTTCGTCAACTTCGTTTTCAGCTAATCTGAGGAGGGTTCTCGCAAAAGGCTCGAACTCCATCTGAGCTGGAGTTGCTTTGTAAACTATCTCCACATCACCCTTCGATACAACAATTGCAGGTTCTCCTTCTTCGATTACCTCAACTTCAGCACCGAAACTCTTCAGTTTCTCAAAATCTTTCATTTCATCCGTTGGATTTATGAGCTTTACTTTCACATCCTTTAACTCTTTATTCAAAAGTCTTTCAGCCTTTTTTACATCAAACAAACCAATCTCCCCCGGTGATTAAAGGGTAAAATAGTTTAAAACGTTATCTCTTTCTATCTTCTTTTCAAGCCCCAGGTTACCAGGCAGAAGCTTTCATGAAGCTCAGGCTGACGGGTTCTGTTAGCCCATTGTTAGTAGTTTGGTGGGTATCTGAAGTCGCCGAAGGCTTTGGGTGGGGGCTGAAAGTCCGAACCAGATACCGCTTGTTGAGTGGCTCGTAGAGCAAAGTGTGAAGCACCGCGGAGTCGTGGGCGAGGAGTCTTGTAATCATCTCAGTCCCCTCTACATATCTCCTTACTAAACTAACACCTTCTTTGATAATACAGTCATCCTCTTTACATTTGGCAATATAACCACAACTTAATAAAGCTACATGACAGTATTTGTTTTTTGAAGGAATAACGCCATTTTTTCCGAAAAGACAAATATTCATAGGTAGTTTCTTCCATATATTGATTAATCTTTTTGCATTATTATTGGGCACCACTTCCTTTATGGCATTGTTAAACATCTCGTGATATAACCCTTTTTTATAATCTCTAAGGAAACACCATAATCTCTTTTTCCCGTTTGTAGGGATTCCTTTAAATTTCTCGAGTTTTTCTTCAAGTTTCGCATCGTATTTTAGAATTTGTATAATTTTATCAGGAATCGCTATCTTTTTCTTTCCGTCAAGTTGATAAGTTAATAGGTGTAAAGCACATGCTACTCTTATAAGAAAATCGTCTTTCCCTCAAATTTTTGAATAAAATGCAAAATGAAAGCAACAATATTCCGTTTATGTTTTTTCCATTTATGATTATTTCATGTTTATCCAAAATTTCTAAAGTTTGGAGTATGTTTTTATAATCACTGGTTAATTGTTAGTTTAGATTTAAATCTGAATCGTTCTTTGCCGTTATCTTGATATTTTTCATAATGCTCTTTAAGAATCTCCTCCGGAGATTTCTTATTCCTTGAATATTCATATACTAACTCAGAAAAGATACATCCTCCTTTATCCCAAACAATTTCAAATTGCATTTGTCTATCTGTAAT
>WAPX01000017.1 GCA_015520485.1 Archaeoglobaceae archaeon
ATCCTAACAGATTCGTGACTCATCCCCTCAAAGGAATCGGCTTGTTTTCTTAAGAAAGGCCGAAGAAGTATATGTAGCTTTAACGTAGTCCACTAATTGCCTTAAGACGGGTTGCATATCCCATTTTTTGTCCCTATTCTTGACACTCTCGCGGTCTGGAATCTGCTGGATCAATTGTCAATTATTTACTATTTTACTGATTTTTGTCTTAAATTTAAATATATGAGTTTGTCATATTAAAACAGTTTTCGTGAACTCCCTCAGCAGAACAGTTGCATAACTGCCCTTTGGCAGAGAAAACCTGAACTTCACTCCGTGTTTTACCTCCTTAAAGTGAAAATTCGAGAACGGAAGCTCAGCGAGCCTGTAGCCACCTCTCGATGTGAATTCCCTGTGTTCATGCCTGAAGTCCTCTAAACTTACGCCATCCTCGTCCAGCATTTCCTTCACGACCTCTCCAGTCCAGCCCTTCAGTTCGCTCTCGTAACCGGGTAGCGGTAAGGCGAGAGAACACCTCCCGACGTTTATTAAAAACTCCACCCTTTTCCTCCTCCACTCCACCAGGTAGTAGTCATCCCTCAAAGAATAAATCAAACCCTTTTCGAATTTTTCCGGATGGAAAAAACCTACAGTGTCGTCCCTCTCCACGCTTTTCAGCGTTCCGAACTCCCTTAACCTCTCACTCAAAACCCTGTTGAAAACGTATGACTGATATGCGTGAACGAACATGAGCTTGAGGTTTTTCGGTAGCATCAACATTGCCTGTTCTTCGCTTTTCCCCTCTCTAAGAGCTTGCAGCAGAATCCTTTCGTATCTGAGGTATGGTGGAAATTCTCTAAGCCCTATTACGGGATCTCTGCTTTCCCAGAGTTTCTCCCTTATCTTTCTTACCTCTGGATTTTCACCTTCAAACGGCATTGCCACGTATATCCAGAAAGCATCTTCGTAGTTTCTCCTGAGCAGCTCCAAACCAACCCTGTGGGTTATGTACCTCATCGTGCCGAACCTCTGAAGTCCAAAGAAGTTCGGACACCCCCTTTCCTCCAGCTCTTTTAGAGTTGTCTCAATAAGCTCCTCGTCGTAAAGTGCTTCACTGACTGTGATTTCGAAGTGGTTTCCCAGCAAATCCCCCAGACCTATCCTGTTCTTCGATTTTCCCAGAACTTCTATTTCCACGTCCTTTATTCTCAGGTTCCTCAGTTTTTCAACCTGTTTTTCGTTCAAACCGTAAATGCTGAAGTACTGGATACTCAGAGACCTTTTATCCTTTGTTCCCGCGTATTCGATCCTTTTCTGACTGATTCCGAGTTTCTTCGCTATTACCCTCACGAGGTTCATCGTGTCCCAGTTAACCTTCTTAACCCTGATTACCGTAAAGTTACCGTCATCGCTGAGCCTGAACTTTCCAACTTCCTCAACCACGAAGTTTTCGGGCACGTTTTTCACGCTGCCCCCAATTCCGGGAGTTGTGCTGGCGTACACTTCAATGCCAACGCCTCTTTCAAGGTCGCTAACGTTCATGCAGGGTTAAGCCTGTATCAAACACATAAAATATTTAGCCTGTAAAAAGCCTGATGTGGTCATGAGAAGAGCAACTGCAGCGCTGGCGGCAACGGTACTTGCACTTCTGGCAATTGCTTTATACGTAGTGTACAGATTTGGACTGGTTTTCCTCGTCAGACTGACGCTAAGCGTGGGATTTGCACTGCTGACGCTTCTGTTGGCTGTGATGGCGGGAATACTGATTTACGCAAAATCTAAGTACTCTCTGCCCGTCATTTTTTACGCGTTACTCGCAATCTACGCAGTTTACAACTGCTATTTCTGGCATCCACTGAGGGTTGCTCTCGTGATTGTCGTTTACGCAATCTCTTTTGCGTTTGGTCTCTGGTGGATTTCGGAGCCTGACATGGGTTTGCTGGAAAGAATAAGAAGTGCAGAATCTCTTGAAAAAGCTGGAAAGTACAGGGTTGCCGCTCGAAAGTACGAAAAAAGCGGGGAATACGAGAAAGCAGCGAAGTGTTACGTGAAGGCCGGACTCAAGGAAAGTGCCGCGTGGTGCTATGAAAAGTGCGGAAAAGAGGTTGAGGCTGCCAGACTTTACGAAGAAATTGCCGGAGAAAAAGGAGAGAGTTACTACTACAGGGAGGCGAGCGAGCACTACAGAAAGGCTGGAAGAAAAAGCGACGCTGCAAGGTGTCTGGCAAAGTATGCGGAGGAGGAGCCGTGGTACTGGGAGGATGTGGCAAAGCTGTACGAGGAGAGCGGAGACAGGGAGAAAGCTGTGGAATGCTGGAAAAAGGCACTGGAGTACTACAGAAGAGAGGCTGAGGAGGAGGGCGTATTCTGGGAGGATGTGGCAAAGATACAGGAGAGGTTGGGTGAGCGGGATAACGCCAGAAGGAGCTGGGAGAAATACATAGAATACTGCATTAAAGAGGCTGAAAAGGATAAAACTTGGTGGAAGCACGTGGCAGAGGCTTACGAAAGGCTCGGCGAAAAAGAGAAAGCTGAAGGGGCTTGGAAGAAGTATAAAAACTAATTATGCTGCTGCAGCTGATCTGTTAATCTCGCATTGTTCGTTGCTGCACGAGCACTCGACCTGCAGTGTCGTGTGGTTTATTCCTTTCTCTCTCAGCAATTCCTCTATCTTCCGCCTCACTTCGTCCGCCTCTCTAAGAGAAATGCTGCAGTCGAGCATCACGTGACACTCAAAGTGTACGTTGAACTCGTCTATCTGCCAGGCGTGAACGTGGTGAACGTCTTTAACTCCGGGAACGTTTTTTATAGCTGACGTGACCTCCTTTATGTCCATGCATTCGGGAGAGAACTGCATAAGTATTTTAATGCTCTTTACACATATCTTTGTGCTGTGAATCAGCATCTGAATCGCTATGACAGCAGCTACAGCGGCGTCAATCCAGTAGTATCCGAATGAAACTGCGAACCCGGCAAACACGATGAGTGCTGAGAAAGCTGCATCTATTAAGAGGTGAAGTCTAACCGCTCTTGCATTTAAGCTCTCATCCCTTTTAAGGGATAAGTACCCGATGGAGTTTAGGGGCACAGCCATGCCCGCTGCCGTTATCATGTACGAGCCTACAGGTCTCGAAACTCTGATTCTCGTCAGTATGCTAACAGATGCAAATGCGATAATTCCAGCGTTCAGAAGAGCTGAGAGGATTTCAGCTCTTAAGTAACCGTAACTCCTTTTCTGACTGGGTTTTAAACCCGAAAGATACGAAGAAAAAGCCGCAATGCTCAGGCATAGGAAGTCGCAGGTGTTGTGCACGAACTCAGCAAAAAGGGCTGAGCTACCTGAGACTGTGTAAAAATAAAACATTAAAGATGCTATGAGTACATTTATAAAAGCCACAAAAATAAATTTTTTTACTCTCATGCAGATCAAATTTCCGGAGGCTTTGTTCCAATGACGACCTGTTTTCCTGTCTCTTTCTCCACATCCTTTACAAGTTTTTCCAGATCAATCCTGCAGTATCCTGTCTTCACGGCTTTGGCTATGCACGAGGCGATGAATACAACGTCGTATTCAACCCCTATCTGCTTCAGAACGAGGTTCAGGTTGTTCAGTCTAGGAACTACAAGCCCGGGACAACCCCCACAGCTCGTCCACGCCACTATTTCCACTTCGTCAAACTCAGCGAATTTTCCGGCTTTCAAAGAGAGGGCTTTGAAACACCTCGCGCATCCCATGCAGATTCTGTCCCTTATATTCTCGCAGCAGACCACAATTGCCTTGACCATGTATAGTTTATGTCTATTTTATATTTAACCTTTTCTGCGGTTTAAAGATTAAACTAAAAACGATACACGTTAGAAAAGTATATATATTCTACTGTAATAACAGAACAACATGCCGTCATTGGTAGTGGTCTCAGCAGTTGCATTTATAACTGCGTTCGTGTTCGGCTTGGGCGGTCTTGGCTCAGCAGTAGCGTTAATTCCGATACTCGTTTTTATCGGCGTTCCTTTTCCGATAGCAAGATCAACCGGGCTGTTTACGAATTTCATCTCAACAGCATCAATTACTGCCCACAACGTTAGACATGGGAGAGTGAACTACAGGTTAGCTTTACCTGTGGTGATTACCTCCATTCTGTTCGCTCCTGTTGGCGCCTACGTGTCTTTTGCCGTTCCCGAAAAAGTGGTTGGCATAGCTTTTACGGCATTTCTCTTCTTTGCTGGGACCATGGTTTTTGTCCCGAAAAAGAGGGAGCTCTACAGAAATGATAGCCCCATATTAGTTCCGGCACTTGTTGGAGCTTTAGCCGGTTTCGTCTCTGGATTGCTCGGTATAGGTGGTGGAGGGCTCATATCACCCATGCTGATACTGTACGGTTTCGATCCGAAAATCGTAACCACAGTAACAGCACTCAGTGTTCCTTTCAGCTCTTTTACGAGCTTCTTAGCTTACTGGAAACTGGGAGGAGTTAACTGGCCACTTCTGCTTTCTGCAGCAATTCCAGCTGTTTTTGCAGGATACTCGGCAGGATACATAACTCACAGGTATCTTAAACCACAGCAGGTCAAGAAACTGCTCGGTATAATCTTCTACATCCTCGCAATAAAGTTTGCGATGAAATTTATATAATATTTTTCAACATTAAATTTAATTTTCCAAATGTTTACGTAGAGAGGTGTCAAGATAACAACCTCCAGTAATTATAGAATGCTACTGCTACAAAACTCTCCAGCCAGCCCTGCATTCAAAAGAACTGTTAAGAAAACTCGTTCCAGAACCTGTTCTCGTTCTTTCTTAAAGCTTAAAGAAGAACTCCTCAACAGCATTTCTCTCACCAAAGGTTTCGTGCTTGTACTTCACCGAGCCTCTGTAAAGCCCACTTATACCAGAATCCTTTATTAACTATTTCTGCTTATTTTCACAGTATTTGGCTTCTCTCAAAACGTAGAAAGAACTTTTCCTTCAGAAACTCATGTTAGGCATCTAACTACTTAATAACTATTTGATAAAAATCTGAGATTTTAATTTTGTTCACTTATGCTATTTCTTGAGTTAATAATTTGATAATATTTCTCTTTATAGTTTTATGAATGCTAACACGGTATTCAACTTCATATCTCATCTCCCATCATCACTGAACCAAAAGAGTTATTGGTCGAAAACGTAAGAGTAACTGAACGAGCATGCGTAACTTATCTCTGACAAACTGACAGCATAAAAACATGCCATAATACTATGCCCCCGAAAAAAGTCTCGAAAAAGATTTTGAGTTTGCTGGAGGTGCGGTTTGTTCTGAAATTGATGAAC
>WAPX01000018.1 GCA_015520485.1 Archaeoglobaceae archaeon
AGCCACTGTCATCAGTAGAATCGCTATTGCCGCTATCCCTATTTTCAAACTTTTACCACTCATACTTTACCTACCTCCTCTATTGAGGACGCTTTTTCTAACACATACCACTATATAAACTCTACTTTTTGTAGGCGGCGAAGATAGCATCGGCAGGTAACGATTGAGCCGACTAATACCGCCGCCACCGATATTCTGGTACATACAGAATTATTTAAGTTTTTTCATTAGCATCCAGCCAAATATCTGAAGATTGATAACTATTATTTGGGTGAATTGCCAGTCTCAAATTATCAAAACATCATAACAACAAAATAATAAAGATTAATTAAAAAGAAAATAATTAAATAGTAGAAAATTTAAAGTAAATTATGAACCCGAAAAAAGCTGTGCTGATTGTGTTTTTGTTTACGGCAATAGCAGGACTTGGCCTCTCAGCGTACACAGCCACGTCAAACATTAAGGTCAGCGTTACAGGAGAAAAGATGAACATATCTCCCTCAACAACAACCCTGAGCGTAACAGCCGGGAGTTACGTAACGAAGTCTTTTACGATAGAGAGCTCAAGCAACATAACTGTAAAATTAAAGGTTATTCCAGCAGACTCGAACACGGTAAATGCGTGGGGAGATGAATTCGTGGCTGTGGTTTCTCCAGAAAAGGTATCCGTGAGTTCGAGCCATCCAGCGAAAGTTACGCTCATAGCCCACAGCGAAAAATCCGGGAATTACAGGGTGAAACTGATTGCGGTTAAGTGACGCCGTTCTGTGGTTCGGGGCAGTAGCCCTTTATTTTTTCGGAGATATTCTCACCACACTCAGAAACCTCGAAGCGGGAATGGTGGAGTTGAATCCACTCTCCACGAATTTTCTTGCAGTTAAGCTGTTCGTTCTGTTTTTGGGCGTGAGCATTTACCTCAGGTGGAAGTTGAGGGCTATTCCAGCAATGCTTTTTGTTCTCGGCGGTTTAGCTGTTCTGCACAACATTTATTCAGGTATTTGACTTTCTCTAACGCAACATTCCAGCAAAAAATTGAATGCAAAAAAGTCAGCACTCCTCTACGACTCTGGCAAAGTAGTTCAGTGCCCTTTCGATGTACTCCCTGTTCAACTTTCCGTGCGGTGTCTCGGTTTCAAAGATTCTCTCAGGCAGTCTGAGCTTCTTCGCGTCGAAACCCATTGCCTTTTTGAGCCTCAGCTTTTCAAAGTAAATCCTTTCACCGAGCTCTTTGAGTTCGTTTTCCTCAATCTCAACGCCGACAGGTTTGAGTGCCCTGCAGACTATGTCTGGCTTGTATATACCTCTTGCAAAGAAGCAAACTACGAGGCTCGAAAGTATCTGCCTCCACTGTTCCTCCTTCATGAGCTTCCTGACAAGATCCTCCGGCTCGGGATAGGAATCTATTTTCTGGTCGACCGAATAGCCTGCGTTGTCGAGGTGCGAGTGTCTGAGACCTATTGAGTACCCTATGTGTGCTGCGTATCCGGTGTGGTAACCCGGCATCTCGTTACCACCAAATGCAAGGGCAAACTCCTTTCCTCCGTAAACTTCAGATGCTTTCTCAACTCCCTGAGCTAAGATTCTGTAGAACTCGTTCGGCTGGTGTGTTATGTACTCCACGGCCTTTGCGTAAGCGTCGCTGTTTCCGAATTCGAGTTTCACTATGGTCTCCTTTTCTGAAATTATGCCTTTCTCGAGAGCTTCAGTTGCCCATGCCAAGCAAACGCCTGTGGTCATCGCGTCGAGAGCATAAGCTTCAACCCTGTAAAGGACTTTAAGAAAGTCTTCCTTGCTTCTCATACCGAGCATCGTTCCGAGAGCGTATATTAACTCGTAGTCGTAGGACAGCATAAGCGTCTTGTAGAAGTACGGTTCGTTCTCGTACGGCAGTCTGAGAGCGGCTATGTGTATGCACGCAACGGGACAGTGAGAGCATGCTATCCTTCTACCTATGATTTCTGCGAGGCTTTCACCGCTTAGCTCTTCAGCGTATTCAAAGCTCGTGGTTTTGAGGTTCATGACTGGCAAACCTCTCTTTTCGTTTAGCGGTCTCACGTTTACAGCCGTTCCGAGGAGGTGGTACTTTTTCATGGCATCCGATTCAGTTGCTAACTTGAATATCTCGTCGTAAACTTCCCTGTACGCCTTTCTGTCCTCAATTTTTCTGCTGCTCCTGCCGTTAACGACAAGGGCTTTGACGTTTTTGGAGCCGAAAACTGCTCCCAGCCCGAGTCTTCCGAAGTGCCTGTATGTTTCGGTCGTAACGCAGGCGTATCGAACCAGTTTTTCTCCAGCTCCGCCTATTCTCATTACGCTCCTCGTTCCCCTGCCCTTCTCGTTTTCAGCTATTATCCTCGCAACAATGAGAGAATCCTCAATCCCCCAGATCACTCTCGCATCTCTGAAGTAAACTCTGTCGTTGTCAACCACTATGTACACGGGCTTTCTGCTCTTTCCCGTAATGACTATCGCACCGTACCCCGCATTCGCTATGGACGTTGCAGTTCTGCCACCGGCATGACTTTCCCCGAGGTTGCCCGTTAGCGGGCTCTTGAACATAGCCACAGTCTTGGATGCTAAGGGGTACGCTGCATTTAAAGGCCCGACTGCAAAGACTATTGCTGATTCCTCGTCGAAAGCATCAACCTTTGGATCCATGTTTTCCTTCAGAAGCTGGACCGCAACACCCGTCCCTCCCAGCCACTCCTCGAACAGGTCTTTTCTGTCCTCAATGCGGTATCTATACCTTGACAGGTCGATATACAGAACCTTCGTTAGCATGACCACCACCTCACACAATAACCCTGCTAAACGCCTCAGGCTCGACCTCTTCGTAAGCTAAAACGCCGTGCGGGCAGTAATCAGCACAGTATCCGCAGTGAACGCAAACAGCCGGCTTTCCGTTTCTTCTCCTAAAAATAGCCCCTATCGTACAGGCTTCTATGCAGTTTCCGCATCCTATGCAATCCGTCTCGTGGTACAGCACTCCACCACCTTCTTTAGCCCTCATCGCTCCGGTCGGGCAAACCTGAGCACATGGTGGTTCTGTGCACGCTCTGCAGAATATCACGGTAGCTCCTCTCTCAAACCCGCTTAGGCTAACGGCAAGAATTCCGGAGCTGTCTATACCTGCTTCACCTTTCCTCCTCGAACAAGCGTACATGCACATCCCGCAGCCCACGCATTTTTCTATATCTTTTATTACGAGCCTCTTAATTTTCTTTTTTTCACTCATATTATCACCTCATAAATATATACCTCGTAAAATATATATAATATAATAATCTAAAGTTAATCGGTCTCATTAACTTCGCCGGTTTTGCCTTCATTAGCTTCGACTTTACCGGTTTCAGCATCAAAGCTAAGAACCTCGCTTTTTATCATTTCGAGAAATCTCCAGCAAACGAGAAGCTTTGCCACCTCTATGGCGTTAACGTATCTGCCAATATCCCATGCATTTCCTCCTGTTTCTTTCTTCAGGGTTTCAAGTAAAGATGAAAAAAGCTCAACGTTCATCATTCCATCTATTTCCATAAAACTCGATTTCTTTTCGTAGTAGTAGTCCGTGAAGAAGCTGAGAGCAAAGTCTTTCTCGCTCGCCTTTACAAAGTCTGAAAGGTCTATGTTGAGCTTTATTGGTTCTGCCGGCAGATTTGATAAATTCCTGAATATGATTCTAACCTTGTACAGGTCAGCTTTCTCCGTAAAATAGGTTATTCTGTCAGAGCTCTGGAGATCTGTAGGAAATATCTTTATAACAACGTCTGCATAAATCTTCTGAAAATCTATGTAACGCTTGTAATCACTCTCTCTTTTTATTATCTCCTCTAAAACTTCTTCTCTCCTGTATCCCCTTTCCCCAACGTCCCTGTTAATCTTCCACTTTCTCTTTACGTACCTCGCAGGGTCAACAAATATCTTGAAGTCGATGTTGTCTCTCAGCCCATCGTAGAGAGTGTGAAGGCCCTCGACAATTACTATCGGCGTGGGCTTGAAGTCAACCCATTCGCCAAATGTTCCGGTAGAGTGATTGTAAGTAGGCTTTCTTATCGTTTCTCCTCTTTTGAGTAGCATTAAATGCGTTTTTATCAGGTTTAAGTTGTTCGCCTCGGGATGAAGAGGAGTTATTCCGAGCTTTCTCCTCGTTTCTCTATCGTATATGTGGTAATCGTCCAGAGTTATGCTTGAAACCACGTCCTCTCCGAGAAGACTCCTTATCGCATTTGCAAAGGTCGTTTTTCCAGAACCGCTATCTCCAGCAATTCCCACAATAAATATCCTTCCACTGTTTTTCAGCAAGTCTACCATCGACATAATAACACCGCAATTTCTGCTTACTGCAGTAATTTATTTTTCTCGAGTTATTAAAACTGTTTTGGTAATTACCATGAGAATGCGAGTTTCCGAAAAAATTGTGAAGTTGTGAAGAAGTTGTGAAGTAAAAACCATTATTAATACCGCCTGCAAATTTCGGTGCATGTTCTGGGATCCAAGAATTGAGAGGATGCCTCAAAAAGAGCTCGAAGAGTATCAGGAAAGGAAGTTAAAAGCCCTCGTTCACAACGTTTACAACCACTCTGCTTTTTACCGCAAAAGGTTCAAAGAGGCGGGCATAAATCCATGGGACTTCTCCGGAATAAAGGATTTGCAAAAATTGCCCTTCACAAAAAAACAGGATTTGAGAGACAACTACCCGTTTGGAATGTTTGCAGTCCCGATATCTCAGATAGTCAGGTTTCACGCCTCAAGCGGCACGACAGGAAAACCAACAGTGGTCGGTTACACTGTAAACGACATAGAGTGTTGGGTCGAAAGTCTGTGCAGAGGTCTCGTGTCGTGCGGCGTTTCGAGAGAGGATGTTGTGCAGATATCCTACGGATACGGCCTGTTCACGGGTGGTCTGGGCTTTCACTACGCTGCTGAGAGGGTTGGTGCTACAGTCCTCCCCACATCTGCCGGAAACACGGCGAGACAGATCGAGCTGATGAAAGACCTGAAAACCACAGTAATAGCCTGTACTCCTTCGTATATGCTGTACTTGACAGAATACGCCTCCAAAGCCGGTGTTGACTTAAAAGAGGACACGAAGCTCAGACTCGGTATATTCGGGGCAGAACCATGGAGTGAAGAAACGAGAAAGAGAATAGAAGAGAAAGCTGGAATAGACGCATACGACGTTTATGGAACTTCTGAACTGAGCGGGCCACTTTTTACCGAATGCGAGGAGAAGTGTGGAGTGCATGTCTGGGGAGACCACTTCCTGATAGAAATAATAGATCCGGAAACCGGAGAACAGCTGGGCGAAGGAGAGAAAGGAGAGCTCGTCGTAACAACTCTGAGCAAGGAAGCCTTGCCCCTGATAAGGTGGAGAACGGGCGACATAACGGTTATGGAAGGCGAGAAGTGCGCCTGCGGAAGAACGCATCCGAGAATAATGAAAATACTCGGCAGGTCTGACGACATGATCATAGTGAGAGGAGTTAACGTTTTCCCGAGCCAGATAGAGCACGTGCTCATGCAGATTCCAGAGGTGGGAGAGCACTACATGATAATACTCGACAGGGAAGAAAATGGACTCGACGTAATGACGGTTCAGGTTGAGCTTAGCGAAAACGCTGAAGTCGATAAGGTTTCAGACCTGCTGGAACTCGAAAAGAGAATAGCGAACTCTCTGAAATCGGTTTTAAACGTTACGGCCAAGGTAGAAGTTGTCAATCCCGGAACTCTACAGAGGTTTGAGGGTAAAGCTAAAAGAGTGATAGACAGAAGAAAAATATGAGGAGGTGTCCGAAGTGTACGAAGATAAGGTTATCAAACAGCTTTCAGTTTTCGTTGAGAACAAACCCGGAAGGCTGGCCGCTGTAACTGAAATACTGTACAGAGAAAAAATCAACATAAGAGCATTCACAATTGCAGAAGCCGGGGATTTTGGTATAATAAGAATGGTTGTCGACAGGACTGAGGATGCTTACAACAGCTTGAAAAAGGCTGGATTTACGGTAACCCTGACAAGAGTTCTCGGAGTCATCGTGGAGGATGAGCCGGGAGGACTTTACAGAATTGCAAAAGCTCTCGGAGATCAGGGAATAAACATCGAATACGTTTACGCTTTTACGTATGGTGGAGACAAAGCTCTTATAATCCTCAGAGTTGACGATATAGAGAAAGCAGCGGAAATTCTGGAAAGCAGGGGGTTGCTGTACGACGGCAGCACCTAATTTTTTAGTTTTTTAACGTTTTGCAGTGGCTTAGGGGCTATTAGTTCGAACGCTTCTGAACTGTTTGGAAAACTGTTTGTAAACGTGAGCCGTTTACAAGCTATAAGCTGTTAAAAGACCGTTTAAAAGATTGAAACAGAAGCGTTACAGAAAACGTTAACGTCAGAGCTTTCCAGCCCTGAGCTTTTCCAGAAGCTCTTTTGCGTAGTCCATTTTTATTCTCCTTTCCCTCACCATTATTTCCACGATTCTGTCAACCTCTTCAGCTGTGGCACCGGCGGTAATTGCCAGGTTCCTCGCGTGCAGCTCCATGTGACCCCTCTGTATCCCTTCAGTGGCAAGAGCTCTCAAAGCGGCGAAGTTCTGAGCCAGACCAACTGCTGCGAGTATTCTCGAAAGGTCTTCAGCCTTCTCCACGCCCAGTATTTTCAAACATATCCTTGCCAGTGGGTTTACTCTCGTTGCTCCACCGACAACACCAACTGCGGTCGGAATCTCTATCGTTCCCACTAAATCTCCGTCTTCGTTAACCTCGTAGCAGGTTAGAGGTTTGTATCCACCGTGAAAAGCCGCATAGCTGTGAGCTCCAGCTTCTACAGCCCTGAAGTCGTTTCCAGTAGCTATTACTACAGCTGAAACTCCGTTCATTATGCCTTTGTTGTGAGTTGCGCATCTGAACGGGTCTGCCTTCGCAAATGCGTAAGCCTGCATTATACCCTCAACAGCGTCCTCTCCACCTATCGCTTCTTTGGCAAAAACGGCTCTCGCCCTCGCCAGCCTGTACCTCGCGAGGTTGGAGACTATTCTGAGTCTAACCTTTCCACCGCTCAGTTTTTCGAGCAAAGGAGCTACAGCTTCAGCCATTGTGTTTACTGCATTCGCACCCATTGCATCTCTCACGTCGACGAGGAGGTGAACGACCACCATTGCACCGAGCATTGTATCTATAACTCTAACCTCCAAGTCTTTGCACCCTCCGCCAAGCTTTACAAGCGTGGAATCTTGTTCGTTTGCTTTTTCGATTATCTCTTTTCTGTTTCTCAGGATTTCCATCTTCGCCGCAAAGGGATTCTTTACCTTGGTTATCTGAATCTGTCCAATCATTACGGGGTCGGTGACATCGGTAACGAAGCCTCCTTTAACCCTCGCCATTTTCGCAGCGTTACTGGCAGCGGCAACAACGCTTGGCTCCTCTATCGCCATGGGAATCAGGTAGTCCTTGCCGTCAATCAGGAAGTTTGTCGCTATTCCAAGCGGTAGTTCAAAAGTTCCTATTACGTTTTCTATCATTCTGTCCGCTATTTCGAGGCTCAGCCCCTGCTTCAGAAGGAGCTGTTTTTCCTCCTCATCAAGGTTCGCGAACTCCGCAACTTTTTCGAGTCTCTCCTCAACGCTCAGCTTGTAGAAACCCGGAATTCTCGAAGTCTTTTTTTCAGAACGTCCGGACATAGCCTTAAGGCAGGAGAAAATTAGAAAACACTTTCGTTATCTGCATTCCACGGTCATGGCCAGAACTTATATATACCCTCCTTTCGGCGTTGAAAATGGCAGTGGTAGTGGAGTGTGGAAGTAAAAGGGAAGTTAAAGTTTAAAACGGAGGTTGCGATAATGGCCAGATTTCCGGAAGCAGAGGCAAGGTTGTTTAGAGTCAAGATATGCATGAGGTGCAACGCAAGAAATCCCATGAAAGCCAAGACGTGCAGAAAGTGCGGATACAAGGGTCTGAGACCCAAATCCAAGGAGAGGCGCGGTAAGTAAATCCACCATATTTCTTTTTAGTAATTGCAGAAATTTGCAAAAACTATTTATTTTAAACCCCTGTTTTTAGGTAGTTTTAAAGTTCGTTTCCAGTTTTCCAAACAACTGTGTAGCGGAGCAACGAAAAACCAAAATCATTAAGTTTCCCAATTAAACCAAATTCTTTAAGTTTCCTCAATTAGATTCCAGTTTGAAAGTAATTAACAAAATAATCAAATACTGAATCAAAATACTGAGATGACAGGCATGAGATTCAGGCTTAAATTTGCAGATTGCTCAAAAGGAGTGTCACCTGTAGTTGGAATGGTTCTCGTTCTCGCAATAATAGCGGGAGTTATGAGCATAATACAGATTAAATACGTGCCCCAGTGGGATTACAAGAAGGAAGCTCAGAGTTTTAACACGCTCGTTTCCGAGGCTAACGAAATACCGGCGTTGCTGACGTCGAAAAGTAGCTCAACGAGTATTCAGGTGGACGTTGGAGTAAATTACCCGCAGTACCCGTTTTTGGTTAACCCCATATCGAGCTATGGTATGGTAAAAGTCGTACCGGAAAACGTCAGCGTGAGTTACAGCATTTACGGCCCCAGAGTTGAAGAAAACTACAGCTCTTCAGCAATAATTTTTGAGCCAACTTACCTCTACATGCCAAGAATAAACTTAACCTACGAGCATGGAGCGGTTATAGAGTACGGGCAGAACTACGCTAAACCCATAATGCTGAGCCAAGTAGCATTCTCAAAAGATGAAATAAACCTGCCCGTAATTACTTCCAAGAAGATCTCCGTTATTGCAAAGTCCTACGTTCTTCACTTCTATCTTATCAGCAAGGGGGTGGGAAAGACCGTTTACAACCTGACAGTATCGTTTAAAACGCTTTATCCCGAACTCTGGAAACGAACCCTCAGCAAAATTTACGGAAATTCTGCTGTAATTAGCGTTTCTGGAAATCTCGTCACCGTAAAGTTTAAAAAAGCTATAATGATTTCAAATCCGGCCTGGTACATGAGTATCAGAAATAATTTCAGCAAAAGCTCAGCAAAATACGTCTCGGCAATTCTCAGCATGCCGTCTCACGTTTACCTCAACCCATCGGGCAGAGCATCCATAACGCTTCAGGTACTTGACAAGTATGGAAATCCGATGGATAACGTTAGTCTGAGAGTGCAGGTTGACAACAGTACAGTCTGCCAGTTACTGAACAACAACACTCTCGTGAGCTCGATGGTTACCACTACCGGATTTAACGGAATGGGCGTGATTTACATTGAAGGTTTGAAACAGGGTAATGCAGAGATAACGGTTAAAGCAGAGATACCAGCATCTAAGGGCGGAACAAACGTCAGTGTGATCTCCGTCAACGTTACGAAGAAGACGGGTTCCGGGAGATACACCATAGACATAGTGCACGCCAATGGAAGTTTGGCTGGATGCTACATTTATAGGTATTGTGGGTGTTGTAGACGTGGGCATTGTTGGATTTATTACGACGTTTACACATACGATGTCTTAGCCAGAATAACACCTACGCCCCCAGAACTTACGCCCGTTACTGTTTACTTCCTGAATGGAAGTGAAGCTGTCATACAGACCACAGGGTTCTGTAACTCTTCAGGATACGTGCACGTTGCAATGACTGTTGGTGTTCATGTTGGCTACTCCTCCGACACAACACCAATTACCCCGCAAAAACTCGTGGACGTCAAACCGGATACTGTTGTCGTGAGTGTTGGGGCGAGCAGCGCTGAAGAGACTATAAACTACACGTAAAAATTTTTAGTATTTTTTTGTTATTTAGTTGCTATCTAAAACTGAAAACATAACAATCAATAACCCCTATAAAGTCTTTCACACAGAAACTCCGGCAAGCCCGCTTTTTCCACAGCCTCGCAAACTTCGTCTATGTTGTAGCTGACCCTTTTCAATTCCAGCTTCCAGTTCTCCGTGTTTAGGATAGCATACGCCGCTCTTGGATCCCCATCCCTCGGCTGCCCAACGCTTCCGGGATTGAGGAAAAACCTGCCCCGAAAACACCTTACGAACTGTATGTGAGAGTGTCCAACAACGACGTTACCTCCAACAACGAACTGCTCGAGATCGTCTTCTGGAAAAACGTAGTCAAACAGAACTTCCATGCCCTCTCCCGGCCTTCCGTGGTATATGGAGAAGTCTTCAGTGACAATGCTCAGAGGGAGCTCCGCCAGGTAATCGAGTGTTTCTTCACTCGCATTCTTTGTGGTCCACGTTCCCGCTGCTCTCGCCATTTCGTTGAAACCGTAAAAATCGTTTGTAACCACCGCAAAATCGTGATTACCCATTACCGATTTTACTTCAAGCTGTTTGAACATCTCAACGACTTCATCCGGATACGGGTAGTACCCAACCACATCACCACAGCAGTAAATCTCATCACAGTTATTCAACCTGTCCACTACCGCTTCCATGGCCGGCAGGTTTGCGTGGACATCCGAAATAAATGCCAGCAACATGTACATTGACTGGTCGTTCGAATTTAACAGTGTTTCGTCTGCATCATCTGAAAGTTGTTTTTACTTTACGTACTTCTCTAACCAGATACACTTGGATATTCCAATTGCTTCAGCTAAACTGTTTGTGCTAAAGCCAATCCCTGAGGAGGTGGAAAAATTGAAGAAAGTGGGGAAAGTGAAAGTTGAAACCTCTCTTAAATCGCCGGACATTTTCGTCAGAACATCCCGTAACGAAATCGAAGGTTTTGACAGGTCAAAAATAGTGGAATCCCTGATAAAGGAGACTGGAATATCGAGAGAGCTTGCAGAGGAAATAGCACTGGAAGTTGAAAGGGGAATTAAAGCTCTGGACCTCGAATTCATATCAGCTCCGCTGATAAGAGAAATCGTTAACGTGAAGCTCTTAGAAAGGGGGCTGGAAGAGGCGAGAAAGTCGTACACAAGACTCGGCTTACCAGTTTACGACGTGACGAAGCTGATAGAGAGGGGTTCAAACGAGAACGCAAATCTGCAGCACAATCCGGAAACGATTCACAAGCTCGTGGCAGATGGTGTTATGAAGGAGTACGCTCTTCTCCACATTCTTCCATCCGAACTTGCAGATGCGCACATGAGGGGTGAAATCCACATCCACGACCTGGAGTACTTTGCCACAAGACCCTACTGTTTCCAGCACGACCTGAGGTGGTTCCTCAAAAACGGTCTGAAAGTCGATGGAACGGGTGAGAACACAGCAGTTGCCGGACCTGCCAAGAATGCTGAAGTTGCAGTTCTCCACGCCGCCAAAGCCCTCGCTGCGGCACAGACCAACTTTGCGGGTGGGCAGGGACTGGACTTCTTTAACGTCTGGCTTGCTCCGTATCTGGCAGGTAAATCCTACAGAGAAATGAAACAGCTTGCACAGATGTTCGTTTACGAAATGGCTCAGATGTACGTGGCAAGAGGTGGTCAGACCGTTTTTTCAGACATAGACATAGAGTACGGCGTGCCAAGCATTGTTGCTGACATGCCTGCTGTTCTGCCCGGAGGTGTTGTGAGAGATTCCGTAACTTACGGAGATTTTGAGGAGGAGGCAATAAAGTTCGCTCATGCAATAACTGAAGTATATCTGGAAGGAGATTACCTCGGAAAGCCCTTCTTCTTCCCCAAACCAAACTACAAGCTCAGAAAGGAGTGTTTCAGGAAGGAAGGATTTGAGGAATTCATGATTGCTGTTCACAGGTGCGTAGCCAAGTTCGGAACCCCGTACTTCCTGAACTTGCTAGCAGGATACCTGCCAGACAACGTGTTTGCCCAGTGCTGCAGGCTCGTTCTGAGTCCAGATGCTAACGACTGGAAAGACTTTGAAAGGGGATGCATGAGAACCGGCTCTCTGCAGGTTGTATCAATAAACCTGCCAAGAATTGCCTACGAATCGAGAGATGAGGACGAGCTGTTCGATTTACTTCTGGAAAGAATGATTCTCGCTCGCAGAATAATAGAAATAAAGGCAGATGTAATAAAGAGGGGAATGGAGAACGGTTCTCTTCCCTTCCTCACTCAGGACGTTGACGGAGAGCCGTACTACAGAGTTGACAAAGTCGTCAGGTCTATAGGCTTCGTCGGTTTGAATGAAATGCTGAAAGCCTTTACGGGAGAAGAGCTACACGAAAGCGAAGCCGCCTGGAACTTTGGATTGAAGGTCATCAAGTTCATGATGGATACCGCTGTGGAGTGGTCAAAAGAGACGGGTTTGAGGTGGGTCATTACCCAGACTCCCGCAGAATCGACAGCTTACAGGTTTGCGAGACTTGACAGAAAGTACTTCAGAGATGCAGTGGTTCAGGGTGAAGGAGACAGCATTTACTACACGAACTCCTCGCACTGCAGGGTGAGTGCAAACATTCCGCTCTTCAGGAGGCTGAAGATAGAGGGATCCTTCCACCCGCTGTGCAACGGAGGAATGATGGCTCACGTATGGCTGGGTGAAAGCTCTCCATCCCCGGAGCTTTTGTGGAAGCTCACAAAGAAGATTGCAACCAAGACGCTGATAGGGTACTGGGCGTACACGAAGGACATGACCTACTGCAGGAGGTGCCAGAAGGTCAGCGGAGGCATAAGCGACACCTGCCCGTCCTGTGGCAGTAAAGATGTTGAATGCTACTCCAGAATTACCGGATATTACCAGAGAGTTAGCGGGTGGAACGAGGGCAAAAAGAGGGAGTTAAAGGACAGGCACAGGTTCAAGTTTGGTGAATCCCCGTAAACTGCGAATTCTGTTATTTTCTAAAATTTGTTATTTTTGTTATTTGTTGCTGGGTTGCGTTCTTTACCGTTTACGACAGCACTAACTGTTGTATAAATGCGGGGGGAGGGATTTGAACCCTCGGACCCCTGCGGGACTGGCCCCTCAAGCCAGCGCCTTTTCCTGACTCGGCAACCCCCGCCCGATTCTGAGTTAACCCTGCGATGTTTAAATCTTTTTTGCTGCGTCGAACTCAGAGACTTCAAAGACAGAAACTTTGAGACAAAATTTAAAAATGCTCAATCAGATGCTACGTGGTGTTACAGGTACTGATGCGTGCGATTTCAGACACCGTTAACATTCTCAGAATTGTAATTCCGGCCATCTTCTTCGGTCTCCTTATTTCAAACTACATGTACTCGATACCTGTATTCAAGAAACTTGTCGAGCTGATATCCTCTCTAACGTCAAAGTTCGGCATGAAGAGCGGTACAGCTGTTGCGGCATTTCTGATTCATCCAGTGGTTGCGTACACAATTCTGTCCGAGCTTCACAGAGACGGCATAATAGACGACAGGGAAGCAGTAATAGCCGTTCTTGTCGGAATGTTTCCAAGAACTCTCAGACTCGTCATAGTCTTTCTCATACCCATAGCCATTCCGACTCTCGGCGTGTGGGGTATTTACTACATACTGTTCATACTGCTCACGAGAGGTGCAATTTCCGTTTTCGGCATTCTCATTGCGAGAAGGACTCTGAATGGAAAAAGAGAACTGAATTTTGAAATTCCGGAGATAGGACTGAAGAATACTCTGAAAAGGTTTGCGAGAATATCTCTTACCCTTTCCATTACAGTTTTTTCGGTCATGTTTGTATTTGATCTCGGATTTCTGAAATACTTGGAATCCTTTGCCTCCTGTCTCTCTGCTTTTGGATTGCCTCCTGCGTCAGTTGTGGTTGTGGCTACCGGCTTTCCGAGCATGCTCGCAGCAATTGCAACTGCCGGTTCTCTGCTCTCAAAAAACCTGCTTTCGGGAAAAGCTCTGCTGATTTCTCTGTTTCTCGCTTCGATATGCCACTCCTTCGTTGAAGTGTCGAGGAACACGTTTCCAGTAGCAGCCTCTATAATGGGTAAGTCTCTCGGACTTAGAGTTGCCACAGTCATTTTGATAAGCAGGATTGCCGCCAACATTCTGGCTCTGCTTATACTCACGATGTGATAAGTGTGGTTGAAGGCAATACAAGTACCGGTATTCGGCATTCAAACCTTTTAATATTTAATGTTTAATATTTAAATTAATCAAAAGTCAAAACTTAAACAAATTCAAGTTCGTAACCCTCAGAAAAAACCTCCATTCCCTTCTGGGTTGGAACTACAACTCTGAACCTGCCGTCTTTCACGACCTTCACGAGACCCATGCTTTCAAGCTGCCTCACGTACTTCTTTACAGTATTCCTCGACATCTTGAACACGTCCATCAGTTCTGCGATGTTAACTCTCTCTCCAACTCTGCTCTGCATGTAAACATGTCTTAAAATTTCGTAACACTTGACAGGCATGTTCTGCTGTGCTGGTTTAGCCCTGACGAGGTTGCATTCCTTGTACAGCAGTCTGAGCTCCTTCTCTTCGAGAATTTCCGGATCGACGGTAAAGATAACAACACCCTTACCGAGCAGATGCACTGTATCTCTTATCTCCTGAACGAATTTGAGTACTTCATCAAAGCTATTTTCCATCAGCAAATAATCGAGCTCGACGAGTACGACGTTGTTCCAGCCCGGAACACTGATAATCGTTTTTTCCACGATTTTCGGGTCTGGAGAAACGAAGTCTTTACCCTTTTTACTGGATATTCTGTAGTTTCTGGCTCCTTTAATTTCGAGGTACCTTGAAATAACCGTGGCATTGCAGCCACATTTCAGGAAGTCTTCGACTATGTCCATGCATAAAGCACTGTCAGTTACCAGGTAAACTCTGCCTCTCTCGAGGTCGTACTTGAGCACCCTCCTGAGGATTCTGCTTTCGGCCTCTATTTTCATGCTCACATCCCTCGCAATAACCGAAAAACCGCTGATTTCGTTTTTACCGTAGATTGGAGAAATCGTTACCTCAACGTTTATTATGTCTCCAGTTCTTGTAACTCTCCTCGTCTCGTAGGTCATTGAAGTTATGCCCTCTGAAATCTTTCTTAGTATGAGTTCAGTTTCACCCTTTAGCTCTTCGGGAAGTAAAGAATCTGCGTGCATGTTTAAAGCTTCTTCCCTGCTCCAGCCGAACATCCTTTCCGCAGTTCTGTTCCAGCTCGTAATTTTACCATCGAGATTGACGGAGTATATTGCGTCGCTTGAGTTCTCGACTATATTGGCGAGGTATTCCAGCTCTTTCTTGCTTCTTACAAGCTCTATGGTTTTTTCCTGAAGCTGGGTGTACGCCTTTCTCAGCTCTTCTTCAGACTTCTTTCTTTCAGTGATGTCCCTGATTATCACTGCATACATGCCCGCAACTTTTGTGAGCGTGACGTCGACCTGTATTTTTGTCCCGTCAACTTTCATGCCGAGACTTTCGAATCTAATGCTCTCCCTTGCCTCATTCATTTTTCTCTCCCATAAACCGCGCTGGCTTTTTGGAACCAAAATCGAGTAATGCTTTCCCACAACGTCTTTTGCTCTGAAACCGAAGGTCTTCTCAGCACCCCTGTTCCAGCTCACTATTTTACCCTCTCCGTCGAGGGATATCACAGCATCCACGACGTTTTCCACCACGTTAGCAAGGTAACGCATTTTCTCCTCGGCCTTCTTCTTTCTGGTTATATCTCTGCAAACAGCCCTGTACCCCACCAATTCTGAAGAACTGGAAAAGAAAGGTTTAAAAGAGACCTCAGCAAAAACACTCCTTCCATCTCCTGCAATGAATTCGAGTTCCAGTCGCGTATCGTCTTTACCGAGTTTGATTTCTTCTTTCAGAAATTCGTTTATGCTTCTACCCACGACGTCCTCATATCCCAGAATGTCTCTGACCTTGGGGCTTGAGTAAGTGAACTTCAGGTTTTCGTCGAGCTCAAAGACCCAGTCGTTTATTTCCTCCACGAGATTTCTGTACCTTTCCCTGCTCCTCCTCAGCTCCTCTCTTTGCTGAAAAAGGACGTTTGCCGTGTAGTTAAACGCGTTTGCAAGTTCTTCGAGCTCATCGCCGGTGTCAAGCTTGACTGCAACCATTTCACCTTTCATCAGCCCCTCAAATCCCTTTTTTAACTCGTTTACAGGCTCTGTTATGGTTCCGGCAACGAAAAAAGATATTCCCACGATTATTATAAACATGTATATGACGTAAACGTAAACAGTATCTGCCGGAGCGTGAAGTGAAGCGAGAAAAAGAGCTAACGACAGAATTGAGAAGAAAAGAGATATAGATACCATTTTTGCAAATACCGGAACCCTCATCAAACGTTTTTCTGGAAGACTTTATTAAAAAATTATCAAAATACCGCTCCAGATTATTATGATGCAGAAGTCGGGAAGAAAATAGACGGCTAATGAGTCCAGTCAACAATGCGGACTTCAACACCTTTGGCATTTCCGCACTTTTTAGCTGTAGCCGTTACAGCTTTCTTTATCTCCTCAGCAGTCGGGCACGGAAAAGCCTTTCCCACGGGGTAGCCTTTACTTATGCATGACGACAGGACTATTGTGTCCGCGCCCTTCGCAATCAAAGACCTGACCTTTGACGCAACTTTCTTGCCCGGACACCCTCCGCAGGTCATAATTCCAACGAGCTCCACTTCCTCATCAACTCCCTCAAAAGCTCCGGTTTTGTTCTTCATGCTGCTCAGACAGGATGACGCTGGACAGAAGTCTGCTACTATTTCACATCTTATCAAACCAACCTTCATAGATTGGTTTCGTTTTTGCCAGTTATTAATTTTTGGTTTATTTTGGAAAAACCTAATTTTGGATTAATTTTTAAGCAAAAACTAAATATACTGTGTAATCTTTAAACCAAATCGAGGTGATTGGTTGAATGATGGGCATGGTGGAGGAGATGGTAGTACTGCTGATAACGGGTTTGGGAGTTGGATTTGCAAGCGGTTTACTCGGAGTAGGAGGCTGCTTCATAATGATACCCGTTCAGTACTGGGTCTACACGGCAATGGGCATGGATCCACAAACAGCGACAATGGTTGCCTTCGGAACAAATCTGATGGTCGTGTTTCCAACTGCAATGAGCGGGGCGTATGCTCACAGCAAAAAAGGGTACGTCTGGTGGAAAGCGGCAGTCGTACTTGGAGTAACGGGTGCAATTGGAGCGGTGATAGGTTCATCAATCGCAGCAATTCTGCCAAAAAACGTTCTGAGGATTCTCTTTGGTTTGGCAGTCGTTATCGGAGCCATCAGGATGCTCACAGCCAGAGCTTCGGAGAGTGAGAGAGAACCCGTGAAAAACCCGCTCATCTGGGCTGCGTGGGGTTTTCCGCTCGGCATAGTTACCGGAATAATAGGAATAGGCGGTGGAGTTCTGATGGTTCCGGTAATGGTCGTAGCGCTGGGATTTGGTATGCACCTCGCAGTCGGAACTTCAACAGCTCTGATGATATTCACGAGCCTAGGTGGTATTGCCGGCTACATTTACAACGGATTGAAAGCGGGCGTCCCTTTCACATCACCCATAGGCCACCTCATCGGATACGTTAACGTAGAATCGGGCTTGCTTCTGGCCGCGACGAGTGTTCTGATGGCTCAGCTTGGTGCCAGAGCAGCTCACAGACTTCCTGCAAAGAAGCTCAAGTACATATTCGTCATCGTCATGCTTTACATGGGCTGGAAGATGATAGAGAGCGGGATTGGATTAAACCTGTTTTAATTTTTTATTTTTTTATTTATTTTTTGTCCGGTTTCAGAATCGGAAATTGTGTTAGAATTTATATAGCAGAATTTAACGGCAAACGGCAGTAAGCCTCAGTAAACCAGATAAAACTCAACTCCGGCAATTATCAGCAGGGCTGCAGCCAAGAACTTTAAATTGAAGACTTCAAACCTCCTGACGAACAGTCCCGAAAGCAGGTATGTGAAAATGGGATAAACGCTTATGAAAGTTTCGACCAGACATACGCTGTAGTGATACAGAGCCACATACCTGAGGAAGTGCCCGAAACCGACGAAAACGCCCCCGAGAACGAACGGCAGGTAACTTCTGCTGAACTTTATTTCTCCGGTGTACGCATATTCTGCATTCCTCGCAGAGCTTTTTGAGGGTTTTACATGTTCATCAATCGCAGCAATTCTGCCAGAAAAGGAGTCAGCAAAACCAGCAAAATTCGAGCCAATGAAAACGAGAAACAGGTAGAACGCTGCAAGAGATGCAACGTATCCGAGAGCCGTTCCAGTTACGGCTTCTAACCCAGCGCTTGCCATTTGAACGAGCATACCTTTCTTTGCGAATACAGAAGCGAGAGCGGACAAAAAGCCAGTCGCAATGCCGAGTGTAACTCCGAAAACGTCTTTTACGACTCTGAACGTCAGCACAGCCACACCTGAGAAAACCAGAACTGCCATAACCGCTGTTTTGAAGCTCAAACCCTCGCCAAGGATAAGGTAGCCAAGGGCGGCGGCAAAAAAGATTCTCGTCGTTGCCAGAGTTGCTGCTACGTTTGCCCCGAGCCTCGAAATGCACTGGTAGAATACAGCTCTCGCAAAGGCAAAGTGAATAAGTCCAGCAATCACCATCAGCTCCACGAACTTCAGGCTGAAAGCTGTTGGGTGAAAAAACAGGATTGCAATCAGAGAAGCAAGCGAAAAAAGCGCAGCGGTAGTGGCGATGCTGAAAAGAGTTCCAACAGCAGTGCTGGCGTTTAAGGTGCCTTTCCTGACCGAAACCTGATGCAGGCTGAACAGAAATGCTATGCTGAGCAGCCAGAGCGTGGTATCACCATCTGGTGATTAGCTTCTCGTCAAATTCTGCCTTAACGAGATTCACTTCTCCCGCAATTCCGATGTAGCCGTCTTTCACGACCACGATTCCGTCAATGTACTTCTTAGACTTACTCCAGAACTCCTCCACTGCGTTTTCTATTTCTTTTTTGCCAAATCCCCGCTTTATCTCGTTCCCTAGTGCCGTGGCAAAAGCGTCTGCCGTAAACCCATCGTCAGCCAGTACGACTGCAGCATCGCAATCTCCAAAGCTTATTGAGTGACCGTACCTGCCGCTCGAAGTGCATACCGAGTAAACTCTGGGTGAGTCGAACTCCAGTTTTAGAGCGAGGTCTGTCGGGAATATTCCAATTTTTGCCCTTTCACACCTCATCGCTATGTCTCCACCGTTATCCACAAAGATTACACTCTCAACGTTCTCCACCGCATACTGAGCTATGCCCCCGGCAACAGCGGCCATAGGCCCAACTCCTGCGAGTTTTGAAGCCCGACACATCCTGTCTGCAACCGGCAGGTTAAACTCGCAGTCTATCGGCTCGAGAGAGACGTAAAACAGGGGGTTGCTCGCTATTGCCCTTTCCACCTGAGACCTTGCATCAAGTATTGCATTTACAGCACGGCGGTACGTTTCCTCATCCTCAGCGAGCACAGTTACTGAGGTTTCGAGGTACCTGAACCTGAATCTTCTCAGCTTCATTTCTTTGTATAGTTTTATTTTATAAGGTTTTATAAGACGGACATTAAACCGGTATGCTGAGAGCTTTTACCGGACATACCTTCACGCAGTTTCCGCACAGAACGCAGTTGTCCATGAATTCTACCCTGCCGTCTTCTGCTATGCATATTGCTTCGACCGGACACATGCTTATGCAGGCACCGCAGTGAACGCACTCGTCACTCCTCTGGACTTTTTTCTTCAGCCTGCAAACAGAAACGCCGAACTCTCTGAAAGCTTCTTCGACCTTTTCGGTCATGGAGTCCTCGACTTCGACTATCAGCTCACCTTTTCTTGGTCCCACTTCGGCTTTGATTATGTTGATTAAGGCGGAAGTCTTCAGCGTCACTGAGGAGATTACGGGTTTTTTAACAACTCTGGAGTCAAATTTCAGCCTTAAAAGCATTATATCACCTCATCTGTTTCTGGCAAGGAGCTTGCTCAAGTCTTCGCTCGTCACCATGCCCACAACTCTCCCGTCCTTATCGACAACCGGCAGAGCTGAGATTTCGTGCACCTCCATCTTTCTCGCCGCTATCTCCACTGCCTCTCCGGGGCTTGTAGTGATTACGTTTCTCGTCATTATCTCCTCAACAGTCCCGGTCTTTCCCGAAGCAACGGCCTTGGCTATGTCCCACGAGGTTATTATTCCGACGAGTTTTTTGTCATCATCAACGACGGGCAGGTGGTTTATTCCCTTATCTATCATGAGCTTTGCCGCTTCTCTGACCCCTGTTTCCGGAGAAACGACCACAACCCTGCTCATCACGCTCTTTACGAGCTTCGTAGCTGTTCTCATCGGTTTCAGCGGTTTGCCCTCTCTCAGCCTCTCTACAGGCAGACTCAGGAAGAACTCTCCCCTTTCAATTCTGGTTTTGAGCTCGTCCATTATCCTCCTCGCAACGTAAACGCTCGAGAGGGGTGAGACCCTGACCTCTTCTCCGTTTATCTCAACCTTCCCGCTCTTGAGTTCCGAATACGTCACCTCTCTGACAACAGGCCTGTCTCTCCTCTGAACTCCAAAGTCTATTATCTTTGTCTTTATTTCAGAGTCCCTTACTGCGAGCTTTTCGGCCATTTCAGCGTCTAAAACTGGTATTGGAACGCCAACTCCTACGAACATCGTAACTCCGTATCCCGGGATGTAAGCAGCCCTCATGAATTCCGGCCTCATCTCCTTTAAGCTACCTTTCACCATTAGAGTCGCATATCCCGGACAGTGCTGAGTGCCGTGCCCTATTATGTAGCCCTTTGCTCCGCACAGGAATATTCTGGTACCAACGCCTATCGTCCTGAATTCAGGATCGTTCTGCAGGGGAGATATCTCACCGCAGCCAGCAAAGGTAACGTTTCCAAAATTGGGGAGTAACGTTCCCATGTAAGTTCTCAGAACCTTGCTGGAAGAGTTCGTTGCGGCGTTGTACCTCTGGTAAGCATTTCTCGGATTGACCATTTCCGCAAAGTTCAGGTCTTCGAGCGTTATTACAGTTCTGATCTCCTTTGCCGGATAGCAGTCAGTCCCCCCGGAAACGGCTTTGAGCTCGATTTCCTCCCCTTTTACAAGCTCTTCTATTACGTGAGCTCCTCCGTACTCTTCGTTCTTTTTGGATTGCTGAGTCGCTCCAATGTAAGCGTCAACCGCGGCAATTCCAGTATAAGCCTCGACGTCGTTTAGCCAGACTCTTTGCATTTTTATCGGTGGATCAGAATGGCCAAAGTTGAGAAAAACACCGGTGGAGCACATGGCACCGAAGGTTCCGGTGGTAACAACGTCAATCTCCTTCGCTGCTTCTTCAGCTCCAAGCGCCTGGACGACTTCTTTCATCTCCTCTGCGGTAACAACGCATACGCTGCCCTGCTTGATTTTTTCGTTGATTTCTTCAATAGTTTTTGTAACTCTACCGGTTTTTTCACTTTTCACGCTAAGTCCGGTAAAAAACGAGTATATAAATATTTCCAGCTCAAGAATATTACATATTGTAATACGGACGAAGAAAAAAGAAAAACACTACTTCTTCTTCCTCTTCATCACTTCCTCCAGTTTCTTCTCCAGCGGCTCCTCATGCGTGTACGGGCATACTAAGTAGTGTTCCACAGCCTTAGCTATAGCGTCCTTTGTCGCCGTTTCTCCCGTCTTTTTCTTCAGCTCTTCAAGCACGTGCTCAGGGAGGACAGTCTGGGCGTGAACGATCTTAACCATGCTGCATCACCAGATGAAACTATTTAATTTGAAGTATTTAAGCTTTACTCATAATAATGATGGTGAAAATTGAAAGTACCGGATATCCCCAGAAAACGCTGAGGCAACTTTAACCCACCTTAGAACATACAGCCTCGACGTATTTTTTAACGCTTTCTATTTTTTCCTGAACGGTTCCAAGGTAGTTTTCTGGAATTAGCAGCTCTCGTATCTCTTCTCTGCTCAGCAGCTTTGAAATCTGCTCGTCTTCGAGCAAGCAGTCCTCAAAACTCTTTCCGGTGTAGGATTTCATTGCTGCTTTTCTAACTCTTTCGTGAGCTTCCTGTCTGCTCATACCCTTCTTCGTCAGAGCAACCATAACCGCTTCGCTCAAATTTATGCCTCCGAGCCTTTCGAGGTTCTCTTTAGCTTTTTCTCTGTCTACTTCCAGTCTTTCCACAACTTTAATCATTTTAGTCAGTATGTGATCGGCAAGCACGGAGCTTTCAACCAAGGTAATTCTTTCAGCAGACGAATTCGTAAGGTCTCTCTCCTCCCACAGGATTGAACTTTCTCTCTGAGGTTCGGCAAAACCTCTCGTTATTCTCGCAAGTCCGCAGACGTTTTCGCAGTCTACTGGATTTCTCTTGTGAGGCATGGTCGAACTTCCAACCTGCTTTTCACCAAAACTTTCCATCAGTTCGGAAACTTCAGACCTCTGCAGAAGTCTTATGTTCGTCGCTATTTTTTCGAGAGTTGCTGAGAGGTTGGCAAGAAAAGATACGTACTCGCAGTAGTGGTCTCTCGGAATTATTTGAGAGGAAATTAAAGCTGGTTTCAGGTCGAGCTCCTTCATGACATCTCTTTCTATCTCCAGCCCGTCCTTTCCAAACGCAGCCTGCGTTCCCACAGCACCGCTGAGCTGTCCAACTATAAGCCTTGGCTTCATTTCCTCCAGCCTTTCGAGGTGCCTCGCAATCTCAGCAGCCCAGAGAGCAAATCTGAAACCATAGGTTGTCGGAAGTGCCGCCTGACCGTGAGTTCTTCCGAGACAGATGGTGTTTTTGTGCTGAACTGCTTTCTCGACGAGAGTTAAAGCGAGCTTCGCTATTTTTTTCTCGAAAATCTTTACGGAATCTCTCAGCTGGGTTGCTGTTGCCGTATCTATTATGTCGTTTGACGTCGCACCGAAGTGTATCCATCTCGCCGCTTCGGGACTCACCTTCTCCACTTCTTCTGAGATTGCCCTCACGAGAGCCATGATGTCGTGCTTGATTTCAGCCTCTATTCTTTTAACTTTCTCTGGAGTGACTTTTCTCGCAGCCTTTTCCGCTTTTTTCACTTCCTCTTCGCTCAGGTATCCTCTTTTTGCCAGAGCTTTCAGCAGCGCAATTTCGACGAGAACCATTCTCTCTATTTTCGACCTCTCGCTCCAGATCGCCTTCATTTCTTCCGTACCGTACCTGTAATCAATCGGGTGAACGGCGTCCATGCTCCCACCTTTCAGATTTTTCCGGATTTTTAATTTCAGATTTCCTCAAAAACCTCGTACTCAACGCACGTGGGGTCAACGAGGAACTTCAGCACGTCGATATCGTTTACGAGGCTGTACATATTTTCTTTCTTGGAAATGCAGAGCCAGTCGGGTATCACCGGTTTCACAATTCTTATTTCCGGCACATCGTAATTTTCGTTTTTCACCCAGCCCTCATCCGTGTAGTAGTAACATCCGCCTCTCAGCTTTCTGTAGGGTTCGTAGATTGAGGAGAAATCTCTGCACACCCAGTTCGCCATTTTCAAAACTTCGTCTGACGGATTTATTGTAACGTGCCCGTAATCTGGAGGAATTACGACTTTGTCCCCCTTTTCAGCCAGAACTGCGAGCACATCCACAATTCTGTTATCTCCGCCTTCCCTTTTCTGAAGCAGGTATATTGCTCTCCCCTCAATGACCTCGTAAACCTCTGTATAGCTCACCTCGTTAACCTTTGGATGGTAGTGCCCGTAGGTCTTTATGTACTCCCTCCCGACCTTTGCGGGAGGTATAACGGTTACATCGTACCTCAGTGAGTTGTCTACTATCTTTTTCCTGTCTTCCTCACTCTCGTAGAGGTCCCGGTACATGAAATAAGCCGGAAAGTTTTCCTTCAACAAATCGGGTTCCATGAGAACGGGTTTTAAATCCTCCGCCATCCTGACTTCCGGTTTTCTGACGAGAATGCCAAATTTGAGTTCTGGTGTCCGGTTCATAAAAGAGGACTGCGGGAAAAATTAAAAAAGTCTTTTGAATTTAACCAAGCTCGATCTTCTTCCTCGATTTCTCGCTTCTCGGGATAACTATTTCGAGCACGCCGTTGTTGTAGTTCGCCTTCGCCTTCTCCACTTCGAGTCCCTCTGGTATTGGGATTCTCCTGTATACCTCTCCGTACCTTCTCTCCTTTCTTATGTAGTTGCCCTTTTTCTCATCGATTTCTTCTTTTCTTGTAGCCCTTACCACGAGGTCGTTGCCCTCGACGTAGATTTCTATGTCTTCCTTCTTGAACCCCGGCATGTCGATTACGACTTTAACCACATCTCCCTCGTCTATTACGTCCACCGGAGTGGATAATCCTGCCGGAGCTATGTCCCTGAGACCGAACTTTTCAAACTCTGAGAACAGCCTGTTTATCCTGTCCTGAATTCTCTTCAGCTCTTCGAACGGATCTAAAATCATGGTTCTCACCCTCCTTTCGGAATTATTATTTTATTACTTTTACTTTATCTTCCTAACCTAAGGTTAGTATATTGTTGTATTTAAACGTTTCGCATGCTGGTAACCGTACTAACCGGTATTTTCTGAAAAGAAGTACAGATAATTCCTAAATAGTTGAAAGGAGATTTGGAAAAATGGGCTCCCCGGACTATGGAATTTCGGGTTTCATAAATGCCTTCTGGTGGATATTTCTGGTCTGGCTCATACTCGCTCCGCAGCTGAGGTACAGACAGCTTGAGGTGGCGAGAAAGAAGGTAATGCTAAAGCTCGGTAAAAAAAGGGGAAGCAACGTTATAACGATGATACACAGACAGGAAAGCATAGGTCTTTTCGGAATACCGTTTTACAGGTTCATCAACGTCGAGGACAGCGAACAAATTCTCAGAGCAATAAGGAGCACGCCTGACGACAAGCCAATAGACCTGATACTACACACGCCGGGCGGTCTGGTTCTTGCAGCCAGTCAGATAGCCAAGGCCATCAAATCTCACAGAGCGAAGACGACTGTAATAGTCCCGCACTACGCAATGAGCGGTGGAACATTGATAGCTCTCGCAGCCGATGAAATAGTCATGGATCCGAACGCCGTTCTGGGGCCTGTAGATCCACAGCTCATGAACTACCCCGCTCCCTCGATAATCAGGGCTGTTAAAAAGAAGGAACCAAAGGACGTTGACGACGAAACCCTGATAATGGCGGATATTGCTGAAAAAGCTATAAAACAGGTTAGAGACTTCGTCTTCGACCTGTTAAAGGACAGGGTTGGAGAGAAGAAGGCAATGGAAATAGCAAACATAATGACCGAAGGCAGGTGGACTCACGATTACCCGATTACTGTTGAGGTTGCGAGAGAGCTCGGTTTACCGGTTTCAACTGACGTGCCGGAGGAAGTCTACGAGCTCATGAACCTGTACCCGCAGCCAATGATGCAGAGACATCCGGGCGTTGAATTCGTTCCAGCACCGGGCAAAGGCAAGGAGAAAGTACTTTAATTTTTATTTTTCTTTTTTTATCTTTTTTATCTTTATTCTTACTTTCCTTAAATCAGAAAATACAGCATAGTTGATCAGAAAGCCGTACACGCCCAGCAATGCTAAGAACAAATAGTTCGCAGAGAAAACGTTAATTCCAGATTGGGAATCTCTTAAAGGCACATACACGCAAAAAAACGCAAAGAGCGAAATTCCCACAATCAGGTGGTGCGTCGAAACGAGGTTTAAAATTCTTTTCGTTCCTGTCAGCCCAAATCTGATCAGCTTAATCAGTATCAGCAGCTGGCAGGCTATGGCAGAGATGAGAACGACATAATACGAGATTAGAGCAAGCAATCCTTCAACACCGGTCGTGTACGACACAACGAGATATTCTACCACCGGATAGGGTATCACTCCCCAGCATCCCGCCAGTGGAAGGAGAAGAGGTAGCATACCCAGAGGCCATACCACGGCTAAAGCGAAAGGTGTGAAGAGCAAAACTATGTAGATAATTAATCCAACAGCATAACTCCACGCTACCAGCTTAATTACTTTCATGAATACACCTCCATACTGCAAATGCAACGTAAGCGTTTAAAGGAACTCTAACCGAGTATACTATGGAATATAGACGTTCACTCAGATAGTATAAATGCAATATATCCTGCAGATGTGTTAATATAAACATAGCGCAGTAAATTGCATACAGCAAGTGATGTAAAATTATAAAAATCAAAATTCCTTTCCTTACCTCGCTTTTAAAAGCGATTCTGTAAAGATTGTAAACAATGTATGCCTGAGGTATGGTGTTTACGATCAGCATCGTAACGCCGTCTAACCTTGTGATTAGGCTGGTTAGCTCTGGCGGAATAATTCCAAAAAATCCGGCTAATCCAACGGGATACATGACTATAAAGGGTGGATATGCGTAATAAAGCATACCACCAAAAATTGGAAAGCCAATCGTGTAACCAAGACCAAGAAAATACTCTAAAAAAATAAATTTGTAAAATTTACTTTTCATCTTTCTATCACCCAAATAGACTGAACTGATACTTCAAGTCGTTGTATCCGAACTTTGGAGATAAGTCGCTCTTGCAAATTCCAAATTCGCTCTCTGCTGGTACAATTGGATTTGCGTTTGGCTCGTCGACCAATTCATACCAAGTAACGAATACCAGATTGTGTTGTTGAGCTTTCTGTCTTATTGCTGGCAATGCCGAGTTTATGAAGTTTCTCTGCTTGTTTTCAGTGTGTGGAATATCTGCCCATACTAACGGTGCACCTCCTGAGTAATATGTTGTATATCCAGTCTCCATTACTGCAGCTTGTTTCCCGTATTAGTCAGCTATACTGAACAGTGTATCAAGCTCGTTCCAGTGATCGTATGACTCATATGCCCAAGTTCCCGGATAATGATCGATTGCGACTATGTCTATGCAGTTTCCGACACTATTGAGCCAGTACTTAAGCCAGTAGTCCCACTGAGCCCAATCGGCGAACGCATTTACTATCGTCTTAAAGTAGTAGTCGTGTTCCGAAATGCCGTCATAAAGGGCTTTTATGTATTGTGGATCGTCCCACATCTGAATTGGATCAGCTGGATGATTTAACTCGAGCTGATAGTAAGTTATCAGATATCCCAAACTCTTTACGTTTACACGACCTGTGGGGATTTTTACATCTTTGCCGTTAACCTTGGTAGCATAGTATCCAGTTCCAGCGTCTTCTAACAAGTTGTTAACCCATGACGGAAAACCACCACTAC